>NZ_LIQT01000376.1 GCF_001418415.1 Streptomyces hirsutus
CCCGGCGGCGGAGGGCCGGGGCGCGGTCCCGGCGGGCGCCGGAATCTTCTGTTCATCGTGCTCGCCGCGCTCGCGGCCGTGGCAGCCGTCGCCGTCATCGTGCTGATGGCGTCGGGAGACGACGACGCGCCGGACGACCAGCCCACAGGGAGCCGGACCGACGGCTCGCCGGAGCCGTCCCCGCGCATCCCGTCCGGACTCCCCAGTGATCTGGAGAGCCTGCTGCCGTCCGGTTTCCCCACCGAGCTGCCGTCGGACTTCCCGAGCGAGCTGCCCAGCGGCCTGGAAAGCCTGCTGCCGACCGAACTGCCGAGTCTGCCCACCGACCTGCCGAGCGGCGTGCCCAGCAACCTGCCGAGCGGCCTCGAATCGCTCCCGCCGCCGACCCTGGGGGATGCCGCGCTGCGCTGAACCGAGCGGAGCGCGGGGCGTACGAGGGCCGGCGCGGCGGTGTTCCGGGCGGGGGGACTACGTCCCGGAGGGCCGCCCCGCCGCCGTGTCCGCCTCCGGTTCCGTTCACGCTTCCGTTCGCGCCTCCGAGTCCGCTGTGGCCAGGGCCGTTGCCGGATCCTGGGCGGCGGCTCCGGCGGGGACCCAACGGCCGCGCTCCTTGCGGTACGGCCACCAGCGGCCGTCGCGCCCGAGCCGCAGCTGGATCCGCCCGCCGTCGAGGGTCCAGCGGTTGGCGCGGGCCCGGAGCACCGGCCGTTCGGCCTCGTCGCTCTCGGCCCAGGCCGACGCGAGGGCGGCACCCGCGCGTGCGAGGGCCTCGGCGTCCACCGTCCACTCCTCGTCGAGCACGGTCAGCGCCGCCGCACCGCCCTGGCGCCAGGCCCGTACCGCCACCGCCAGGCCTTCCCGGCCACGGCCCGAACCGTCGGCGAGCCGGGCCGTCACGGCGCGCGGGGGCTCACCTGCGGCCAGTCGTACCGCGTCCCGCGCCACCGTCGGTTCCGGCGCCGGCGGGTGCCGCTCGTGCCCCTCCCGGAGCGCCTCCGCCAGCAGACGGTGGGCCTGCACGGCGGTCCGCGCGGTGAGGAACTCCAGGGCGGACGGGTCGACTCCGGCGGTGGGCGGCTCGTCCGTGTCCAGCGACGGCGGCACCCCCGGCTCCGCGGGGAGTGGGGGAACGCCGGGCAGCGCAGGCCGGATGCCGCCCGCCGCGAACGCCTCGGCCGCGTCCACACCCTCCGGCCGCGGCCGCTTCCCGGAGGTGGAGGACGGCCCGCCACGCGACTGGAGCGCGTCCAGCAGGGCGCGCTCACCGCGTCCCCGCACCAGGAGCAGGACGAACGGGTCATGGTCCAGCAGCCGGGCCACCTGATAGCAGAGCGCCGCCGTGTGACCGCAGTGGTCCCACGCTCCGCAGTCGCACTCCGGCTCCAGGTCGCCCAGGCCCGGCAGCAGTTCGACCCCGGCCAGCTCCGCGTCCTCCACCAGATGCGGCGGCATCTCCCGGTCGAGCAGCGCCGCCACGTGCCCGGCCCGCTCGACGGCCATGTCCAGGAAGCGGTCCCACTGCTCGTCGGACAGTTCCTGCAGCAGCACGTCCGCGCGGTGCGCCGTGCGGTCACGGTCCTGGACGACGGCCGTGATCCGCCCCGGCCGTACGGACACGGCGCCGACCGCTCCCGCGCGGGCGAGCCGACGGCCCGCCTTGAGCTGCTGGGAGTCCAGGGCCGTGCCCTCCAGTGCCGTCAGCCAGGCCCGGCCCCACCAGGTCTGCGCGAAACCACGTCCCCGCGCGGGAGGCAGCGCGGCGAACGTCCGCTCCGCACCGGCCCCGCCGTCGGTCCCCTCCGGGTCGGTTCCGTCCGGGTCGGCCCCACCCACAGGGACTCCCTCCGGCTCGTACCAGTCGTCGGTTTCTTCCACTTCTGCTCCGTCACCGTCGTACCGGGTCATCGCGGGCCCCCTCGCAGTGCCACCAGATCCGCCAGCTCCGCGTCCGTCAGTTCCGTGAGCGCCGCCTCGCCGGAGCCGAGCACCGCGTCCGCCAGCTCGCGCTTGCGGACCAGCAGTTCGGCGATGCGGTCCTCGATCGTGCCCTCGGCGATCAGCCGGTGCACCTGCACCGGCCGGGTCTGGCCGATGCGGTACGCGCGGTCCGTGGCCTGCGCCTCCACGGCGGGATTCCACCAGCGGTCGTAGTGCACGACATGCTCGGCGCGGGTGAGGTTCAGCCCGGTGCCCGCCGCCTTGAGCGACAGCAGGAAGACCGGGACCTCGCCGTCCTGGAAGCGTCGTACCATCGCCTCGCGTTCGGCGACCGGTGTGCCGCCGTGCAGGAACTGCGACGGCACACCCCGCGCGGAGAGGTGTCGCTCCAGCAGCCGCGCCATCTGCACGTACTGCGTGAAGACCAGCACGCAGGCCTGTTCGGCGAGCACGGTGTCGAGGAGTTCGTCGAGCAGTTCGAGCTTCCCGGACCGTCCCGCGATCGCCGGCCGTTCCTCCTTGAGGAACTGCGCCGGGTGGTTGCAGATCTGCTTCAGCCCGGTCAGCAG
The DNA here is from genome assembly GCF_001418415.1 of Streptomyces hirsutus. Taxonomy (GTDB): domain Bacteria; phylum Actinomycetota; class Actinomycetes; order Streptomycetales; family Streptomycetaceae; genus Streptomyces; species Streptomyces hirsutus. The sequence goes on from NZ_LIQT01000376.1 coordinate 2,508, forward strand.
CTTCACGATCATTCCCCGCCGCGCCATGCCGTCGGTCCCCGAGACGCCGGAGGTGCCGGAGGTGCCGGAGGTGCCGGAGATCTCGGCCAGGGCCTCGCGGACCACCGCCTCGTACAGCGCCGTCTGCTCCTGCGTGAGCGACACCGGGTGATCGGTCTCCGTCTTCGGCGGCAGCTCGGGCGCGATCCCCGGGTCCGACTTGTGGCGGCGCAGCAGGAACGGCCGTACCAGCCGGGCCAGCCGCTCCGCCGCGGCAGGATCCGTCCCGCCCTCCACGGCATCCGCGTAGCGCCTGCGGAAGGTGCCGAGCCGGCCCAGCAGTCCGGGCGTCGTCCAGTCGAGGATGGCCCACAGCTCCGAGAGATTGTTCTCCACCGGCGTGCCGGTGAGCGCCACGCGCGCGCGTGCGCCGATGGACCGCAACTGCCGGGCCGTCGCCGCGTACGGATTCTTCACGTGCTGCGCCTCGTCGGCGACGACCATCCCCCAGGACACATCGGCGAGCCGGGAAGCGTCCAGGCGCATGGTGCCGTACGTGGTGAGCACGAACCCGCCGTCGGCCGGACCGTCCAGCGAGCGGCGCGCACCGTGGAAGCGGCGCACCGGGGTGCCCGGCGCGAACCGTTCGATCTCCCGCTGCCAGTTGCCCATCAGGGAGGTCGGGCAGACCACGAGGGTGGGCCCGGCGGACGCGGGGTCGGACTGCCGGTGCAGATGCAGGGCGATCAGGGTGATCGTCTTGCCGAGGCCCATGTCGTCGGCGAGGCAGCAGCCCAGGCCCACGGACGTCATGTGGGCCAGCCAGTTCAGCCCGCGCCGCTGGTAGTCCCGCAGCGTGGCGGCGAGGGCCGCGGGCTGCGGGACGGACTCCTGGGACTCGGGGTCCGCGAGCCGGTCCCGCAGGGTCGCCAGCCAGCCGGTGGGACGCACCTCGAACCGGCGGCCGTCCACCTCCACCGAGCCGGTCAGGGCCGCGCCGAGCGCGTCGACGGGCGTGACCGCGTGGTCCCGGCGCGCGCGGGCGCGGAGCACCTCCCGGGGGTCGATCAGCACCCACTGGTCGCGCAGCCGCACGACGGGGCGTTTGGTCTCCGCGAGCCGGTCCAGCTCCGCGCGGGTGAGCGTCCGGTCGCCCAGGGCGAACGACCAGTCGAAGGCGAGCAGCGCGTCGGCCGACAGGAAGGACGGTTGCCGGGAGGCGTCCTTGAAGCCCGCCCGGCCGGACAGCCGTTCCTCGTCGGCGGGGCCGATCTCCGCGCGGGTGGTCAGTCCGCGGATCAGCTCCTTGGGCCAGTGCACGTCGACGCCCGCGGCCGCGAGCGCCCTCGCGCCCTCCCCGAGGAGCTCGGTGACCTCGTCGTCGGCGAGTTCGACCGCGTCGGGCACGGTCGCCGACAGCAGGGGTGCGAGCGGGGCCCAGGCGCGGGCGGCCCGGCGCAGCGCGAGCAGCGTGTCCATCCGGGCCCGCGGCCCGAAGCCGCCGTCCGGGCCGGCCGCGCCGCCCGGACCGTCCTGGCCTTCCGCGGCCGCGGCCCACACGTCGGTGGCGTCCGCGACGAGCGCGGGATCGCTCACGCCGTGCACTTGGAGTACGGCCCGGAACGTGACGTCGGTGTTGCCGTCGTCCGTGCCGTCGTCGATGGGGTGGGCGGTGGGGCCGGCGTGGTCCGAGGCACCCGGGGCCTCCCGCGTCTCCGGCGCGGCCCAGGTCTCCGGTGCGTCGGTGAGGCCGCGCACTTCGATGCGCAGCGACAGGCGTACGCCCGCGTCGTGGCCCGCGGCAACGTCGGCGGCCCACTCGCGCAGTGCGGGCAGGTGCTGCGGCTCGGGCACGGCGAAGGCGGGGGAGCCGATCACCAGGGGCGCGGCGGGGGAGCGGGGCAGGGTGTCGGCGACCGCGTCGAGGAAGGCGCGCAGCAGCCGTTCGGGGTCGGGCAGCCGAAGGGGCCCGGGGCCGTCCAGCGGCTGGGCGTGGGCCTCGGGCGGCATCGCGGCGGCGAGCCGGCGCACGGCCTCGACGTCCTCCGCGTCCAGCGGACCCGCGCGCCAGGCGTCGTGACCGGCCGGGGACAGCCCCGGCAGCAGCAGACCGCGCGCCACCAGACGCAGCGCGTGCACGGCGGCGGCACCCCAGAAGACGGCGGCCGGGTGCCCGTCGCCGCCGGCCCGCGCGCGGGTGAGGACGGGCAGGGCGGCACGCACCGGCAGCAGCACCGCGGGGACGCCCACCGCCTGCACCCCCTCGCCGTCGGGCACGACGACGGTCAGCTCCTCGGCCTGCGCCGTGTTCAGGACGGGGGGAGCGGACCCCTCGGGCCGCCAGAAGGCCATGAGGCCGGTGCGGGCGGGGTCGCCGGGTACGAATACGGCGGAGCAGCGGGCCAGGTCGGCGTACTGGGCGGAGGAGGGAAACACGGGAGTCGTCTGCGCAGCGCTCACGAAATCCTTGATTCATCAAACTTGACTAGTGGGGTCGGAGCCGCCGAGAGTACAGCACGGCCATGGCCGCCCGGGTATGCCTGGGGTGTGAACTGGGACACCATGGACACGCGGTCGTGCTCCGTCCCGGAGGGCCGGCGAGCCGGGGTTCGGCGAGTCGGCGACGGCCCCTGAGGGAACCCTAGGGGGCGAACCTCAGGGACGTCTCAGGGTCGCGGTCGGAACCGCCGGGAGCGCGGGGCCGTTTTCACGACAGAGAGCGGCAGTGGCCGCGAAGGAGGCGACACCATGTCGAAGAATGCCAAGATCGCCGCGGGAGGTGTGGCGGCCGGGCTCATCCTGCTCATCTGGCTGCCCTGGTGGGCGGCGCTCCTGATCATCCTGGGAGTCCCGGCCGCCGCGTACCTCACCCTGGACCCCTCGCAGCGGAGCAGGCTGCGCCGTGTTTCGCGCAAGGAGCTGGGCCGCTGAGACGCAGGAGCCCGTCCCGGAGGACCGGGCCCCTGCTCGGGCCCTGCTACCGCGTCGCCGCCTCGGCACCGTCCAGTGCGCAGGAGTTGACCACGTCGCCGTCCGCGGGCCTGTCGATCGTCCGGTCCGCGGGCGGCCCGACTCCGCGCTCCACCCATGCGGTCAGGGTGTCGAACGCCGACCGGTAGCAGGGCAGGATCGGCCGCAGCCGGTCCGGATGGGTGTCGTACAGCCCGTCGACGTGGGTGCCGTCCTGCACCGTGTAGTAGCGGTGCAGCGCTCCCCGGCCCTTCGCGTCGATCATGCGGGCGTACACATCGGAGTGGGCGGCCTGCGGCAGCAGTGCGTCCAGATCGCCGTGCAGCGTGATCAGCGGCCGGCCGATACGCCCGGTCAGTGCGACCCGGGCCGCGGCGCGGTGCACGGAGGCGGGACGCGAGGCGTAGTCGTACGTGGCGTCGGACGCGCACGGCGCCAGGATCTGCTCCACCGTGGTCCCGGCCGAGGGCCCCGGGCAAGCGGGATCATAGGCCGGGTCGAACTCGGCGCGGTAGATCTTCTGCGTGACACCCCAGTAGGCCTTCTCGTGGTAGGGCCACAGGAACTCGGAGCCCGGTGCGAAGCCCACCGCGTGCAGGTCCTCGTCCCCTGCCGTGCCGAACATCCGGGCCACCGTGACCGGCAGGGAGGAGAACAGGCCGGTCCCGTCGGCGGTCCACAGCGCGCCCTCCCAGTCCACGCCGCCGTCGTACAGCTCCGGGTGGTTCTCCAGTTGCCAGCGGGTGAGATAGCCGCCGTTGGAGACGCCGGTCATGTACGTCCGGCGCGGAGCGTGCCCGTAACGATGGGCCACCGCGCGCTTGGCCGCCCGGGTGAGCTGCGTGGTCCGGGTGTTCCACTCGGCCACCGCGTCACCGGGCCGGATCCCGTCACGGTAGAAGTCGACCCCGTTGTTGCCCTTGTCCGTCGAGGCGTACGCGTATCCCTGGGCCAGTACCCGGTCGGAGATGGCCTTGTCGGTCGCGTACTGCTTGCGGGTGCCGGGTGCGCCCGTGACGACCAGCCCGCCGTTCCACCGGTCGGGCAGCCGGATCACGAACTGCGCGTCGTGCGCCCAGCCGTGCGTCGTGTTGAAGCGGGAGGAGTCCGGGAAGTACCCGTCGACCTGGATACCGGGCACTCCGGACGGCGACCGGGTGGCGGCCGCGAGCAGCCCTGCCTGGTCCGCCAGATCGGTGTACGGGGTGCCGGCCAATCCCGTGGTGGTCAGGTCGGCCAGACAGGTGGTGCGCTGGTGGGCCGCGCCCGGCACCCGCACACGCTCCTGGCGCGCACAGTGTTCGTCCTCGGCAGCGACGGCGGCGGCGGCCGGAGCCGGAGCGATGAGGGCCGCCGCCGCGAGGGCGAAGGCGAGCAACGGAACGCCTAGGGACGGGCGCATGACGGCCTCCAGGAAGGACGGGAAGCGGAAGAGGGCACGGTACGGAGCGCGAAGCTGCCCCATGGTGCGGGCCCAACGCTGCCATCATCGATGGGCTGACGCCCTACGGAACGGCGCCTTCGCATGGGGGTTCACCCCACATGCGCAAAGGCAGGCGCACCCCTCATCTCATCCGGAGACAGGCACCCCGCCGGGCGCGTTTCAGAGAGGCCGTACGGCGATCCTGTCCAAGCCCTCCAGGAGACCCGGCAGTTCCGGCCCCCTGCCCACCGGGAGGACCTCGCCGGGTTCGTCGTCGAGCAGGACGAACGCCATGTCGTCGGTCCTGGCCACCAGGGACCAGCCGGGCCCGTCGGCACGCAGCGTGCGGGCGTCGCCCGGTGCGAAGGACGAGCGGACCCGGCCGAGCGGCGGCGGCGAGGAGACGTAGGCACGTGCCTCCGCCAGGACCCGCCGAATGCCGCTGTGACCCGTCCGCCGCCCGTTCGGGTCGTCGGACGGGGCGCCCCCGCTCGGCTCCTCCACGGTCGTGCTCTCGCCGGTCGGCTTCTCGTCGGCCGGACTGCCGCGGGCCGAGCCGTCACCGGCGGCATCTCCAGCGCCGGCGGAGGACTCCACGGAGCCGCCCGGAACAGGGAAGGCCGAGTCGTCGACCTGGTCCCGCCAGAGCGCCCACCGGAGCGCGATCTCGTCGGCGCCCAGACGCCGCTGTGCCGGTCCCCAGGCGCCGGAGTCGGGCGGCGCCAGCACGGGCCCGTCGGTGACCTCGGGGCCGGGATCGTGCGGCGCGGGCACGTTCGGAGCCGCCACGGCGACCGAGAGGGGCCAGCCGGGCAGCGCTGCGACGACCGTGTGCTCCTCCGGCGACAGATCGTGCTCCATACCGCAGTCCCAGGAGGCGATCGCGACGGCGACCAGCGACACGTCGTCGATCGCGACGGTCCACCGGGCGCCCTCGCCGTCCTGACCGAGTATCAGCCCGTACCCGTCGGCGAGCGGGGGCAGACCGAGCGCCGCGCACGCCTCCGGGTAGTCGTCGCCCAGCACGCTCGGGAACTTCGCCGGCGTCAGCAGCGCCGCCGTCAGCACGTAGAGCGCGTCGTCCGCGGCGGCGACGGCTTCCTCGTCCGTCCCGGCCATTCCAGCCTCCCCGTCGGGTTCGTCCACCGGCGCGCACACTAATCCGCCCCCGAGCTCCTTGTCACGACCTCGCAGCCGCACCCGGAGCCGTGGCTCTCCGGCCCGTCGGCCCGCACCGACCGCATTCCGGCCGGTGCGGCACGCGGACCGAGAGGCCCCGGCGCGAGTCCGGGCGCTCAGCCCGCGCGGACGGCCAGCGCCAGGAACCGGGCGTCCTCGTCGACGTACGACGTCATGCGCCAGCCCGAACCGGTCAGCAGTGGACGGAGGTTCTGCTCCGCGCGGAGGTCGTCCGGCGTGATCGAGCGGCCCTGACGCGCGGCGAGTGCCGCCCTGCCGATCGGGTGGAACAGCGCGAGCACGCCACCGGGCCGCACCACCCGCGCGAGCTCCCGGAGATTCTCGGCAGGGTGGGGCAGGTGTGCGATCAGGCCCGCCGCGAACACGGCGTCGAGGGATCCCGAGCGCAGCGGCAGCGCGGAGACGTCGGTGAGCAGCAGCGTCCCGTCGTGGCCCCGTCCGGCCCGCGTGGCCTCCCGCAGCATGGCCGGGGTCAGATCTGCGCCGAGGACCGTTCCGGAAGGGCCCACGGCCGCGCGCAGCGGCGGCAGGGCCCGTCCGGTGCCGCAGCCGGCGTCGAGCACCCGGGCGCCCTCGCGCAGCCCCAGCTCGGCCACCGCCGCCGCGTAGGCCGGACCGTCGTCGGGGAACCGGCGGTCCCAGTCGGCGGCACGCGCGGTGAAGAACTCCTGGACACGGGTGTGGTCGTCACTCATGCCCGGCATGATCCCCCACCGGACGGCCCGGGGCCCGGGGCCCCACACCCGACGGGCCTTGACGGCGTACCGCTCCACGCGATCGCACACGCCGCCGAGGCACTGGATCCGGCCACGGCCGGCCCCCGGCCATGTCACCCCGCGTGAGACCGCCCGGGCCGGGTCACCTCGTGCCGTGGCCCGGCGATCAGTCCGCGACGCCCTTCTCCGACAGGACCTTCTCGACGGCGACACGGACGAGGAGTTCGCCCGGCACGCCGTTGCGCGCCCCGAACTCCTCGGCACGGTCCTGGCCCATGTACCGCGCGGCGATCCGGGTGGCCCAACGCACCAGGTCCCCGGGATCCTCCGAGATCCGCGCCCGGCCCCGCAGCACCACGAAGGCGAACGGCGGCCGGTCGTCGTCCACGCACAGGGCCACCCGCCCGTCACGGGCCAGATTGCGCCCCTTCACCGTCTCCCTGCCGGTGTTGAACACCACGTCGTCCCCGTCGAGCACGAACCAGATCGGCGCCACGTGCGGACTGCCGTCGGCACGCACGGTGGAAAGTTTGGCGGTGCGGGTTCCGTGCGAGACGAACGCCCGCCATTCCTCGTCGGTCATCCTCTGTCCCATGGCTCCTATCCTCCTTGTCCGGCGCCCGCCCGTGGGGAAGGCTGGCGGAGGATCCATACGGGGAAGAGCAAGGGGGAGATTCACGACATGACGCAAAAACGGGGACTCGACTGGCTGCTGGACGACCTGACCCAGAGAGTCGAGGAGGTGCGGCACGCGCTGGTCCTGTCCAACGACGGGCTGGTGACCGGGACGAGTACGAGGCTTCGACGCGAGGACGCGGAGTACTTAGCCGCGGTCTCGTCCGGACTGCACAGCCTCGCCAAGGGCTCCGGACAGCATTTCGGCGCGGGCGGGATGCGCCAGACGATGATCGAGTTCGACGACGCGGTGCTCTTCGTCACCGCGGCCGGCAACGGTAGCTGCCTGTGCGTGCTCAGCGGGGCCGAGGCCGACATCGGCCGGATCGCGTACGAGATGACGCTGCTGGTCAACCGGGTCGGCGAGCACCTGGACGTGGACGCCCGCCGACCGGGACCCGGAGACCCCACAGGTACCTGACCTGCGCGTTCGTCGACCTCCGTGGAGTTGTCCACAGGTCTGTCACGAAGAGTGACGGACCGGATACGGTTTCTCCGGACGGCGCGCACGGCGCCGGCCGAGCACACTCCACGGGGGAGACGAGCATGTCCGGAAACACCGCCACACATGAAGTCACGACCGCCGGTTCCCGGGTCACGGCGGGCCGTGCGGCACGGGAACTCGGCCTCGAGCCCAGCGAGTTCGACCTCGCCGTGGACCTCGGCAGGATTCGCACCACCCCCGACGAGCGGGGAACCGGCCGCCGTGTGGACCGCGCCGAAATCGAACGGCTCCGCGCCAGGCCAGGTCGTCCGGAGGCCCTGCGGGAGAGCGTCAGGATCGTGGGCGCCACGGAGGGCGCGCTGCTCATGGGGGTGACGAAGGACCGGTTCACGCGACTGGCCCGGCTGGGGCTGCTGGCTCCCACGAGGTTCCACCTCAACCGCCACCGTGCCGTGGTCTGGCTCTATCTCGCAGAGGAACTAAGGCAGTTCACGGCCGACGAGAGGAACACCTCGCTGTTGAGGGACCGGACGTCCGACCACCTCGGGGGACAGCTCGACACCAGTCTCGACCTGCGGGCCCGCAACTGGCGTACCCGCCGGCTGGCCATCCTGCTCCGTCGGGCCACCGACCCGTGGTCGCGTGCCGGAGCCCTCGCGTCCCTGCTCGATCCCACACACATCTGCGAGGTCGTCAAGGACCCCTACGAGCGGTCCCACCTCAGCCGGTTCCGTCCCGAGCGGCCCTCCCACGGGGCTCCGGGCTCACCCGGCGCCGTCCTCACGGAGACCCTCGTGACCGCTCAGGACTCCGACGAGATCGCCTGGCTCCAGGCGGAGCTCGTGGGGCTGCTGGCGGAGGCCCGCGAACACCGGCCGGCGCCCCGTCCGGCTTCCGCCTCTTACCGCCCCGCGCCGGCCGGACAGGTTCTCCGGGAGCCGGAACGCCCGCGCGGGGCGTTCCGCACGCTGCTCGCCCGGTGGCGCGGCAGGAACCGGGGACCGGCCGCCCGGCGACCGGCTGCCCGGCGACCGGCCGACCGCTGACCGGGTCGGCCCGGGTGATCCGCCCGGTGATCTACAGCGCCCGGAACAGCCCCTCCTGGACGACGGACACCAGCATCCGCCCCTCACGGTCGTAGATCCGCCCTCGGGCCAGACCACGCCCGCCCACGGCGATCGGCGACTCCTGGTCGTACAGGAACCACTCGTCCGCACGGAACGGGCGGTGGAACCACATCGCGTGGTCCAGCGACGCCATGTCGAAGCCGCGCGGACCCCACAGGGGTTCCACCGGGAGCCGAACGGCGTCCAGCAGGGTCATGTCGCTGGCGTAGGTCAGGGCGCACGTGTGCACCAGCGGATCGTCGCCGAGCGGGCCCACCGCACGCATCCACACGGCGCTGCGCGGTTCGGCGTCCTTGACCTCGTCCGGATCCCAGCGCAGCCGGTCCGCGTAGCGGATGTCGAAGGGCTGACGGCGGGCCATCCGCTCCAACTGCTCCGGCAGCTCGCCCAGATGCTCGCGGATCTCCTCCGCGACGGTCGGCAGCGACTCCGGGTCCGGGATCTCGCGGGCCGGCGGCAGCTGGTGCTCGAAACTCCCCTGTTCGGGTTTGTGGAAGGAGGCGGTGAGAGTGAAGATCGTGCGGCCCTGCTGCACGGCGGTGACCCGGCGGGTCGTGAACGACCGGCCGTCCCGTACCCGTTCGACCTGGTACACGATCGGCACCCCGGGCCGCCCGGGCCGCAGGAAGTACGCGTGCAGCGAGTGCACGGGGCGGTCGCCCTCCGTGGTGCGTCCCGCGGCGACCAGCGCCTGGCCGGCCACCTGGCCGCCGAAGACCCGCTGCAACGACTCCTGCGGACTGCGGCCACGGAAGATGTCGACCTCGATCTGCTCCAGGTCGAGCAGGGCGACGAGGCTCTCGGTCGGGTTCGTCATGGGCGCTATGCTCCTGCGTTCACAGTTGGCCGACAGCGGTGACCCGGACGACCGCGCGGCCCTCCGCGTCGGAGGCGGTGAGGTCGACCTGGGCGCTGATACCCCAGTCGTGGTCGCCGTTCGGGTCGTCGAAGATCTGCCGGACCCGCCACAGTCCGTTGTCCGGCTCCTCTTCGATCAGCAGCAGCTTGGGACCGCGGGCGTCGGGGCCGGTGCCGAGGTCCTCGTACTCGTCCCAGTACTTGTCCATCGCCTCGCCCCAGGCGTCGGCGTCCCAGCCGGCCTCGGCGTCCAGCTCGCCCAGCGCGTCCACCTGGTCCAGAGCGGCCAGTTCGACACGGCGGAACATGGCGTTGCGGACCAGGACGCGGAAGGCACGCGCGTTGGCGGTGACCGGTTTCACCTGGTCGGCCTTCTCCTGGGCCTCCTCGGCGGTCATCTCCGCGGGATTGGCCAGCTGCTCCCACTCGTCCAGCAGACTCGAGTCGACCTGACGCACCATTTCGCCCAGCCAGGCGATCAGATCCTGGAGGTCCTCGGACTTCAGATCGTCCGGGACGGTGTGGTCCAGGGCCTTGAAGGCGCTGGCCAGGTACCGCAGCACGATGCCCTCGGTCCGGGCCAGTTCGTAGTGGGAGACCAACTCCGTGAAGGACATCGCCCGTTCGTACATGTCCCGCACCACGGACTTCGGCGACAGCGGATGGTCACCGACCCACGGGTGGCTCTTGCGGTAGGTGTCGTAGGCGTGGAAGAGCAGTTCCTCCAACGGCTTCGGGTACGTGATGTCCTGGAGGCGCTCCATGCGCTCCTCGTACTCGACGCCGTCCGCCTTCATCAGGGCGACCGCCTCGCCGCGCGCCTTGTTCTGCTGCGCGGCGAGGATCTGGCGCGGGTCGTCCAGCGTGGACTCCACCACGGACACCATGTCGAGCGCGTAGGACGGCGACTCGGGATCCAGCAGCTCGAACGCGGCCAGCGCGAAGGTGGACAGCGGCTGGTTCAGCGCGAAGTCCTGCTGCAGATCCACGGTGAGCCGCACGATCCGTCCTTCGGAGTCCGGTGTGTCCAGCTTCTCGACGATGCCGCCGTCCAGCAGGGACCGGTAGATCGCGATCGCCCGCCGGATGTGCCGCAGCTGCTGCTTGCGCGGCTCGTGGTTGTCCTCGAGGAGATGACGCATCGCCGCGAAGGCGTTCCCGGGCCGGGCGATCACCGACAGCAGCATCGTGTGCGTCACCCGGAAACGGGAGGTCAGCGGCTCGGGATCCGAACCGATGAGCTTCTCGAAGGTCTGCTCCGACCAGGCGACGAACCCCTCCGGCGCCTTCTTGCGGACGACCTTGCGGCGTTTCTTCGGGTCGTCGCCCGCCTTCGCCAGCGCCTTCTCGTTCTCGACGACGTGCTCGGGGGCCTGCGCGACGACGAACCCCTCGGTGTCGAAGCCGGCCCGCCCGGCCCGGCCCGCGATCTGGTGGAACTCGCGGGCCCGCAGCGTGCGCACCCGGTTCCCGTCGTACTTGGTCAGGGCGGTGAACAGCACCGTGCGGATCGGGACGTTGACCCCCACGCCCAGCGTGTCCGTACCGCAGATGACCTTCAGCAGACCGGCCTGCGCGAGCTTCTCCACCAGCCGCCGGTACTTGGGCAGCATGCCGGCGTGGTGCACACCGATGCCGTGCCGGACGTAGCGGGAGAGGTTGCGGCCGAACTTGGTGGTGAAGCGGAAGCTGCCGATCAGGTCGGCGATCCTGTCCTTCTCCTCGCGCGTGCACATGTTGATGCTCATCAGCGCCTGTGCCCGCTCCACCGCCTGGGCCTGCGTGAAGTGCACGATGTAGACCGGAGCCTGCCGGGCCGCCAGCAGGTCCGTGAGCGTCTCGGTGAGCGGCGTGTAGCGGTACTCGTAGGACAGCGGGACCGGCCGGGTCGCCGAGCGGACCACCGACGTGGGGCGGCCGGTGCGGCGGGCGAGGTCCTTCTCGAAGAAGGAGACGTCGCCGAGCGTCGCCGACATCAGCACGAACTGCGCCTGCGGCAATTCCAGCAGCGGAATCTGCCACGCCCAGCCGCGGTCCTGCTCCGCGTAGAAGTGGAACTCGTCCATGACGACCTGGCCGACGTCGGCGTTCCTGCCGTCACGCAGCGCGATCGACGCCAGCACCTCGGCGGTGCAGCAGATGACCGGGGCATCGGCGTTCACGGACGCGTCGCCGGTCAGCATGCCGACGTTCTCCGTGCCGAAGATCTTGCACAGCTCGAAGAACTTCTCCGACACCAGCGCCTTGATGGGCGCCGTGTAGAAGGTGACCTCGTCCCGGGCCAGCGCGGCGAAGTGGGCAGCGGCCGCGATCATGCTCTTGCCCGAACCGGTCGGGGTCGAGACGATCACGTTCGCCCCGGAGACCACCTCGATCAGCGCCTCCTCCTGGTGCGGGTAGAGCGTGAGACCGCGTTCCCCCGCCCACGACTCGAAGGCTTCGTAGAGGGCGTCGGGGTCGGCGGTCGGCGGCAGCTGATCGATGAGGGTCACGCCCCCATCTTGCCTGCCACCGGGCCCCGCGCGGGAATCGGATTCGGGGATGAAGATCGTGAAGGCTACGCTGTGTCGCCGAAGGGGCGTCGACGCACCTGGTCAACTGGACAGCGGCACAAGTGGAATAGGGCGGGCAACGGGGATGATGGGACCAGCACACTCACTGTCGGGTGCCGCGGCATGGCTCGGGGTGGGCGCGGCCACGACCGCCGCCGGAAAACCGATGCCCTGGCCGGTGCTCCTGGTCGGCGCCCTGATCTGCGCCGGTGCCGCCCTCGCCCCGGACCTGGACCACAAGGCGGCGACGATATCGCGGTCCTTCGGTCCCGTGTCCAAGAGGCTGTGCGAGATCGTCGACAAGCTGTCGTACGCCGTCTACAAGGCCACCAGGAAACCGGGCGACCCGCGCCGTTCCGGCGGTCACCGCACCCTCACCCACACCTGGCTGTGGGCGGTCCTGATCGGCGGGGGCGCTTCCGTCCTGGCGATCACGGGCGGCCGGTGGGCGGTGCTGGCCATCCTCTTCGTCCACATGGTGCTGGCCATCGAGGGCCTGCTGTGGCGGGCCACGCGAGGAGCCAGCAGCGACGTACTGGTGTGGCTGCTCGCCGCGACCAGCTCGTGGATCCTCGCAGGCATCCTGGACGAGCCGGGCAACGGTGCCGGCTGGCTGTTCACGGAGCCCGGCCAGGAGTACCTGTGGCTGGGGCTGCCGATCGTCCTGGGTGCGCTGGTGCACGACATCGGGGACGCCCTGACCGTCTCGGGCTGCCCGATCCTGTGGCCCATACCGGTGGGCCGCAAGCGCTGGTACCCCATAGGTCCGCCCAAGGGGATGCGGTTCCGGGCGGGCAGCTGGGTGGAGCTCAAGGTACTGATGCCCGCGTTCATGCTGCTCGGCGGAGTGGGCTGCGCGGCGGCGCTCAACGTGATCTGAGGCGCGGACGACCGGTGGTCGTCGCCGGCGGGGATGCCCGGTGGCCGCCGTCGTCGGCTCAGCCGGAACTTTCACCGCCGTAGCGGCGCTCGAAGCGGGCGACGCGTCCTTCCGTGTCCACGGTCCGTGCCGTGCCCGTGTAGAAGGGGTGGCTCTCCGAGGAGATCTCCACCTCCACGACCGGATAGGTCTCGCCGTCGTCCCACTCGATCGTCTGCTCGCTGGTCGCGGTGGACCGGGTCAGGAAGGCGTATCCGGCGGCCCGGTCGCGGAAGACGACGGGGTGGTAGTCGGGGTGCTTGTCCTGCTGCATGGACGCTCCTCTACGACGTGGGCGATGCGTGCGGCGCGCGAGGGGACCGATCCGGATGGGCCGGACGTCCCGGACGGCCGGGACGGTTCGGGTGACGGCCCGGGCGGCCTGCGCCGTTCGGACGGGTGTCACGGTCGTCACGGCCGTCACGGCCGTGAAACGGCGAGGTCAGCCAGGGAGGGTGTCCTCGTCGACGACATGCATGGCGGCCTCCTCGGCCGAGGCCGCCGCCCCGTCGATGCCGACGTCCGTGGCGACCATGGCGGTCTCCTCGTCCTCGTGCGCCCCTTCGTCGGGGGCCACGAGCCGGCCGGAGCGCACGGCACCGACCTCGTTGTCCAGGAGCTCGCCGTCGGTGCCCTCGCTGTCACCGAGGTCGTCACCGTCGGCGGCGGCGAGATCGGGCAGCTCCTCGGCGAGCCGCTGGTCCAGGGTCTCGCCCGCCCTGCGCTCCGACGCCGTCACACCGCGGTGCTCCACGGCCCACGGCCGCTCGGGAGGGGACCAGCCCCGGTCGAGGGGGTCGGCGACGCCGTCGTTCTCGAGAGTGTCCTCGGCGTCGAGCAGTCCGGCGTCGTCCTGGACCTCGGATCCATCGGGCTGGTAGACGTCGTCTCCCCAACCGCCGGCTCTGTTCACGGGGACCTCCAGGGGGTGGGGACGGGCCCGTTCCCGCCGTGGCCCGTTCCGGGCCGCGCCTGCACGGGACACCGGCATCACCCGCACCCCGGTTCTCCGGAGCCCCGGGCGTTCCCGAGCCGGTGCCTGATTCCACCCTTCCACCCAGGTTCGGCTCCGCGCAACGGCACGGTCGGTCACCGGCCGCCTCCGGTGACCGACCGTGC
>NZ_LIQT01000377.1 GCF_001418415.1 Streptomyces hirsutus
ACCGGGTACGGGGCGGGGGGTCGGCGCGGTACGGCTGTTGGCCGGAGTGGCGCGGGGACCCTGGGCACTCTCGTGAATCTGAGGCTCCTCGGGAATGAGAGGCATGGGCTGATTTTTATCAAACATTGGTACGGCTCGCGCCACCGGGTGGCACATGAGTGCGAACGGAATCGTCAGAAATCGAAGCCGAGCTGACCCTCGATCGCCGGAACACTTCCGTCCGCCCAGCTGCGGACCTTCTTGAGATGACGCCACTGGGGCAGCGCATCAAGATACGCCCACGACAGCCGGTGGTAAGGGGTGGGTCCCCGGACCTCCAGCGCGGCCCTGTGCACGGGTGACGGGTACCCGGCGTTGTCCGCAAAACCGAAGTCTGCATGCTCGGCACCCAGTTCGGCCATCATTTTGTCGCGGTGCACCTTGGCGATCACCGAGGCCGCCGCGACGGCCACGCACGACTGGTCACCCTTGATCACGGTTCGGACCCGCCAGGGCGCCCCGAGATAGTCGTGCTTGCCGTCGAGTATCACCGCGTCGGGCCGGACCGGCAGCCCTTCGAGCGCACGCACCGCCGCCAGCCGCAGCGCGGCCGTCATCCCCAGTCGGTCGATCTCCTCGTGGGACGCGTGACCCAGGGCGTACGACGTCACCCAGTCCCTCAGCGTCCGGTCGAGTGCGTCCCGCCGCTTGACGGTGAGGAGCTTGGAGTCGGTGAGTCCCTCGGGGGGCCGGCGCAGTCCGGTGACCGCCGCGCAGACGGTGACGGGGCCGGCCCAGGCGCCGCGCCCCACCTCGTCGACACCTGCGACGATCTTCGCCCCGGTCGTGGCGCGGAGGGAGCGCTCGACAGTGTGAGTTGGTGGTTCGTACGGCATGGCGCCCTTAGCGTACGCCGCTCGGAACGGCCCGCGACACCCAGGTTCCCCGAGCGATGCCGGGGTCCCGGGAGCCTCGGGTCAGGAGCCCGTCGGACGCAGCAGCGGAACCATCAGCAGGTCGATCATCTCCTCCACGTCGACGTCCGCCCATTCACTTCCGCACACCTTGGACCGGTACATCATCATCGCCGGGACGGCATCGAAGACATAGCTGTTCGCCGCGTCGGCACGCACCTCTCCACGCTCGATGCCGCGCTCGATCACCTCTCGGAGCATCCTGATGGTCGGCTCCACGACTCCTTCGAAGATCACGGCGTGGAACCGCTCGGCTCGCTTGGAATCGCATTCGTGAATGACCGAGCGCAGGGCGAGGCCCGGCCGGGAGAACATCGCGTCACGCGCCCTCAGACACAGGGTCAGCAGGTCGCCGCGCACATCGCCCACGTCCGGCGCCGCGTCGAAGGGCGGCAGTCCGGCCCTCAGGGCGTCCGCGACCAGGTCCTCCTTAGAGGGCCAGCGGCGATAGACGGCGGCCTTTCCGGTCTGGGCGCCGGCGGCGACGCCTTCCATCGTCAGGCCGTTCCAGCCGACCGTGCTGAGCTGCTCCAGGGCGGCATCGAGGATCGCGTGTTCCAGCACGGCGCCGCGGCGACGGGAAGCAGCCGTCTGAGCCTGGGCGTCCGCCCAGCTCGAAGTAACCATCTGACTCTCTCCAACGAGCAGGGGAAGCGGGCATTTCGGGGATGGGGCGCGCACCGCACGGCACCTGCGGGGGGCGTACCGGGCGACCGCACACTCAGTGAACGCTTGCGTTCACTGTCGGCGACTCCTAACGTGGACTCAACAGTGAACGCGAGCGTTCACTGACACACTCGTGGGGGATCCATAGTGACAACCTCTCCATCGATCCAGGACCGGAAGCCGGGGGCGGCCCGCCGGGGCGGGCATCCCGGCATCGCACTCACCGTCATCGCGGCCTGTCAACTCATGGTGGTACTGGACGCGACGATTGTGAACATCGCGCTTCCGCACATCCAGAACGCTCTCAGTTTCAGCACCACCGACCTCACCTGGGTGGTCAGCGCCTACACGCTGACCTTCGGCGGCCTGCTGCTCCTCGGCGGCAGGGCCGGTGACATCCTCGGCCGCCGCCGCGTCTTCATGACCGGCATCCTGCTGTTCACCTTCGCCTCGCTCCTGGGCGGGTTCGCCCAGGAGCCCTGGCAGCTGCTCGCCGCGCGGGTACTGCAGGGTGTGGGCGGCGCGATCGCCTCGCCCACCTCGCTGGCACTGATCACCACCACCTTCCCCGAGGGCCCCGAGCGCAACCGGGCCTTCGGCGTCTTCGCCGCGGTCTCCGCCGGCGGCGGCGCCATCGGTCTGCTGGCGGGCGGCATGCTCACCGAGTGGCTCGACTGGCGGTGGGTGCTCTTCGTCAACGTGCCGATCGGCCTGCTGATCGTCGTGCTCGCCCCGCTCTACATCAACGAGTCCGAGCGGCACACCGGTCGTTTCGACATAGCGGGCGCGGTGACCTCGACGGCCGGTATGGCGTCCCTCGTCTACGGCTTCATACGGGCGGCGGAGGAGGGCTGGCGGGACAACCTGACCATCGGTTCCTTCGTCGCCGCGGTCGTCCTGCTGGTGTCCTTCGCCGTCATCGAGTCGCGGGCCAGGGAACCGATCACCCCGCTGCGGATGTTCGCCGACCGAAACCGCTCCGGTACGTACGTGATCATGCTCAGCCTGGCCGCCGCCATGTTCGGCATGTTCTTCTACATCGTTCTCTTCGTACAGAACGTGCTCGGGTACACCCCGATCGAGGCCGGGCTCGCCTTCCTGCCGGTGACCGTCGTGATCGCGCTCGGGGCAGGCCTGTCGCAGCGGTTCCTGCCCGTCTTCGGCCCCAAGCCGTTCATGCTCGTCGGCTCGGCGCTCGCGGCGGCCGGTCTGGCCTGGCAGACACTGATCACCTCCGAGAGTTCCTATGTCGGCGGCATCCTCGGCCCCATGCTCGTCTTCGGCTTCGGCATGGGCCTGAACTTCGTGACACTGACCCTCACCGCGGTCTCCGGTGTGGCCCAGCACGAGGCCGGCGCGGCGTCCGGACTGCTCAACGCTACCCAGCAGGTGGGCGGATCGGTGGGACTGGCGCTCCTCACCACGGTGTTCGGCACGGCCGGCAGGAACGAGGCGAAGGAGCAGCTCCCGGCCTTCCTCGCCGAAGGGACGCCGGAGCAGAAGGCGGAGTTCGCCCGGACCCACCAGCTGCCCGAGCCCTGGGGACACGAAGTGCTGGCGCAGGGCATCTCGACGGCCTTCATCCCGGCCGCCGCCATGGCCGTACTCGCCCTGGTCACCGCCTGGTTGGTGATCCGAGTGCGCAAGAGCGACCTCGATTCCCTCGCCGGCTCCGCCGGACCGGGCATCGGCTGACGAGGGCGCACCGCGGGCCGGGCGGCCCGGCGCCACTCCTGCCGGTCCCGGGGGGACGGCCCGGAGGGCACCGGGCCGTCCCACGGCTGCCAGGACCGCGACCGCGGAGCCGAGCAGCACGGTGAGCGGTGCGGTGAGCTGCACGTCCACGATCACCTCCGGCGGGGCAGGGACTCGCCCGGCCGTCGCCCCGTCTCGGGCCTCATGTCCCACACGGCTGACGTCCCGACAACGGGCGAACGGTCACGGAGAGTTCCCATGGCGCACGGAGAGTTCCG
This sequence comes from Streptomyces hirsutus, assembly GCF_001418415.1. Classification (GTDB taxonomy): domain Bacteria; phylum Actinomycetota; class Actinomycetes; order Streptomycetales; family Streptomycetaceae; genus Streptomyces; species Streptomyces hirsutus. The sequence goes on from NZ_LIQT01000377.1 coordinate 3,593, forward strand.
AAAACCTGCGGGTCCGCGTCCGGGCCGAGACGGAAGGCAGCGGGCCTCGTCCCGCACGGCTGACGGACCGGTCCTGACACGGCCGGACCGCTGGAGCTACACCGGCATCCAGCTCGGCAGCGCCTCGACCCGCTCGGCCCACCCGGCGGGCGGCGTCCCGGCCTTCCCGGCCGCGACCACCCCGCCCACGATGGCGCAGGTCGTGTCGACGTCCCCGCCCGCCTGAGCCGTGGTCCAGAAGGCCTGTTCGTAGTCGCCCAGGCCTCGGGCGGCCGACCACAGCGCGAAGGGAACGGTGTCGTGGGCCGTCGTCCGCCGTCCGCACCCCAGTACGGCCGCGACGGTGGCCGTGTCCCCGTAGTCGAGCATGTCCCTGGCCCGCCGCAGCCCCGCACCGACCGCGCTCTTCCTGGGCACCAGCGCGACGACCCCGTCGAGCAGGGCTTCGGGGCCGGGCGGCCCCCCGGGGGCAGCGGCGAGTGCGGCTGCCGCGGCGACGGCCATCGCACCGACCACGGCCTCGCGGTGCTGGTGGGTGGGGTAGGCCGAGATCTCGGCCTGGTGGGTCGCCTGCTCCGGATCGTCCGCGTACCAGGCGCCCAAAGGCGCGATGCGCATCGCGGCGCCGTTGCCCCAGGACCCCTGGCCGTTGAAGAGGCCTGCGGCGAGCTCGCGCCAGTCACCGCCTTCGCGGACCAGCCGCAGCAGCCGGCCGACCGCGGGCCCGTAGCCCCGGTCGAAGTCATGGTGCCGGGCGAAGGACTGCGCGAGGGCGTCCTGGTCGATCCGCCGATGGGCGGCGAGGACGGCGACGACCGAGCAGGCCATCTCCGTGTCGTCCGTCCACTGCCAGGAGCCCGGGGGCAGCTCACGGCGCATGAGCAGCGGATAGTTCACCGGAACGAAGAACTGCGAGCCCAGCGCGTCCCCCACCGACAGTCCGCGCAGGCTGGCCAGGGCGCGGTCAAGGCGCCCTGCGGAGGTGGAGTCGGCGGTCGTCATCGCCCTGCCACCCTATCCGGTGATCCCGTACGGTTCCGGCTGCCGCCACTGCCCGAAGGGCCGGTCGAGCGTGTACTTGCCGTCCTCCCCCAGAACGAGCACCCGCATCTCGGCGTTGCCCGGGTTCGACAGGGACTCGAACTCCGCGACGGTCCAGTGGAACCACCGCATGCAGAACAGCCGCATGGCGAGACCGTGCGTCACGATGAGGACATTCGGCGGGTGGTCGGGGGCGTCGAAGCTGCGGAACAGGCTCTCCAGGAAGCCGTCGACCCGGTCGTAGACATCGGCACCGGACTCGCCCTGGGCGAAGCGGTAGAAGAAGTGGCCGTACGCGTCCCGGTACGCCTTCTGCAGACGGACGTCCTTCAGATCCTGCCAGTTGCCCCAGTCCTGCTCGCGCAGTCTCGGCTCCTCCCGCACGCGTATGAGCTCCGGGTCGAGGCCGAAGGCACTCAGCGTCTGGTGCGTACGGCGATAAGGGGACACGTACACGCTGACGCGCTCCCGGCCGAACAGGTCGCGCAACCGCTTGCCCGTTTCCTCCGCCTGCCGCCGGCCCCGCTCGGTCAGGGCCAACGCGTGATCGGGTTCGCGCTCATAGACGGAGTCATCAACATTGCCCGTTGATTCACCGTGCCGGACAAGGACGATGCGCCGTGGTCGTGCCATGCTGAAACCCTAGAACGGGTGACGGCCGACCGAGCACCCGCATGCGCCCCGTACGGCACAGGTCACACACTTCCCGCGGTGCGAGACGGTTCCGCGCGCCGGTACGTCACACCGTCCAGACCGGCTCCATGTCCACGATGTCCCCCGTGAGCGCCGCGATGTCGGCCTCCGTCTGTGCCCGCAGCGCGAGACGTTCCACGCGTTCGGTGCGGTACTTGCCGTGCTCGGCCGCCGACCACCACATCGACAGCACCAGGAACTCATGGCCGGGGGCTTCGCCGAACAGCCCCCGGACCATACCGGGCGAACCCGCCATCGCCGGGTTCCAGACCTTCTCGTGCATCAGCACGAAATGCTCCGCCCGCTCCTCGTGGACACGGCACAGCGCCACTCTCAGCAGATCGACGTCCGTGAAGCGCGGTTCGAAGCCGGTCTTCACGTCGAAGCGGTGGTCGAACAGCCTGACCTGCGCGTCCTTGAAGGTGCCCGACTGCGCGGAGGCGAGCCGGTCGTGGGACCGCGCCATGAAGGAATCGTAGAAGGCGCGGCTCTCCCAGAAGGAGAAGATGTGCGCCACGTCCTGCCGCCCCCGGCTCCAGCCCCCGCCCTGTC
>NZ_LIQT01000378.1 GCF_001418415.1 Streptomyces hirsutus
CCGGCCAGCGCCCCGGCGCCCGCTTCCACCGGGGACTGTGGCTCACGCTGGGCGCCGGGGCGCTGGCCGGGGTGGTCTTCGTCCACTGGCTGATCGTGCAGTCCCTCTACGAGCTGAACAAGCTCTGCCCCTACTGCGCCGTGGTCTGGGTCGTCACCATCGCCCTGTTCTGGTACGTCGCCGTGCACTGCCTGGACCGGGGCCTCGTCCCGGCGCCCCGGCTGGTGCGGGAGGTCGTCCGGGACACGCACGGGATGCTGCTCGGCGCCTGGTACGCCCTGCTCGCCGTGCTCGTCCTCACCCGCTTCTGGTCGTACTGGAGCACCTTGCTGTAGCCCTCGGTTCCCCCCGGAGCGTCACCGGGCCGGATGCGCGGATCCTCGCCGATCAGTACGGTGGCTTCCTGGTGTGTGACCTTGAACGGAGTGACCCGCCCGAGGACGGCACGGGTCACCGGGCGGTGGAGGCGGCGACATGGCCGGCAAGAAGGCGGCGAAGCTGCCCCGTGCGGCGTACGAGAGCGAGCTGCTGCGTCTGCAGACGGAGCTGGTGAAGCTCCAGGAGTGGGTGCGGACGGAGGGGGCCCGGCTGGTCGTCGTCTTCGAGGGCCGGGACGCCGCGGGCAAGGGCGGCACCATCAAACGGGTCACCGAGCACCTCAACCCGCGCGTGGCACGGATCGCGGCCCTGCCCAAGCCGACCGAGCGCCAGCGCACCCAGTGGTACTTCCAGCGGTACGTCGAGCATCTGCCGGCCGCCGGTGAGATCGTGCTGTTCGACCGGTCCTGGTACAACCGTGCCGGCGTGGAGCGGGTCATGGGGTTCTGCACGAAGGAGGAGTACCAGCGTTTCCTGCACCAGTGCCCGATCTTCGAGCGGATGCTGGTGGAGGACGGGATCCTGCTGCGCAAGTACTGGTTCTCGGTGAGCGACACCGAGCAGGAGGTACGGTTCCGCAAGCGACGGGAGGACCCGCTGCGCCGCTGGAAGCTGTCGCCGATGGACCTCGAGTCGATCACCCGCTGGGAGGCGTACTCCCGGGCCAAGGACTCGATGCTGGTGCACACCGACATCCCCGAGGCGCCGTGGTACGTCGTGGAGAGCGACGACAAGCGCCGCGCGCGGCTGAACATGATCGCCCATCTGCTGAGCACGGTGCCCTACCCGGAGGTGGAGCCGCCGGTCATCGAACTGCCGGAGCGCCCGCCGTCCACCGGCTACCAGCGTCCGCCCCGCGACCTGCAGACCTACGTCCCCGACCACGCGGCCACCCTCTGACCCGGTGTCGGGCGACCGGCGGGAGTTAACCGGGTGAGGACCCCCGGCCGCCCTGGCACGCACGCCCTTCCTGCATGATCGGTGGTGGCCCCTCGACCTTCACGGCGGGGAGGCGACTCACCGAACCGAAGGAGATGGCCTTGTCCATCTGGGAGGCACTGGCGGTCTTCGCCGCCGGAATCGGCGCCGGCACCATCAACACCATCGTCGGCTCGGGCACGCTGATCACGTTTCCCGTCCTGCTCGCCACCGGACTGCCCCCGGTGACCGCCACCGTGTCCAACGCCCTCGGGCTGATCCCCGGCTCGGTCAGCGGCGCCATAGGCTACCGGGCGGAGCTCAAGGGCCAGCGCCGTCTGGTCCTGCGGCTCGGCGTGGCCGCGGCGGTCGGCGGACTCACCGGGGCGATGCTGCTGCTCGCGCTCCCCGAGACCGCCTTCGAGACGATCGTCCCCGTGCTGGTCGCGCTCGCGCTGGTCCTCGTCGTGCTCCAGCCCCGTATCTCCGCCCACGTCCAGCGCCGCCGTGCGCGCACGGGCACGGTCACCAAGACCGACGGCGGCCCCGCCCTCTTCGGCGGCCTCCTGCTCGCCAGCGTCTACGGCGGCTACTTCACGGCGGCCCAGGGGATCATCTACCTCTCCCTGATGGGCATCCTGCTCGAGGACACCCTCCAGCGCCTGAACGCCGTCAAGAACGTCCTCGCCGCCATCGTGAACAGCATCGCGGCCCTGTTCTTCCTGTTCGTCGCCGACTTCGACTGGACCGCCGTCCTGCTCATCGCCGTGGGCTCGGCGATCGGCGGCCAGGTCGGCGCGAAGGTGGGGCGCCGGCTTCCCCCGCCCGTCCTGCGGACCTTCATCGTCGTCGTCGGCACGTTCGCCATCGTCCAACTGCTCCTGCGCTGAACCGTCGTCCGCCGGGACGCCGGTTCAGCGGTCACGGCCACCGCGGCACGGGGCCGGCCTCCGCACCGGAGCCGGCCCCGTACGCTTCGCCGGGAGGCGGGAACCGCCCGGTTCACGAGCAGACGGTGTCGTTCTTCGGGACCGTCCCGTCGAGCAGGTACTTGTCGACGATCTTGGTCAGGCACTTGTTGACGCCGTAGGTGCCGTGTCCTTCGTCATCGACGGTGAGGTGGACACCGACTCCCTCGCCCAGCGCGTCCGCCATCTTCTTGGCTCCCTCGTAGGGGGTGGCCGGGTCGCCGGTGTTGCCGATGACGAGCACGGGGCCCGCGCCGTCGGCCTTCACGTCGACGGTGGACGCGTGGCCGTCCACGGGCCAGTCGGTGCACGCGAGCAGCATCCAGGCGATCGTGTCGCCGAACACCGGAGACGCCTTGCGGAACTCGGGAAGCCGCTGGCGCACGTCCTCGACGGTGAAGCGATCCTTGTTGTCGGCACAGGTCACCGCCGTTTGGGCGGGATTGCTGTTGGAGTACGTGCCGTCCTCGTTGCGCCCGGAGTACAGGTCGGAGAGCCACATCAGCCCGGTGCTCTCCCCCTTCTCGGCATCCTCCAGCAGGCCGCTGAGCATCGGCCAGTTCTCCTTGCTGTAGAGGGCGGCGATGATGCCCATGGTCGCTTGGCCCTGGGTCATGGGCCGCTTGTTGTATGTGCCCTTTTTCGGAGGCATGGGTTTCGCGTCCAGGCTCCTGAGCAGTTCGGCGATCTGCTTCTCCCCCTGAGCGGGGTCCTCCCCCTCGAAGAAGCACTCGTCCTGCTTCACGCAGTCCTCGAGGAAGTTCTGCAGCGCGCCCTCGAATCCCTTTGTCTGACCGAGGCTGGCTGCCACGGTGTCCGAGGTGGGATCGACCACGGCGTCGAAGACGGTCCGTCCGACGTTCTTCGGGAACAGGTGCGCGTAGACGCCGCCGAGCTGCGTTCCGTAGGAGATACCGAAGTAGTTCAGCTTCTCGTCGCCGAGGACCTGGCGCATCAGGTCGAGATCGCGTGCGGCGTCCTGCGTGCCGACGTGCTCCAGGACCGCGCCCGAGCCGCTTTCGCAGGCTTGGGCGTACGCTTTCCCTCCGACGATGAGGGCCTTCTCCTCCGCGGCGTCGTCCGGCGTCGAGTCCTGAGCCATCAAGGCGTCCGTGGCCTTGCCGTCCAGGCACTTCACACCTGCGCTCTCTCCGACCCCCCGCGGGTCGAAGCTGACCAGGTCGTAGCGCTTGTGCAGTTCCAGGTAGTCCTCGCCCGCGAAGTCGGGAAGCGTCGGCACCCCGGCACCGCCGGGGCCACCGAAGTTGAAGACGAGGGATCCGAGCCGCTCATCACCGGAGTCGGCTGCGGCCTTCGCCCGGATGAGGGCGATATTAATGGTCCTGCCGTCGGGCTTCGCGTAGTCCAGGGGCGCCTTCATGGCGGCGCACTGCCATTTCGTTCCGTCCGGCAGGTCCTCGGGCTTGTCGCCGGTGCCCTGGGCCGCGGACGGAGCGGGGCATGCGGCCCAGTCCAGTTTCTGCTCGCTGAGAGCGGCGGGGACCGCGGGTATCGCGGCGGCTCCGTCCGCGTCGGCGTCGGCGCCGGGGTCGCAGGCCGTGACGGTGGCCGCCGCCAGTACGGCGAGCGAGGCCAGGCCGAGGGCGGCCCGGGAGGAACGGTGGTGGGACATGCTTCTGCCGATCTGAGGTCGTTGCTGGTGGAAGGGACGGACACTCACGCGTCGACGTCCTGGTCGTGGTACTGGTCGTGGTGCTGACGGCCGGTGCGCCTGCCCCGGCGGGCCTTGTACCGCCGGACGGCCGGCGCGGTGAGTACGGCGATCACAAAGGTCATGCTGAGCACGAGGGGATACTTGGACCATGGGCTGTTGACGATCCCGGCCGATTCCAGTGCCGAGAGCAATACCCTGTCCACGGGGTAGAGGAGGAAGGCCAGAACGCCGATGTGCCAGGCGGGCACCTTCCTCAGCGGCTTGGCCGTGACCACGAAGATCAGAACGGCGGCCAAGACGACGATGACATCGGTTCGTTCCATGCCTCAATCCTTCCGGCCCGGCCCCGCCGGGACGTCGGCCACCGGAAGGAACGCCGCCTAGGCCGCAGGATCTAGAGTTCCGGCACGACGTCCAACCCCCTCCGGCACCGTCCCCCTGCCGTGCCGTCACCAGAGCTGTTCCACAAAGAAGTTCGGCCGGACGACCGGACGCTCTCACCCGCCGGGACTGCAAGGTCTCGCACGCGTGAGGTACGGGATTCCGGCGACGTACGGCTCCGCACCCGGTCGTACACTTGCACCAATGGGCAAGATTCGAGGCCGGCTCCTGCCGGGCCTGTTCGCTGTGACGCAGTTGGTCCTGTGGTGCTTCACCGTACCCACACTGGAGAAGCCTCCGGGCGTCACGGAGTGGATCGTCGCCCTGTCCGCCACGGCGTTCACCACGGTCGCGCTCGCACGGCGAACCCGGGCACCGCTCCACGCCCTAGGCGGCATCCTCGTGGTGTCCGTGCTGGTGCAGCTTCTGACACCGCCCGACACCGTGGCTCTGGTGTCGGGGCTGGCCGTCCTGATGACGCTCTTCTCCGTCACCACGCTGAGCGACTGGACCGTGAGCCTGGGCGCGACCGCTGTCACCGCCGTCGTGCAACTGCTACCGATCGCGATGAAGAGCGGATTCGGCGGCACTTTCCTCCACGAATGGCTCACCGCCGTCAGCATGTACCTGATGGTCTCCGCTCTCGGTGCCGGCCGTCGGCACTGGCTGCGGGAACGACAGATGACGAAACAGCGGCTGACCCGTGCCGAGCAGGAGCGGGGACAGGCCGCCGGCACCGAACGGGACCGGCTGGCGAACGAGTTGCACGACATCAGCGCGCACCACCTCACCTCCGTCGTGGTGTCCGTCGAAGCCGCCCGCAGGCTCGGGGACACCAGACCCGAACTGGCCGCGGAAGCCCTCACGTTCGCCAGCCGCACCGCATACGAGACCCAGTCCGCGCTACGGCGTCTCGTGGCGGTCATGCGGGTGGACGACGTACCGGCCCCGCAGTCGGTGACTCCCGCGATCGAGGCCCTGATCGCGGGATTCGGCAGACTGGGGCGCCCCATCTCCGTTTCCCTGCCCGCCGATCTCGTCGGCCCTGCGGCGGAGGCGGTCCACGGCATCATCCGGGAGGCTCTGACCAACGCCCTGCGCTACGCACCGGGTGCCTCGATCAGCATCCGGGCGGAACGGTCCGAGGACGCCCTGGACCTGACCATCGACAACGGCAAGCCGCCCAGCGGAACCGGCAGTCACCGGCTGAGTATCGGATCGGGTCGCGGTGTTGACGGGATGCGCCGGCGCGCCACCGCCGTCGGCGGGCAGTTGTCCGCGGGGCCTCGCCCCGACGGGGGCTGGCGCGTGCACGCGGTACTGCCCGACGCCCGGTCCGCACGGCAGCCGGCCACAGGACGTCGGCGCAACTACACGCGAGAGCAGCGGATCGCGGATGTGGCGGTCTTCGGCTCGATCACCTTGACGTTGTTGAGCTACGCCCTGAACACCGCGGTGGACCACGGCCACGGAGTCGCGCTCTCCCTGTCGCTCGCGCTGCTGTTGACCGTTCACGCGCTGCCGCTGCTGTGGCGCCGCCGGGCCCCTTGGCTGGCCCTCGCCGCGGTCGGGGCCACCACCTTCGGAGGGACGGTGCTCCTGGGGAGCGGTGTGCTGCCGGGGTCCGCCGCGGACTCCCTCGTGGGCGGCGGGCTCGTCGAAGTGGCCGCCGTCTACGGCGTGGCGGCGTACGGCCGTGTTCTGATACCTGCAACCGCGCCTGCCGGCCGGTACGTCCCGCCCTCGGCCCCGCACGTGACGCATCCGCACGGCAACCGGCTGTCGTATCTGCCGGTTGCCGCCATGACCCTTTCGTTCGGGGTCTCGGCAGTGGGTGCCTTCGCCGGCGACGGGATGCTGAGCGGAGAACCGGTCAATGCTTTTGAACTGGGGTTCTCACTCATCACGGCAGTGATGTACCTCGGCCCTCTGTTCACGGCCGCTTGGCTGGCGGGGTGGCTGATGCACATGCGCCGCCGGCGGGAACTGGGCCGCGAGGACGCGACGCTCACGGCTCTGGTGTGGAGCACGGAAAACGCGGTCCACAGCGAGCGGCAGCGAGTCGCCGCCGGTCTGCAGGAGACGGTGCTCCAGCAGACCACACGGGTGATCTCAGCGACGGAGGCGGGCAGTCTGGACGCCGTCGCCGCCGCCACGCGAGCGACGCTGGCCGCCATGCGTGAGCTGCTCAGGAGTCTGGATGTGAGGAGCGGTCAGGCAGTCGACATCCCCGACGGGCGGATGAGTCCGCTTTCATAGGCGAAGATGGTCGCCTGAACGCGATCCCGCAGACCCAGTTTGTTCAGCACCGCGCTGACATGGACCTTCACCGTGCCGAGGGCGAGCCCCAGTCGCTCTCCGATCTCCGCGTTGCTCAAGCCCGTGGCGACCAGCGTCAGAATCTCCCGTTCGCGCTGGGTGAGGCTGCTCAGGGCTCCGGTGGTCTCCGGAGAGACCGGGGCGCCCTGGGCGAAGGCGGCTATCAGACGTCCGGTGACCGCGGGCGCGAGGGCGCCGTCACCGGCGGCGACGCCCCGTATCGCGGCCAGCAGGGCCTCCGGCTCGGCGTCCTTGAGCAGGTAGCCGGAGGCTCCGGCGCGCAGGGCTTCGTAGACGTAGGCGTCGAGGTCGAACGTGGTCAGCACCAGGACTCTGGTGCGACTGCTGTGACGCGTGATCAGCCGGGTGGCCGTCAGCCCGTCCATACCGGGCATGCGGATGTCCATCAACACCAGGTCGGGTGCGAGCTCGGCCGCCATCGCCACTGCCGCGTCTCCCTCCGCGGCCTCGCCGACCACGGTCATGTCGGTCTCGGCCGTCAGGATCGCCACGAATCCCGCGCGGACGATCGTCTGATCGTCCGCGACCAGCACACGGATACTGATGGCTTCTCTCCTCTTCTCAGGTCTTCCGTCCGGGGCGGGCCGGATCGGAGGGGGCGGGGCCCGGTGCCGGAGGCACCGCCCACGCCCTTCGGACAGCGGGGAGCACCGTGACGCGCGGAACAGGGAACCGGGGCGGACCCCTGGAACCGGCGACGACGCGCGGAGGTACGGTGCCGGACCGCGCCGGCCCGGCACGATCCGAACGGACAGGCCCGGGCCCAGGTGGGCCCAGTCGCCCGCGTCGTATCCTCCCACGGGCGCCGGGCACGGCGTGCCGGGCCGGAACGCGCTCACGGGCGGCCCTCGCGGGTCCGCCGTCCGCGTCAGTCGCGTTCTTCCCGGTGGAGGACGAGGTGCTCGTGGTACAGCACGCCGTCACGGATGTCGCCCGTGGCGGTGAAGCCGGTGTCGTCGACGTAGTCGATGTGGCTGCCGGTCACGGTGTAACGGCCGGTGTAGGCGCTGCGGCGGGTGCCGCGTGCTTCGTCGTAGCGGCCGTCGGCCAGCAGTTCCTGCCGGATGTGTCCGTCGGCCGTCACCCACATGCCGACCACGTCCGCCGTCGTTCCGCCGCGCGTCTCCCGGGCGCCGCCGGCAGGGCTGTTCTGTCCGTTCATCACTCTTCCGTCCGTTCGAAGGTGTGCAGAGCGGAGTCTGGGCGGCTGCCGCGGCGGACGGCCAGGGCGGACGGTGCCTGGGTGTGGCGCACCCAGGCAAGCCCTCGTGGGTGCGGTCTAGCCTGGTGGGATGACCGGTAACGATCTCGGAGAGTTCCTGCGCGCCCGCCGCGCCCGTCTGCGGCCCGAGGACGTGGGGCTGGCTTCCTACGGCCGGCGCCGGGTGGCGGGGCTACGACGGGAGGAGGTCGCCGTCCTGGCCGGTATGAACTCCGACTACTACGCCCGGCTGGAACAGGGCCGCGAGCGCAGCCCCTCCCCGCAGATCCTCGACGCGATCAGCGGCGCCCTGCGCATGAACGAGGAAGCGCGCGCCCATCTGTACCGGCTGGCGGACACCGTGCCGGCCGGCCGCCGGACGCCTCCGAGGGAAACGGCCAGTCCCGCGCTGCGGCAGCTGCTGGAGGGCTACACCGGTACGCCGGCCTTCGTCCTGAACCCGGCGACCGACTTCCTGGCGGCGAACGCGCTGGCCGAGGCGCTCTTCTCCCCGTTCGAGAAGGCGGACAACCTCGCCCGGATGACCTTCCTCGACCCGGCGGCCCGCCGGTTCTTCGCTCACTGGGGCGCGGCGGCCGAGGCGGTCGTGGCGAGCCTCCGCCAGGCCACCGGCCTCGACCCGCATTATCCGCGCCTGCACGACGTGGTGTCCTCCCTCACCGAGGGGAGCGAGGCGTTCGCCGAACTGTGGTCCTCGCACACCGTCTACGGCAAGACCCGCGCCTCCAAGGAACTCGACCACCCCGCCGTCGGACCGCTGTCGCTGACCTACCAGTCCTTCGACGTCCGCGAAGCGCCCGGGCAGCAGGTCGTCATCTACCACGCCGCACCCGGCAGTCCCAGCGCGCAGGCGCTTTCCCTGCTCGGCAGCCTCGGCGCCACGCACCACCGGGAATCCGCCGCCGGACGGCAGGCCCGCCCGTAGGGGATTCCCGGAGCGGGGGCGGTCAGCGGCGGGTGAAACGGTATCCGGCGTGGTGCAGGGTGCCGTCCCGGAACTCACCGAAGGCCCAGAAGCCCAGGTCGTCGAGGTAGTCGATGCGGTTGCCGTCGATCCAGTAGCGGCCCTGGTAGGCGCTGGGCCGGTCCCCTCGGGCCTCGTCGTATCGTCCGTCGGGCAGCAGTTCCTGACGTATGAAGTCGTTCTCGTCGACCCACAGGCCCACGTAGGGGTGGTCAGGCGTCGCGGCGGGCGCTTCCTGCGGAGCCGTGGCTGTGGTGGTGCCGGCGCCGTCGAGCGGGCGGCCGTTCCAGAGGCGGACCTGTCCGCCGGTGACCAGGATGTCGAGGTGGGTGCCGCGGGCCGGCCGGGCGCCGGCGGGAATGCCGGGCTCGTCGGCCAGGCGCAGGACGGCGATGTCGGCCGTCTCACCGGGGGTCAGGGTCTTGCCCGTGCCGGACGCGGTGAAGTCGGTGGCGGCCGGCAGGACGAGGGTGCCCGCGCAGTCGACGACGATCATGTCGTCGTCGTCCGCGGCGGTCAGCAGGCCGGGGCCGACGCCCACGATCACGGATCCGCCGAGGAGGACGTCGGCCTCCTGCCAGTCTCCCGTCAACGGATTGCCGGTGATGACGGTGCCGCCGCTCAGCAGCAGCGGGCGTCCCTTCGGGTCACGCAGATCGCGCAGCACATCGTCGTCGCGGCGGGGGGCCGCCCAGGGGGTGGTGTTCATGTCGGTACCTGTTCCGGTCGTCGGTGAAAGGGTGGTGGCGGGGTCTGGAGGCGTGTGGAGGTGTACGGGGGCGGATGCCGCCCTCCGCTGTCCTCGGTCGGTGCTCAGGCGGTCGGTGTGTGGAGCACGTACTCGCGGGAGGCGTGCACCTGGTCGCGCAGGGCCGGCAGGTCGACGTCGAGGACTTGGCCGTTCCACTTGCGGGGTTCGCCGTTGACGAGCACGGCGCTGATGTTGCGGGCGTCCGAGCCCAGTACGACGGTGCCGATCGGGTCGTTGAGCGGCATGTTGTTGAGGTCCTCGGCCCGGATGACGAGCAGGTCCGCCTTCTTGCCCGGCGTGAGCGAACCCGTGGTGCCGCCCAGGCCGTTGGTGCGGGCCCCCTGGAGGGTGGCGAAGTCCAGGACGTCGTGGGTGGTGATCCGGGCCGGCTGCCGGCCGGTGCCGTGGACGGCGTTGACCGCGCGCATCCGCTGGATGGCGTGCAGGGCCCGCATCTGCGTGAACATGTCGCTGGCCAGAGCCACTTCGACGTCGATGCTCAGCCCCGGACGCACCCCGGCGGACAGGGCCTCGTCGACGGCGGGGATCGCGGTCTCCAGCCCGATCTGGGCGTCGGAGGTGGGAGCCAGGGCGATGGTCGTCCCGGTCCCGCCGATCGCCCTCCAGGCCTCGGGGGTCAGGCCCGTGGCGTGGATGAGCGTGACGTCCGCGCCGAGGATGCCGGCCTTCTCCCAGTCCAGGACGGCCTGCGAGGAGGGGATGCCGAAGACGGCGTCGACGCTGACGCCGATGCCCAGGTCCTGTGCGGTGCGGGCGAGTTCGGGTCCGTAGGCGAGGGCGGGGCCGCCGATCTCGTCGGTGGCCAGGGCGGCCAGGCGCAGAGTGAGCAGTTGGCCGTCGGCGGCGAAGTACGTCTCCCTGAGGCGGGACAGGTCGCCGGGCCACTGCTTGTCCCAGTCGCCGAAGTGCGGGCCCATCGAGGCGTGGACGCCCCGGATGCGGGTGTCGATCAGGGCCTGGACGGCGGCGTCGGAGTGCTCGGGGGTGCGGGAGTTGTGGGAGAAGTCGAGCATGCAGGTGATGCCGCTGTCGATGGCCGTCAGGGCCGCCAGCCTGGTCCCGATGTACATGTCCTCGGGGCGGTAGACCGTGGCGTAACCGGCCAGGGTGGACATGACGTAACCGCCGAGGTCGTCGACGTCCGGCATGATCCGGCGCAGCTGGGTCTCCCAGGCGTGCCGGTGGGTGTCGACGAAGCCGGGCGCGAGGATCGTGCCGGTGGCGTCGACGACCACCGCGCCGTCCCGGTCCAGCTCCGGCCCGACCGCGAGGATCGTCTCGCTCTCGACGAGCAGGTCCGCGGGGGCCAGGACGCCGAGACGGGGATCCATGGTGACGACGGTCGCGCCGGCGAACAGGATGCGCCGCTTCGGGTCGGTGGACCGCCGCCGAAGCTGTTCGAGTACGGCGGCACTGGTGGTGTCTTCGCTGCTCATGAGGGTCCTCTTCGTGATGCCGGGCCCGCACGGGTGGCGGGCCGGACACCAGCCTCGGCCCGTACGGGTGTGGCAACCAGGCCGCCGTTTCCCGGGGTACGGCACACCCGGGCTCACGCTCCGCGGCACCGGAGTGCGTGCCGCGGTGGCGGCGGGCCGTCCGGCCGCGTCACCCGTGCCCCCGGACGACCGGACCGGTCCGAGACCGCGATCGTCTCCGGTCTGCGGACGTCCGCCGCGCGTCGCCCTCGGGACCCGGCGCTGCGCGCCTTGATCGCGGACCTCCGGCGAGCTCTGAGGGCCGGGGGGACGGGAGCGGGGAAGGAAGCCGGACAGCGCGAGGCCGCGCCCCGGTGGAGAGGGGGCGCGGCCTGGAGGCGGTGGAGTCCGGCGTGGGCGGGGACCACCGGCGAAGGTGGTGTGCCGAGCGGAGCTCAGGCGGGCACGAGCTCCAGGACGGAGACCCGGGAGGCGGACGGCAGGGTGGAGGCCAACTTCAGTCCGGCTCGCTCGAAGAGGTTCTCGAACTCGTCGAGGCTGCGCTCGCGTCCGGTGGACAGCGCCATCATGTTGAGGTCCATCAGCGGCTCCAGACCGGGTGTGCCCACCTTGTCGACGAGGAGCTCCATCACCAGCACGCGCCCACCGGGCCCGAGGGCTTTTCGGCAGTTGCGCAGGATGCGGACGCAGGAATCGTCGTCCCAGTCGTGCAGGACGAACTTCAGCAGGTGCACGTCCGCGGGCGGCACCTGCTCGAAGAAGTCGCCGCCGACGAAGGTGAACCGGTCCGTGACGCCCAGAGCCGCCGCGGAGGCGTCCGCCTCGGCGCCCACATGCGGAAGGTCGAGGACCACGCCGGTCAGCCGGGGGTGCCGCTGCATGAGCGTCTGGACGAGGTTTCCGCCGGCGCCGCCGACGTCCACCGCGACCCGGGCGCCCTCGAGGTCGATCACGTCCGCGAGCTTGTGGGCCAGGCCGCGGGTCATGGCCGTCATGGCACGGGTGAAGATCTCGGCTTCCTTCGGGGCGGCGGCGAGCCAGTCGAAAATGGGCGCGCCGAGGGCGGCCTCCGCCTGGGTGGTGCCGGTGCGGACCGTGTCCGCCAGCCGCCCCCACGGCAGCCAGTGCGACTCGGCCCCGCCCCACAGGGCCAGGTTCCGCAGGGAGCCCGGGGCGTCGGTGCGCAGGGTGTCGAGCAGGGGCGTACCGGCGAACCGCTTCCCGTCGGTGGAGGTGGCCAGACCAAGGGAGGCGCACGCCCGCAGGAACCGGAAGGCCGAGTCGGGGTCCAGTGACTCCGCCTCGGCCACCTCCGCGGGGGTGGCACCGCCTGCGTGCAGGTGATCGGCGATGCGCAACTCGGCCGCGGTGCGCACCACCTGGGTGACCCAGTACCCGGTCATCATCTGGAGCATCCGCCCCGTGTCACCCACCGGCCGCTCGGTGGAACCCGCCGCGACGAAATCGTGTTCGAACAAAGTCATACTGATGATCGTGGCGCACCGGAAACGCCACGTCGTCGTCCGTCCTGAGGAATACCGACTAGGCCGCAGGACATAGACCGGGCTCCGGCCGCCCGGCCGGACCGCGTCTCAGTCCTCGCCCTCCAGGTCGCCCTCCGTCTCCAGGTACACCTTCCGCAGCGCGTCGAGGACCGCCGGATCGGGCTTCTCCCACATGCCGCGCGACTCGGCCTCCAGCAGCCGCTCCGCGATGCCGTGCAGGGCCCAGGGGTTGGCCTGCTGCAGGAACTCACGGTTGACCGGGTCCAGGACGTAGGTCTCGGTGAGCTTGTCGTACATCCAGTCGGCGATGACCCCCGTGGTGGCGTCGTAGCCGAACAGGTAGTCCACGGTGGCGGCGAGCTCGAAGGCGCCCTTGTAACCGTGGCGGCGCATCGCCTCGATCCACTTCGGGTTGACCACCCGGGCGCGGAAGACGCGCGAGGTCTCCTCCACCAGGGTGCGGGTGCGGACCGTCTCGGGGCGGGTGGAGTCGCCGATGTACGCCTCGGGCGCGGTGCCGCGCAGGGCGCGGACGGCGGCGACCATGCCTCCGTGGTACTGGAAGTAGTCGTCCGAGTCGGCGATGTCGTGCTCGCGGGTGTCCGTGTTCTTGGCGGCCACCGCGATCCGCTTGTACGCCGTCTCCATCTCGTCGCGGGCCGGACGGCCGTCCAGTTCGCGGCCGTAGGCGTATCCGCCCCAGACGGTGTAGACCTCGGCGAGGTCGGCATCGGTGCGCCAGTCGCGGGAGTCGATGAGCTGGAGCAGGCCAGCGCCGTAGGTGCCCGGACGGGAGCCGAAGATGCGGGTGGTGGCCCGGCGTTCGTCGCCGTGTTCGGCGAGGTCGGCCTGGACGTGGGCGCGGACGTGGTTGGCCTCGGCGGGCTCGTCCAGGGACGCCGCCAGACGCACGGCGTCGTCCAGCAGGCCGACGGTGTGCGGGAACGCGTCGCGGAAGAAGCCCGAGATGCGCAGGGTGACGTCGATGCGGGGGCGGCCCAGTTCGTCGTACGGGATGGCCTCCAGGCCCGTGACACGGCGTGAGGCGTCGTCCCAGACGGGGCGGATGCCCAGCAGGGCGAGGGCCTCGGCGACGTCGTCCCCGGCGGTGCGCATGGCGCTGGTGCCCCACAGGGAGAGCCCGACCGAGGTGGGCCAGTCGCCGTTGTCCGTGCGGTAGCGCTCCAGGAGGGAGTCCGCGAGGGCCTGGCCGGTCTCCCAGGCGAGGCGGGAGGGGACGGCCTTGGGGTCGACCGAGTAGAAGTTGCGGCCGGTCGGCAGGACGTTGACCAGACCGCGCAGCGGGGAGCCGGACGGGCCCGCGGGGACGAACCCGCCGTTCAGGGCGTGGACGGTGTGGTCGATCTCGGCGGTGGTGGCCGCGAGCCGCGGGACGACCTCGCGGGCGGCGAACTCCAGGACGGCGGCGACCTGTTCGCCGTGCTCGGTGGGCACGGCGACCGGGTCCCAGTCGGCGTCCTCCATCGCCTGGACCAGGGTGCGGGCCTTCTCCTCCGCCTCGTCGGCCGTGGTGCGGGTGGCGGCGGACTCGTCGAGACCGAGGGCCTCGCGCAGGCCGGGCAGGGCGGTGACGCCGCCCCAGATCTGGCGGGCGCGCAGGATCGCCAGGACGAGGTTGACCCGGTCGGCGCCGGCGGGCGGGACGCCCAGGACATGGAGGCCGTCGCGGATCTGGGCGTCCTTGACCTCGCAGAGCCAGCCGTCGACGTGCAGGAGGAAGTCGTCGAAGCCGTCGTCGTCGGGGCGGTCGTCGAGGCCGAGGTCGTGGTCGAGGCGGGCGGCCTGGATGAGGGTCCAGATCTGGGCGCGGATCGCCGGGAGCTTCGCCGGGTCCATGGAGGAGATCTGGGCGTACTCGTCGAGGAGTTGTTCCAGGCGCGCGATGTCGCCGTAGGAGTCGGCGCGGGCCATCGGGGGGACGAGGTGGTCGACGAGGGTGGCGTGGACCCGGCGCTTGGCCTGGGTGCCCTCGCCCGGGTCGTTGACCAGGAAGGGGTAGACGAGGGGGAGGTCGCCGAGGGCGGCGTCGGGGCCGCAGGCGGCGGACAGGCCGGCGTTCTTGCCCGGCAGCCACTCCAGGTTGCCGTGCTTGCCGAGGTGGATCATGGCGTCCGCGCCGAAGCCGCCGTCCTCGGCCCGCGCGGCGATCCAGCGGTAGGCGGCGAGGTAGTGGTGGGAGGGCGGCAGGTCGGGGTCGTGGTAGATGGCGATGGGGTTCTCGCCGAAGCCGCGCGGGGGCTGGATGAGGATCAGCAGGTTGCCGCGGCGCAGGGCGGCGAGGACGATGTCGCCCTCCGGGTTGCGGCTGCGGTCGAGGAACATCTCGCCCGGTGCCGGGCCCCAGTGCTCCTCGACGGCCGTGCGCAGTTCCTCGGGGAGGGTGGCGTACCAGCGCTTGTAGTCGGCGGCCGGGATGCGCACCGGGTTGCGGGCGAGCTGTTCCTCGGTGAGCCAGTCCTGGTCGTGGCCGCCCGCCTCGATCAGCGCGCGGATCAGTTCGTCGCCGTCCCCGGAGGCCAGTCCGGGGACGTCGGTGTCGCCGAAGTCGTATCCCTCGTCCCGCAGTCGGCGCAGCAGGGCCACCGCGCTGGCGGGGGTGTCCAGGCCGACCGCGTTGCCGATGCGGGAGTGCTTGGTCGGGTAGGCGGACAGGACGAGGGCCAGGCGCTTGTCGGCGGCCGGGATGTGCCGCAGGCGGGCGTGGCGCACGGCGATGCCGGCCACGCGGGCGGCGCGCTCGGGGTCGGCGACGTAGGCCGGGAGGCCGTCGGCGTCGATCTCCTTGAAGGAGAACGGCACGGTGATCAGGCGGCCGTCGAACTCGGGCACGGCGATCTGGCTGGCGGCGTCCAGCGGGGAGACGCCCTCGTCGCTCTCCTCCCAGGCGGTGCGGGAGCCGGTCAGGCACAGGGCCTGGAGGATCGGCACGTCCAGGGTGGTGAGTGCGCCCGCGTCCCAGGACTCGTCGTCGCCGCCGGCGGACGCCTCGGCGGGCTTGGTGCCGCCGGCCGCGAGGACGGTCGTGACGATGACGTCCGCCGCGCGCAGCTCCTCGATCAGTTCGGATTCGGGGGCGCGCAGGGAGGCCACGTACAGCGGCAGGGGCCGCCCGCCCGCGTTCTCCACGGCGTCGCACAGGGCGTGGACGAAGGCGGTGTTGCCGCTCATGTGATGGGCGCGGTAGTAGAGCACGGCGACGGTCGGGCCGTCGGTGCCCTCGCGGGGTGTGCGCTCCAGCGGGCCCCAGGTGGGCGCGGGCGCGGGCGGGTCGAAGCCGTGGCCGGTGAGCAGGACCGTGTCGGACAGGAAGCGGGCGAGCTGCTCGAGGTTGGCGGGTCCGCCGTGGGCGAGATAGGCGTGCGCCTCCGCGGCGATGCCGACGGGAACCGTGGAGGCGGCCATCAGCTGGGCGTCGGGGGCCTGTTCACCGGTGAGGACGACGACCGGGCGGCCGTCGGCGAGCAGCAGGTCGAGGCCCTCCTCCCAGGCGCGCAGTCCGCCGAGGAGACGTACGACGACCAGGCCGACACCCTCGAGGAGCGCGGGCAGGTCGTCGAGCGGGAGGCGGGAGGGGTTGGCGAAGCGGTAGGCCACCGGGCCGTCGGCCGCGCGGGCGCTGAGCAGGTCCGTGTCGGATGTCGACAGGAGCAGGATGCGGGGGTGCGTCGAGCGCTCCCCGGACGAATGCGGCATGCGTCGGCCGGCCTTCCTCGGGATCCGCGCCCCGGGCAGTTTCAGGTTGGGGTCTCCCCTGCTCGAGCGGAGCCGAGAGCTTGGGGAAGGGAGTTCCTGACTCGTCCGGCCTCGTGGTGGCCGGACTCACAGTGGCGGGACCGCGCCGGATTCGCACCGGGCTTCCTCCCCTGTCGCCGTCGTGGCGATGGCGGATCTGATGATCCGCCGAGGACCATAGTAAGGGTCGGGGGAAGAGGGCAGGGCTTGGACTCCGTGTGACGGTCGGTATGCTCGCCGCCATGTCCACGGCTCCCCTCCCTCCGTCGTCCCAGGCCACAGCGGTCGCACGGGACCGCGGTGACGCCTGTCCGGGGTCGTTGCGGCTGCACACCGCCGACGACGGGGCGCTGGCCCGGGTCCGGGTGCCCGGCGGGGTGCTCACCGTGCCGCAGGCCGAGGTACTCGCGGATGCGGCCGTCCAACTGGGCGACGGCGAACTGCATCTGACCTCGCGCGGCAATGTGCAGGTGCGTGGGCTGCGCGACGACTGCGGCGCCCGGCTCGCCGAGGCGCTGGACGCGGCCGGACTGCTCCCCTCACCCGGGCACGAACGGACACGCAACATCGTCGCCTCGCCGCTGTCCGGCCTCGACGGACGGGGTGTCCGGGATGTGCGGCCGTGGTTGTCGGCCCTGGACGAGTCGCTGTGCGCGAGCGGGGCGGCGCGGGCGCTGTCCGGGCGGTTCCTGTTCGCGCTCGACGACGGGCGCGGCGATGTCGCCGGACTCGGCGCTGATGTGACCGTGCGTGCGGTCGATGACGGCGCACTGCTCACCGTCGGCTCGGCGGACGAGGCCCTGCGGGTGTCCGGGGACGAGGCGGCCCGTGCCGCGCTGCTCGCCGCCGAGGTGTTCCTCGACGTGCTGCGGGAGACCGGGGCGCGGGTCTGGCGGGTCGACGAACTGAACCTATCCCCCGGCGAGTTGACGCATGCGGTCGGCTCCCGCCTGACCGCCGCCGGC
Organism: Streptomyces hirsutus; assembly: GCF_001418415.1. Classification (GTDB taxonomy): domain Bacteria; phylum Actinomycetota; class Actinomycetes; order Streptomycetales; family Streptomycetaceae; genus Streptomyces; species Streptomyces hirsutus. Next base: position 17,278 of record NZ_LIQT01000378.1, read on the forward strand.
ATCGGCTGCGTTCCGGCGCCGAACGACCGCACCACAGCGGAGGGTCCGCCTCCGGGGGTGATCGGGTCGGCCCTGTCCGTCCATGTCCCCCTGGGACGTCTCACGTCCCGTCAATGGCGGACCGTGACCCGGGTGGCCGCCGAAGTCCGGTCGGGCGAGCTGCGCCTGACACCGTGGCGCGGCATCGTCGTCCCCGCCCCCGGGGCGAACGCGGCGGCAGCGGCCGACGCACTGGCCCGTCTCGCCGGCACCGGCCTGGTCACCGACACTTCCTCCCCCTGGCTGCGCGTCGGTGCCTGCATCGGCCGGCCGGGGTGCGGCAGGTCGCGTTCCGACGTGCGGGCGGACGCGGCCGGCGCCCTCGCCGACGCGGGCCGCTCCCCCCTGCCGTTGTACTGGTCCGGCTGCGAGCGGCGCTGCGGCCACCCCCGGGGCGACCGGATCGACGTGGTCGCCGCCCCGGAGGGCGGCTACCGGATCGACGTGGTCGCCCAGGGACGGCCGGCGCGCACCGCCGCCCTGGACGATCCCTCCCACCTCGCCGCCGCCCTGGCGGCACTCACCTCATGAGCCGTACGACGACCGAGAGCAGCGAGAAGAACACCGTGACCAGCTACGACTACGAGAAGGACGGCGCGGCCATCTACCGCCAGTCCTTCGCCACCATCCGCGCGGAGGCGGACCTCGCGGCCCTGCCCGCCGACGTCAGCCAGGTCGCGGTCCGGATGATCCACGCCTGCGGCATGGTCGACCTCGTCCGCGACATCGGTCACACCCCCGGTGTGGTGGCCCGCGCACGCGAGGCCCTGCGCGGCGGGGCTCCGATCCTCTGCGACGTGCAGATGGTGGCCAGCGGCGTGACCCGCAAGCGGCTGCCCGCCGGCAACGACGTGCTGTGCACCCTCTCCGACCCGGCCGTGCCGGAGCTGGCGGCGAAGCTCGGTACCACGCGCAGCGCCGCCGCGCTGGAGTTGTGGCGCGACCGTCTGGAGGGCGCCGTGGTCGCCGTCGGCAACGCGCCCACCGCGCTCTTCCGCCTCCTGGAGATGATCGAGGAGGGGGCGCCGAGGCCGGCCGCCGTCATCGGCGTGCCCGTCGGCTTCATCGGCGCGGCCGAGTCCAAGGACGCCCTGGCCGCCCACCCCTCGGGCCTGGAACACCTGGTCGTCCGAGGCCGTCGCGGAGGCAGCGCCATCGCCGCCGCCGCTCTCAACGCGATCGCGAGCGAGGAAGAATGAGCGGCAAGCTGTACGGGGTCGGGCTCGGTCCCGGCGACCCGTCCCTGATGACCGTACGGGCCGTCGAGGCCATCGCCGGGGCGGACGTGATCGCCTACCACAGTGCCCGCCACGGCCGGTCCATCGCCCGCTCCATCGCGGCGAAGCACATACGGGCCGACCACGTCGAGGAACTGCTGGTCTACCCCGTCACCACCGAGACCACCGACCACCCCGGCGGCTACCAGGGCGCCATGGACGACTTCTACGCCGAGGCGTCGGCCCGGCTCGCCGCCCACCTGGACGCGGGCCGGACGGTCGCCGTCCTCGCCGAGGGCGACCCGCTCTTCTACGGCTCCTACATGCACATGCACAAGCGGCTCGCGCACCGCTACGACACCGAGGTGATCCCCGGTGTCACGTCGGTCTCCGCCGCCGCGGCCCGCCTGGGCACCCCGCTCGCCGAGGGCGAGGAGGTGCTGACCATCCTGCCGGGCACGCTGCCCGAGGAGGAGCTGACCGCCCGGCTCGCCGCGACGGACGCGGCCGTGGTGATGAAGCTGGGGCGCACCTTCCCCAAGGTGCGCCGGGCGATGGAGCGTGCCGGGCGGCTCGAGGCGGCCCGGTACGTCGAGCGGGCCACCATGGCCGGGGAACGCCTTGCCGAACTCGCCGACGTGGAGGCCGAGTCCGTGCCGTACTTCTCGGTGGCCGTGCTGCCGAGCCAGGTCGACGCGGGGCCCGCCGCCCGGAAGCCGGGCTCCGTCGGTGAGGTCGTCGTGGTCGGCACCGGGCCGGCCGGGCCGCTGTGGCTGACGCCCGAGTCGCGCGGCGCCCTCGCCGCCGCCGACGACCTGGTCGGCTACACCACCTACCTGGACCGTGTGCCCGTACGGGCCGGTCAGCGCCGCCACGGCTCGGACAACCGGGTCGAGGCCGAGCGCGCCGAGTTCGCGCTGCAACTCGCCCTGCAGGGAAGCAGGGTGGCCGTCGTGTCCGGCGGCGACCCCGGCGTCTTCGCCATGGCCACGGCCGTGCTCGAGGCCGCCTCGGCCCAGGAGTACACGGACGTGCCGGTGCGGGTGCTGCCGGGCGTGACCGCGGCCAACGCGGCCGCCGCCCGTGCGGGCGCCCCGCTCGGCCACGACTACGCCACCGTCTCCCTGTCCGACCGTCTCAAGCCGTGGGAGGTCATCGCCGAGCGGTTGCGCGCCGCCGCCGGCGCCGATCTGGTACTGGCCCTGTACAACCCCGGGTCGCGCAGCCGGACCTGGCAGGTCGGCAAGGCCCGCGACCTGCTGCTGGAGCACCGGGCGCCGGACACACCCGTCGTCGTGGCGCGGGACGTGGGCGGCGCCGGCGAGCAGGTGCGGATCGTCCGGCTGGCGGACCTGGACCCGGCCGAGGTCGACATGCGCACGGTCCTGCTGGTCGGTTCCTCGCAGACCCGGGTCGTGCGGCGGGGGGACGGCGAGGAGGTCGTCTGGACGCCCCGCCGCTATCCGGAGGCGTGAGGGCCGCGGCGGTTCAGCCGGCGTCGGGGTGCGCACACCGCGCGTATGCCTCCCGGACCCGCTGGACCGCCTGCCGGGGCTCGGCCACGACGCTCACTCCCCCGGGCGCCGGCGGCCTGCGCACCACGACCACGGGCACTCCCGCCTCACGGGCGGCCGTCAGTTTCGGTGCGGTGGCCGCTCCCCCGCTGTCCTTGGTGACCACGACGTCGATCCGGTGCCGGCGCAGCAGCTCGCGCTCCCCGTCGAGGGTGAACGGTCCGCGGTCGAGCAGCACCTCCATGCAGGGCGGATGCGGCGCCTCGGGCGCGTCCACGGACCGTACGAGGAACCACAGGTCGTCCAGGGGGGCGAAGGCGGCCAGGCCCATCCGGCCGGTGGTGAGGAAGACCCGCCGGCCGAGCGCGGACAGCAGCCCCGCGGCCTCGGTCAGGGAGCCGGTCTCGTGCCAGACGTCCCCCTCGACCGGCAGCCAGCCGGGACGTCGCAGCGCGAGCAGGGGAACACGGGTGGCGGCGGCGGCCCGTGCCGCGTTGAAGCTGATCGTGCCGGCGAAAGGGTGGGTCGCGTCGATGAGCAGGTCCACCTCGTGCCCGCGCAGCCATGCGGCGAGCCCGTCGGCCCCTCCGAAGCCGCCGACGCGCACCTCGCCGGGCGGTGTGCGGGGTGCGGCCACCCGTCCCGCCAGGGAGTTCGTCACGCGCAGACACGGCAGGGGTTCGGCCGCCAGCAGTTCGGCGAGGCGGCGGGCCTCGGTGGTGCCGCCGAGGATCAGCACGTGCACGGCAGTTCCGTTCCCTTCATTCGGTTCCCTTCCCCCGAGCGAGACATGAGCAGCGACGCATGAGCAGCGAGGCCGAGGGCGGCCGCAGCGCCCAACTCAAGCACACCGGTCTGCGGCCCGGCTGGACTACCGGTGCCTGCGCGACCGCGGCCACGACCGCCGCGTACACCGCGCTGCTCACCGGCGATTTTCCCGACCCGGTGACGATCGCGCTGCCGAAGGGGCAGACGCCGTCGTTCGCGCTGGCCGCCGAGGAGCTGACGGACTCCTACGCCATGGCGGGGATCGTCAAGGACGCCGGCGACGACCCGGACGTCACGCACGGGGCGCTGGTCCGGGCGACGGTACGGCGGCTTCCCGCCGGGGCGGGGGTGGTGTTCCGGGC
>NZ_LIQT01000379.1 GCF_001418415.1 Streptomyces hirsutus
ACCGGGAGCGGTCCGGTGGGGCACCCCGGTGCGCACCTCACCGAGGCGGTGCCGTGTGCGGAGGGCACCGTCACCGGCGCCCGGCACATTCCGCCGGGCGCCGGTGACTTACGCCCCGAGACCGACCCACCCCGAAGGAGTCACGACGTGGAGGGCACCATTCCTCCCGCGCAGCCGCCCCCGGGGCCCCGCCTCGGCCCGCCCCGGAGCCTGCGGCCGTGGCGCCGGCGGCCCAACCCTCTGCGCCGCCCCACCGACCGTTTCCAGGCCCGGATCGGTCTCGGGCTGCTGCTCGCCGTACTGGTCGTGGCACCCGTGGCGGGCGTCGTCGTCGAGGAACTCGCCCACCGCCACTACACGGACACGGCCCGCCACCAGGCCCTGACCCGGCACGAGACGAGCGCGACCCTCACCGAGGACGTCCCGCGCCATCCGGAGCCCGGATCCGACGAGGCGAAGCTCGCCCGTTACCCGGCCGAGGTCCGTCTCACCACCCCCGACGGGCGCACCGCCACCACCCGGGCCGAGGTCCCACCGGGTCTGTCGGCCGGCAGCCAGGTGCGTGTCTGGGTCACCGCCGACGGCGAGGCGACCGAGCCGCCGCTGACGCGCGAACAGATCCGCAGCCGCAGCATGGGCTGCGCCCTCCTCGCCGCCGTGGGAACCGTCCTCACCGGCGCTGCCGCCCACGCCGTGACCTGCCACAGCGTGCGCCGCCGCAATCTCACCGCCTGGGAGAGGGCCTGGGCCGAGACGGCCCCCCGCTGGACGCCGTCCGGATGAACCGTCGCGCGCGGCCGGCGGGGCATCCACGCAGCCCCGTGCGCGCGTCCGGTCCCGGCGTCACCTGTGCTCGGCGGTGAGGGTCTTGACCCGGCGGAGCGTGAGGACGGTCTCCGCCGTGTGCACGCCGGGCAGCGCGCCGATCCCCTCGCTGAGGAACGTGTAGAGCTCCTCGGTGTTGCGGCACAGAGCCGAGACGACGAGGTTCGTCCGCCCCGTGACGGCGGCGGCGAACCGCACCGCCGAGTGACCGGCCACCCCCGCGCCCGCTTCGGCGAGGGCGTGCGGGGCGACGGTCAGCCAGATCAGCGCCTCGACGCCCTGCCCGAGGGGCTCGTGGTCGTACTCGACGGCGAGGTGGAGCACTCCCGTGTCCCGCAGCCGTCCCAGACGCTTCTTCACCGCCGTCTCGGACAGCCCCGTCACCGACTGCAGCGCGGTCAGCGGGGCGCGGCCGTCGCGGTGCAGCGTCTCCAGCACGACCTGGTCGGTGGTGTCGAGAACGACCGGCGACGCCGAGGGCCCCGGGGCGGGCGTACGCAGGGCCGCCTCCTCCTCCGGGCCGAGCGCGCTGATCTTGCGCAGCCAGCGCAGGGAGTTGCCGTAGTAGGACCGCAGGATGCAGTGCGCGCCGACCGAGGTGACGTGCGGGATGCGCTGGAGGCGTTCGAGAAGGAGATCGTCCCGTTCCCGGCTGCTGCGCGGGCTGATGGCACAGACGACCTCGGTGCCGCCGGCGGCCAGGTCGACGTAGTGGGTGTCGGGCCGTCCGGCGATGGCGCCGGCCAGCTGCGACGCGGTGTTCCGGCTGCAGCCGAGCCGGACGATCCAGCCGTCCCTGCCCAGGCGGCTGTCGTCGGTCATGCCGGTGACCCGCAGGTTCACGGTGGTGCGCAGTCGTCTGAAGCGACGCGCGACGGTCTGGTCGGACACCCCGAGCACCTGGGCGATACGGCTGAAGGAGGCCCGTCCGTCGAGTTCGAGGGCCTGCAACAGCTTGAGGTCGAGGGAGTCGAGGGGAGAGGGGGGCACTGGTCTGCTGGTCTCTCCTGAGCGAGCCGGGGGAGGGGACGGGCAGCCATCGTAGGACCGAGCCCGCCCCGGGGCACGACGCCCCGGCTTCCGGCCCCGGCCTGCCGGTCCTCCCACGGCCCCGGCCTTCCGGTCCTCGCTCCGTACCCCGTCCCGCGCCGCGAGAGCGCGGAACCGGGTACGGATGCGGGTGGGGGCGTCATCGCCCGGGGGAGCCGCCCGTGTTCCGGCCGGAGGACGCATCCGCGGCCTCCGGCCGCTCCGCGGGCCGGCCCGGCGTGCCGTCCGCCCCTACGGCGACGGCGATGCCGGACGTTTCGCCCGCGCCCGCCGGAGCGGACGCGCTGCCCGCGCCCTCGGTGGCGGACGTGCCGCCCGGACCGCCCGCGCCCGCCGGAGCGGACGCGCTGCCCGCGCCCTCGGTGGCGGACGTGCCGCCCGGACCGCCCGCGCCCACCGTGACGGACGGCCCCGTCCGCCGCCGCAGCAGGAGGGCCGCGGCCAGGGCGGCCAGCACCAGCAGGACCGCGGAGACGGTCAGGCACAGGCGCAGGCCCTCCAGGAACGCCTCGGAGACGGCACCCATCGCCCGGCCGGTGTCCGCACCGAGTTCCATGCCGGCGACGGCGCCCAGCCCTCCGGCCCCGACCGCGTCGGTGATCGACTGTGCCGTGCCGCCGCTCAGACCCGCCTCGGCGAGGTGACCGGGCAGCGTGTCGGCCGCCTTCGTCGCCAGCAGGGTGCCGAGCACGGCAGGACCCAGCGCGCCGCCGAGCTGCCGGAAGGCGTTGTTGCCCGCGGCGGCCATGCCGGCCTGACGGCCGGGCACCGCGGAGACCGCGGTGCTGGTGATGCACGGGAAGGCGATCCCGAGGCCCAGGCCGAGCAGGGCCAGCCGCCAGGCCAGCGACCCGAACGAAGTGGTGACACCGAGCGTCGTCAGGGACAGCAGGGCGGCCGCGCTGATCAGCATGCCGGCCGTGATGATCACCCGGGGCGACACCCGCCGCATCACCGGCCCGATCACCATTCCCATGATCATCGAGACGACGTTGACCAGCACCAGGCGCACCGCGGACTGCCAGGTGTCCAGCTGCTGCACCATGCCCAGGTAGAGACTCAGAACGAAGAAGAAGCCGATCAGGCCGAGGAAGCCGATCATCACGACCAGCGTGGAGCCCGTGAAGGCCGGACTGCGGAACAGGGACAGGTCCAGCATCGGAGACTCGCCGCGCCGCTCCACCACGACGAACAGCGAGCCGCTCACCACGGCCACCACCAGCGCGACGACGGTCCGCGGAGCGGTGAACGAATCGGCGCCGCCCTCGATGACCCCGTACACCAGGGCCGTCATGGCCACCGCGGCGGTGACCTGACCGGGCCAGTCCAGCTTGCGCCGGGAGGTGGCCCGGTCACCGGGCAGCAGCCGCGCGGCCACCGCCATGGTCACCAGGGACACCGGCAGCGGCAGCAGGAAGACCCACCGCCAGGAGGCGTGCTCGACGATCACACCCGCGATCAGCGGGCCGACCACCATGGCCGCCATCATGCAGGTCGTCCACCAGCCGATGTACTTGCCGCGCTCGCGGTGGTCCGGCACGACCTGGCTGATCAGCGCCAGCGTCACCGGCAGCAACGCCGCGGCTCCCGCACCGGCCAGTGCCTGGCCGGCCCACAGCATTCCGATCGACTGAGTGCTCAGGGACACCGCCGCGCCCGCCGCGCTGAGTGCCAGGCCCACCTGGTAGACCTTCTTGCGGCCGTGCACGTTGCCGAACACGCCCGCGGTGAGGATCAGCGCGGCCACCGGCAGCACGTAGGCGTCGGAGACCCACGACAGGTCCGCGGTCGTGGCGCCCAGAGCCCGTTGGATCACCGGCAGACTCACCGCGACGGTCGTCACCGGCAGATAGGCGACGAAGACGCCGGCGCACGCCAATGCGATCACGGCTGCCCTGCGACCGTCTCCGGCCGCCTTTCGAGAAGCGTTCAAGGAAATACTCCCGTGCGGTGCCCGGCACCGCGGACATCGAATGAATCGGCTCCACTGTGAAGGGCGAGAAGCGTCACAGGCCAGCCGGCGACCGGGCCGCCGAGGAAATCCGACAGCAGGAGGACGAAATCCCGGGATCTCGCTCGCAGGACCGGCCGGTACGTCTTCGGCCCGTCGCATCGCCCCAGCTCATCGATGCCGTAACGGCTGACGGAATCCACATCGGCCCGGATTCCGTCGCGACCCGCGCGGTACGGCACGGCATTTCGGGATTCCCCGGATCGCGCGCGACGGGCGGGATTCCCGGCGATCGGGAAGTGTGAGGGAAGGGCGCGGGAGCGCAAGTCAACCGTGCGTTTCCGGCTGCTTCCAGCCGGCCCGGCTCTCCTCCGTGTTCGGCACACCTTGACCCGTGCATTTCCGTACGGAGCCGGACGAACGGCATCAGGTGGTTGAAATGGGCCGAGGCGGTGTTCTCAGCTACTTCAAGCCGTCCCCGGAGGCGATCGCCGAGCTCACCAGTCTGCTCGCCCCCGGCGACAGCCGCCGCTGATCGCGGAGCAGGCTGCCACCCGCAGCGTGCCCGCGGTGCCGGCCGGGCGCTGGCTCGTCTGCAGGGCGCTACACGAAGGTGCCGGCCCCGTTCTCCCGAAGCTACGGCGAAGTGACGAATAGCTCTCTGCGGTGGTGATCCACCGACGCCTGGACCGAGACGGTGAAGCCCTCGGCCCGCTTCGAAGTCATGATCGACATCTCGGTGGCCAACCTCGTGAACGACCCGACCGGTCGGCGAACCCGACACAACCCCGCACGGGAGCCGAATCACGCTCCCGGGGGATGACGGTCCGGTGGGGAGAGTCCGGCCGGTGCACATGGTGTCCGCACAACGTCCCGACAGGCGTGTCGAGAACATCCGATAAGATGCCGACGCTTGAGTCGTCAAGTTTGAGTAAAGGGCTGGCGTGCCCAGCCGTCGTGCCCCATCACCTTCATCGCTCGGAGAATTCCGTGTTCCTTGCCCTACGCGATCTGCGCTTCGCCCGCGGTCGCTTCGCCCTGATGGGCGCGGTGGTCGCGCTCATCGCCGTGCTCGGCGTACTCCTGTCCGGACTTGCCTCCGGCCTGGCGGATGCCGGTATATCCGGTCTGCGCGCGCTGCCCGTGACCCATATGGCCTTCGACGAGAAGGCGACCAGCGAGCAGTTCTCCCGCTCGACCGTGGAGCAGGGGGACTGGCAGGCATGGTCCAAGGCCCCGGGTGTGGAGCGGGCGGAGCCGTTCGGGAACACCCTGACCAACGCCCAGGTGACCCGGGGGGCGAAGAAGGGCGAGCAGGTCAACCTCGCCGTCTTCGGCATGGCACCGGACTCCTCCCTGGCTCCCAGCCCCAGCAGGGGCACGGGCCTGGAGGAGGGCAGTGCGGGCATCGTGATCACCCGGGAGATCGCCGACCTGGGTGTGGAGGTGGGCGATGTCCTGACCGCGGACAAGAGCGAGGTGCGGCTGAAGGTCGTGGGCCTGGTCGACGAGACCGTCTCCTACGGCCACATCGGCGTCGCCTACGCCGACCTCGACACCTGGCGGCACCTGCACTACGGCCTGCCGGGTGACCTGCCCGAGGCCGCGCGCCGTCAGGCCACGGCCGTCGCCCTGACTCTGGAGCCGGGTGCCGACGTCGCCGTCGTGGAGAAGGCGACCGCCACCCGCGCCGACACCAAGGAGACCACCTTCGGCGCGTCCCCCGGCTACACGGCCGAGTCGAGCACCATGGCCCTGATCAAGGGCTTCCTGTACGCCATCTCCGCCCTGGTCGTCGGTGCGTTCTTCACCGTCTGGACCGTGCAGCGCAAGGCCGAGATCGCCCTGCTGAAGGCGCTCGGCGCCCCCACCGGATACATCCTGCGCGACGCGCTCGCCCAGGTCGTCGCCGTGCTCGTCGGCGCCACGGCCGTCGGCACCGCTGTCGGCCTGGCCCTGGGGAGCGTGATGATCGGCAAGGCCCCCTTCTCCCTCTCCGCCCCGGCCATCGCCACCTCCTCCGGCCTGCTCATCGGCCTCGGGACCGTCGGTGCCGTTGTCGCCGTCCGCCGCATCACCGCCGTCGACCCCCTGACCGCTCTGGGAGCCACCCGATGACCACGACCTCCACCGATCACCGGATCGCCCCGGACGCCGCGGGTTCCGGCGGGCTGCGACTGGATGGTGTCACCCTCACCCTGGGGGACGGCGACAGCGCTGTCACCGCCCTCGACCACGTCGGCCTGGGCGTCGCCCCCGGCGAGTTCGTCGCCGTCGTCGGCCCCTCGGGATCCGGCAAGTCCAGCCTCCTCGCCGTCGCCGGCGGCCTTCAGCAGCCCACCTCGGGCACCGTGCACATCGCCGGAACCGAGCTGACCGCCCTCTCGGACAAGGAACGCACCGCGGCCCGCCGTCGCCATATCGGCTTCGTCTTCCAGCAGTCGAATCTGCTGGCTTCCCTCACCGTGAGGGAACAGCTCCTGCTGCCCCTGCACATCGACGGCCGCCTCGGCGCCGCAGCCCGGACCCGGGCCGACGAACTCATCGAGGCGGTCGGACTCACGCACCGCGCCGGTTCCCGCCCGCATCAGCTCTCCGGAGGCGAACGCCAGCGCGTAGGCCTGGCCCGTGCCCTGATGACCTCCCCCGCCGTCCTTCTGGTGGACGAACCCACCTCAGCGCTGGACCGCGTACGTTCGGCCGAGGCGGTACAGCTGATCGCCGAACAGACCCATGAGCGCGGCACGGCCACGATCATGGTCACCCACGACACGGCGATAATGGACGCTGCCGACCGGGTCCACGAGATGGTCGACGGCCGCCTGTCCTGACCGGGGCCGCAGACCGGCACCTCGATCCCGGCCCCGTCCGCCACCCAGGAGTCCGTCCCCCATGCCGAAGATCAACGCCTCCACCGTCGCCGAACACCGCGCCCAGCAACGCGAGGCACTGATCGAGGCAGCGATCGACATCCTGGTGAACGAGGGCGCCACCGCCGTCACACCGGCGGCGGTCGGCGCCCTCGCGGGCCTGGCCCGCTCCAGCGTGTACCAGTACTTCGACTCCTCGGCAGCCCTCCTGGCCACCATCACGGAAGAAGCCTTCCGGCGCTCCAACGAGGCACTCACCCGCGCCATGGCCACCGCAAACAGCCCGCTGGAACGCGTCGAAGCCTTCTTCAGGGAAAGCCTCCGCCTCGGCGCCGAAGGCGCACACCGGCCCGCCGCCGCCCTCATGAATGCCGGCCTCCATCCCGCCTGCCGACAACGGCTGATGGAACTCCATCTGGAACAAGTCGAACCGTTCCGCGCAGCCGTCCGGCAGCTCGGCGCTCCCGAGCCCGCACTCACGGCTGACTTGATCGCCGGAATGCTGCACACGGCCCTTACCGCCGTCGAACACGGCACCCCCCTCGATACGGTCACGGAACGCACTCTCGTACTCGTGCGCCGCTGCCTCACTCCGACCGACAGCGTGGTTCACAGACCAGGGGCAGGGCACTGAAGCCCTCGTACCACCAAAAGCACCCCGGCCGACCGCAGCCCGGGCCGACCGTAGCCGCCCGGCACACCCCTACTCCACCACCGTCCGGGGCCCCATGCGCGACGTGGAGGGCGACCTCCTCCGCGAGGTGCCCGGCGCCCGCATCCCCGGGTCCACCCTGTCGTCCGTGAACGGCCTCACCCGGCCGCAACCACGGTCTGGCCATCACCCGCGTACGCCCCGAGGGCGGTCGCGAACTCCCCGCCACGGAGCACTTCACCACCGTGGGCGGCCCTCTCGCCTCGCGTCCCCGAGGGGCACGGTCGCCAGAGAGCGGGAGGAGAGGGGGCCGGGAGGGGGTGAATATATTTTTGCAGGCTCTGCATATTTGCGTATCCTGCACGACGTGCATGACAGGGACCCCGCAGAGGGTGGACTTCGGGGGCGCAAGAAGCGGGAGACCCGTGCTGCTCTGGTGGCGGCCGCCGTGCGGCTGGCGGCGGAGCACGGCGCGGAGAACGTCACCGTCGACGCGATCAGCGAAGCGGCCGGTGTGTCGCCCCGCACGTTCTTCAACTACTTCGACTCCCGTGACGAGGCGTTCGTGATGGTGGGCGCGGAGTCGAGCGGGCGCGTCCGGCAGGCGGTGCTCGCCGCGCCCGCCGACGTGCCCCCGCTGGCGGCGCTGCGCGACGCGCTGGCCGCGGAACTGGGGGAAGTGGAACAGCGGCACGAGCTGTGGCGGCTGCACTCCGAAGTGCTGCGCAGGTCACCGCACCTGCTCGCGCGCAGCATCGGCGCCCACGTCGAGGACGAGTTCATGCTGGCCGAGACGCTCGCGGAGCGCATCGGCGCCGGTTCGCCGCTGTTCACCGGGGACCGTCTCCCCTTCGGGACGGCCGAGGGGGAGCTGCGGCGCCAGGCCCTGGGGCTGTACCCGAGGCTGCTGGCCGCAGTCGGCGCCACGGCCGTCCGTGTCGCCGTGGAGCACTGGTGCGTGCGGCAGGACGAGGCCACCTTCGAGGCCGTCTTCCGGACGGTCTTCGACCACCTGGCCGCCGGACTCACGGAACCGGTCGTGCCGGTCGTGCCGGCGGACGAAGCCTGAGCGGGTCCGTCCCTCACCCGACCTTCGAACGTTTGTGAAAGAGCTGAAGTGACCTCATCACCGGCGCCCCTAGGGCCTGTGTGATGTT
>NZ_LIQT01000038.1 GCF_001418415.1 Streptomyces hirsutus
CTCCGTCGGCGTTCTGCGGTGCAAGGGCCTACGACCGGTGGCCGATCCGGGAGCCGCCGTACTCCTGTTCGCTGCGTTCCTCCTGCATGCGGCGGGCCGGCCGCTGGTCCAGGCGGGCGGTGATGACCAGGGTGCCCTCCTCGATCTGGTAGTCGAGGGGGAGTTCCAGGCCGCGCATCGCGGCGACCATGCCGGTGTTGGACGCCTGCGTCACGGCGTAGACATGGGCGCAGTCCGCCTCGCCGGCCATCGCCACCAGCCGGGCGAGGAGCTCGGCGCCGATGCCCCGGCGCTGCCAGGCGTCCTCGATGAGCAGAGCCACCTCGGTCTCGTCGCCGTCCCACAGCAGATGGCCGAGGCCGACGATGCGCCCCGAGGCCGTCCGCACGGCGAGCGTGCGGCCGAAGCGCGGGCTGAGCAGGTGGTTCAGGTAGCGGTCCACATCGCCGACCGGCCCGTGGTACCGCAGGCGCAGGGTCTCGGGCGAGCACCGCTCGTGCATCGCCCGTGCCGCCTCCAGGTCACCGGTGTCCGCCCGCCGCACGGTGATGTCGCTGCCCTCGGGCAGCGTCAGGAGGTCCTGGCCGCGGGGAACCCGGGGGCCGAGCCGGGTGTCCAGTTCCACCAGGGCCCTGGCCCGGGCGAACTCGGTGGGCGTGAACGGCAGATACGGCCGCTCCACGGTGATCACACCGCCCTCGGGGGCGCGCAGCCGCATCACGGTGTCCTCCAGGGTCCCCTCGGCCGGCACACCCTCCGGCGCCCGCCGGCCGGCACCCGGTGCGGCGGGCAGTGAACGGATCGTGCACCGCCCCAGCAACTGCCTCAGCGACAGAGGGAGTTCCGCGGCGTCCAGTGCCGTACGGGTGGCGAGGCCCAGCATCCGGGTCGGCGCGTCCACCAGGTCGTGGGCGTCGGCCCGCTCGATCCAGGTGTCGGTGCCACCGGCGCCCGCCACCGCCGCCGTGAGACCGGCGCCGGCCAGGTCGGCGGGGGCCCGCAGCAGGAACTCGTCGACCGTGGCCGTGCCCAGCGGATGCGTCTGCAGGCTCAGGATGTCGACGCTCTCCCCGGCCAGCGCCGTGCACAGCGCGGCCAGTGCGCCCGGTTCGTCCCGCACCGTCGTCCGCATCCGCCACAGGGTGCTCTCCGCCGGGGCGCCGCGCACGGACCCGTCGGCGGAGGCGGCCGGCAGCCCGTCCCACGACCCGGCGGCCGGGGGCCGGCCGCCGGTATCGGAAGCGGGGGGCGCGTGACCGTGGCGGCGTGCCCGCCACCTGCGGAACGCCGCCGTGAACCGTGCGGTCGGTCCGCCTCCCGACTGCCCCTGCGGGGAACGGCCTTGGCGGTCACGCGTCTCGTCCGGCATGTCTCGGCTCATGCAGCCACTGTGAAGGAAGTGTGTTTCGTGATCACTAACGTGCCATGGCTGACGAGTAAAGAGTTCGTATGGTGCCTATGATCCTTTTGTCGCTTTACTGGTCGGCGGGTGGTGCGTCGACCGGCTACTGGCCGACCAGGCCCGGCCGCAACCGCTTCGTGTACAGCACGGTGCCGTCCTGCTCCCGCAGCCGTACGGTCAGCTCTCCGCTGCCGCCGTCGATGTCGACCTCGCCGAAGAACTGGTAGCCGCCGGCGGGTGAGACGTTCGCCGCGGCCGGCGCCTTCACGAACACCCGCTCCGGGCCGAAGGTGCCGTCGAGCGCGCTCGCCGGGAAGGCGCCCGCGTTCAACGGCCCGGAGACGAACTCCCAGAACGGCTCGAAGTCGCCGAACGCGGCCCGCGCGGGCTGGTAGTGCTGGGCCGAGGTGTGGTGCACGTCGGCCGTCAGCCACACCGTGCCGGTGATCCGCCGGTGCTTGATGAACCGCAGCAGCTCGGCGATCTGCAGCTCGCGCCCCAGCGGCACGCCCGGGTCGCCCTGGGCCACCGCCTCGACGTGCTGGGCGCCCTCACCGGTGTCGGGCACGACCAGGCCGAGCGGCATGTCCGCGGCGATCACCTTCCACACCGCCCGCGACCGCGCCAGCTCCCGCTTGAGCCACTCCAACTGCTCGCGCCCGAGGATCCCTTGCGGGTCCACGGTCTGGTCACCGGTGGAGTTGGCGTTGCGGTACGTCCGCATGTCCAGGACGAACACGTCCAGCAGCGGCCCCTGCCGCAGCACCCGGTGGACCCGGCCCTCGCGATCGCCCGGCCGCAGCGTGGACATCGGGAAGTACTCGCCGAACGCGCGCCGCGCCCGTGCCGCCAGTACATCGACGCTCTTCTCCGTGTACCGGCCGTCCGTGTCCGCGATCCGCTGGCCCGGGTACCAGTTGTTGCGCACCTCGTGGTCGTCCCACTGCACGATCGACGGCACCTGTGCGTTGAACCGGCGGAAGTGCTCGTCGAGCAGGTTGTACCGGAAGTTGCCGCGGAACTCGGCCAGGGTCTCGGCGACCTTGGACTTCTCCTCCGTGGTGATGTTCCGCCAGACACCGCCGTCCGGCAGCGCGGCGGTCGCCTGGATCGGCCCGTCGGCGTAGACGGTGTCGCCGCTGAACAGGAAGAAGTCGGGATCGGTCCGGGCCATCGCCTCGAAGATCCGGTAGCCGCCGAAGTCGGGATCGATGCCCCAGCCCTGCCCCGCCAGGTCGCCCGACCACACGAACCGCACGCCCTCGCGCCGTCGCGCGGGCACCGTCCGGAACGTACCGGTGACCGGCTCGCCCGAGCGGCGCGGGTCGTCCGGGTCGGCGAGCCGCACCCGGTAGTGGATCTGCTCGCCCGCCGGCAGTCCGCGCAGCCGAGTGGTTCCCGTGAAGTCCGTGCCGGGGTCGAGCAGCGGGCCGTGCCGGCGCTGCGGGCGACGGAACGACTCGGTCGCCGACGTCTCGACGATCATCCGGGCCGGGCGGTCGGAGCGCACCCACACCAGCCCGGAGTCGTGCGTCACGTCACCCGTCTGCACACCCCACTTCGCCTCCGGACGCCCGGACCGGGCGAAGGCGGGCGCCGACCCGGCGGCGGGTAGGGCCAGGGCGGCCGAAGCTGCGAGCGAGCCGCGCAGGAGGGCGCGGCGACCGGGGAACGAAGGGAGTGACATGAATGCGCCTCCAGAGGGCGGGAGAACCGGTCGGTGTGCGCTGCCACACGTACTCGGGCGGCGCGGCTCGCGCGCAAACCCCAAGTGAACAACTCGGCGCAGACCCAGGGGAATCGACGCGCCGCCCGTGCTGCTCGCCGCATTCCGGCGTACTCCGTCGCCTTCCTTCGCGGCACGTTCCGTCACGCCGTGTCCGGCCGCGTCACGCCGGCCGCGTCACATCCCGTCGCGCCGTATCGCGCCGGTCCGCGTGGCCCCGTTCAGCGGCTGCCGTCGAGGAGGACGCGGGCGACCAGGGCGGGGTCGTCGTTCATCGGGACGTGACCGCAGCCGGGCAGCCGGATCAGTCGTGCCCCGGGGATCGTTCGCTTGGCGCGGACCCCCTGACGGGGGATGAGCAGCCGGTCGCGGGCGCCCCAGGCGACGGTGACCGGGATGCCGGGCACGTCGTCGGTGAACCGCACGGCGGTGCCCGCCCGGAGCGTCTCGGCGAAGCCGGGGGCACCGGCGAGCGCGAGCGTCTCGGCGACCACCGCCTCGGGTGAACGGCGGCCCGGCCGGGCGTAGATGGTGCTGGTCAGCGCCGCGCGCCCGGCCGCCGAACGGGCGAGCCGCTCGACCAGGGGCAGCGGCATGCGCTCCGCGATCCGCCGCATTCCGACCAGCACGCCGAAGGCGTACCGTCGCTCCGCCTGGGTCCAGAACCCGGCCGGGGACAGTGCGCTGACGGACCGTACGAGCTTCTCGCGGCCGAGCTCCAGGGCCAGCAGACCGCCGAGCGAGTTGCCCGCGACGTGGGGCCGGTCGAGCTCCAGTTTTCCGCACAGGGCGGCGAGGGCGGCGGTCATGGTGGGCAGGTCGTGGGCGAGGCCGCCCGGCAGCGCCGGGGAGGCGCCGAAGCCGGGCAGGTCCACGGCGATCACCTCGCGCTCGGTGGCGAGGATGTCCACCACCGGGTCCCAGGCCTGGCGGTGATGACCGATGCCGTGCAGCAGGAGCAGCGGTTCGCCGCGGCCCGCGCGCGCGTAGGAGAGAGTGAGGGTCTGCGGGCCGTGCGGAAAGGTGACCTCGAAGGAGACGGTCGCGGACATGGGGATGCTCCTCGTCTGGGACTCGGGGTGTCCGGGTTCGCGGTGCCGGGGGACACGCGGTGCCCGGGACGCCAGGTGGGACACCGGCATTGGCACCGACACCGACACCGACACCGGCATTGGCACCGACACCGGCACCGACACCGGCATTGGCACCGACACCGGCACCGACGTCGCCTGACGCCGTAGACAGCTTGTCAGCAATTGCTACCGACGGGTAGCCCCCGGAGGGCCGGCTCCCGGCGCGGGGTTCTGCCTCCGGCGTCCCTGTTCCGCGACGTGCCGAATCCGCCTGGACACGGCCGCACGGGTCGGCTGGGATGGAGGGGTGAGCACCGACACCGTGACCGACGCCTTCGAGGAACACCGCCCCGTCCTCCTGGGGGTGGCCTACCGCATGCTCGGACGGGTGGCCGACGCCGAGGACGTGGTTCAGGAGGCGTGGCTGCGCTGGGCGGGCGGCGACCGGTCAGAAGTCCGCGAGCCGCGCGCCTACCTGGTGCGCGTCACCACCCGCCTCGCCATCGACCGGCTGCGTCAGATCAAGGCACGGGGCGAGACGTACGTCGGCCCGTGGCTGCCCGAGCCCTACCTCACCGACTTCGGCGACACCACCCCGGACACCGCCGAGCAGGTGGTGCTCACCGACTCGGTCTCGCTCGCCGTCCTGGTCGTCATGGAGTCGCTGTCTCCGCTGGAGCGCGCGGTGTTCGTCCTGCGGGAGGCGTTCGGCTACCCCTACTCCGACATCGCCGCCATGCTCGACCGCGGTGAACCGGCGGTGCGCCAGCTCGCCGCGCGGGCCCGCAGACACGTCGAGGAGCGCCGCCCGCGCTACGACGTCGACCCCGCCCAGCGCCGCGACCTGACCGAGCGGTTCCTGGCGGCGGCGGCCGGCGGCGATCTGGAAGGGCTCATGAAGCTGCTCGCCCCCGACGTACGGCTCGTCGGCGACAGCGGCGGCAAGTCGCGCGCCCCGCTGCGCGTCCTGGAGAGCGCCGACAAGGTGGGCCGCTTCCTCGTCGGTGTCACCCGCAAGGGCTTCCCCGACGCCTCGGTCCGTCTCCTCGAGCTCAACGGCGGTCCTGCGGCACTGGTCCTCATCGGCGGCAGACCCGACACCGTCTTCCAACTGGACGTCGTCGACGGGCGGGTCCAGGCGGTCTACGTCATCCGCAACCCCGACAAGCTGCGCTCGCTGGAGGCTGCCGGGTAGGAACCGGCCACCCGTACACGGGGCCCGCGCCGTCCGGCGCGGGCCCCGTCGTCATGTCCGATTGGTATTGACCAAGGGTGAGGGCCGTCCTATGGTCGCAGAGAAGTGAAACAACCTTTAATAAACAAGGGCGCTAAAACGCCACCGGACCCGGCGATCGCGGAGGACAGGGTGGGGACCACGCAGTTGGAAACGGTGCCGGAACCGAAGTACTGGCATCTCAGGACCGTGCTCAGCGAGGCCCTGGACTCGGAGTTCTCGGTGGGCGAGATCCTGCCCAACGAGCGCGATCTGGCCGCCCGCTTCGGCGTCGCCCGTGCCACGCTCCGCCAGGCACTGGAGCAGCTGGAGCTGGAAGGCAGGCTGCAGCGACGCCGGGGCGTAGGCACCACGGTGGCCCCGCCGCGCATGGGCGTGTCCGTGGGCACGGCGCAGCACGCCTGGCCCGGCGGACCCGACGACGCCTGGCAGGCCGTGGACTGCACGCTCGACGTGCCGCCCGCGACCGTCGCCGAGACCCTGGTGACCGGCCGGGAGGAGCCCGTGCACACCGTACGACGGTCCCGGGTCTCGCAGAGCCAGCCCGTGGCCGCCGAACTGCTGTACATCCCCGCTTCCTCGGTGCCCGACCTCTCCGCCATCGACGCCCCGTCGGGCGCGGCCCGCGCGCGTGCGGTACTGCGCGAGTTGCAGCACCTGGAACTGGAGCGGCACGAGAACGCGGTGGAGCTCGGCTCGGCCCGCGCGGACGACGCCAAGGAGCTGGACCGCCTGCCGGGCGCGCCCGTCCTCGTCGTCACCACCTCCTTCATCGCCCGGGGCCGCGTCGCCGCGCTGTCCGTCGCCACCTACCGCGCGGACACCTGCCGGCTGACCTTCGGCGACTTCGGAGGCGTGGAGATCCACCACGGCCCCGAGCGCCGCGCCTCCTGAGCACCGGTGCTTCCGGGCGCCGTCCGCTGCGGGCGGGACGTGCGCGGCCGGTGGGGTGTGCGCCGCGGACGGGCCGAGCAGACCGGCGGCGGGCTACGCCGACCGCCGCCGGGGTCAGGCACGCGAAGGCGCGGAGTGCCGCGCGAGCGGCGCGCCGCCTACCGACGGGCCGTCACCGTGGCCTCCACCGCGAAGAGCTGCTCCTCCACATGGTCCAGGGCGAGCCGCACCGCGCCCGTCGCCACCGCCGCCTCCCCGAGGCGGGACAGGGCGACCTTCGGCGGGCGCAGGCAGTAGCGGGCCAGTTCGCGCCGCAACGGCTCCAGCACGCCGTCCAGTCCGGCCGCCCAGCCGCCGATCACGACGAGTTCCGGGTCGAGGGCCAGCACCAGCGCCGCCACGTCGTGGACCAGCCGCTGAATGAAGCGGTCCATGGCCGCCCGGGCCCGTGTGTCGCCCTCACGGGCCCGGGCGAAGACCTCGGCCACCGCCTGCTCGTCGAGCGGATGCAGCGGCTCGTCCGTGGTGGACAGCAGCTTCTCGGGCGTCGCCTCGCGACCCAGCAGATGCAGCGCGCCGATCTCACCGGCCGCCCCGCCGTACCCCCGGTGCAGCCGGCCCCCGATCAGTGAACCGGCGCCGGGACTCAGCCCGGCCAGCACGAACACCACATCGTCGGTCCCAGTGGCGACGCCCTTCCAATGCTCGGCCACGACCGCCGCGTTGGCGTCGTTCTCGACCAGCACCGGACACGTGAAGGACCGGCTCAGCCGCTCGCCCAGCCCCAGTCCCGTCCACCCGGGCAGCGCCGTGCCCAGCCGTACGGTGCCGTCCGCCTCGACGATCCCGGGCGTCCCCACGCCCACGGCCCGCAGCGAGTCCCGCGGCACCCCGGCCCGGCGCAGCAGCTCGGCGACGGCGGCGCGCAGCCGGTCCAGCCGCTCGTCGGCGTCGGCCGTCTCCCCGATGTCCTTGGCCTGGGCGCCGATCACCCGGCCGTCCAGGTCGGCCAGCAGCGCCGCCACCCGGTGCGGCCCGATCTCCAGGCCCAGCAGATGCCCGGCCTCCGCCCGGAAGCGGAACCTCCGGGCCGGCCGCCCCTGGCGCCGCGCCGCCCCCTCCTCGGCTGCCTTCTCCACGACGAGGCCCGCCTCGATCAGACCCTCCACGACACCCTCGACGGTGGGCCGGGACAGCCCCGTCACCCTCGTGACCTCGGTCAGCGTGGCGCAGTCCGTGGCCCGCAGCGCGTGCAGTACCACCGCGGAGTTGATCCTCCGCAACAGCGAGGGATCCCCGCCGGTCAGCCGACTCACCGTCCGTCCTCCCCGCTCGTGCGCGTGTGGGGCGGATCGTACTCGGCGCGGCGGGCCCCGGACTGCGCCAC
>NZ_LIQT01000380.1 GCF_001418415.1 Streptomyces hirsutus
CCAGCCGTAGATCGTGATCTTGTTGCTGGAGCGGGGCGGAGAGGGGGCCGTCGTCGGTCATCGTCGAGATCGGGGTGGGCTGTAGAGGCGTCCGCTACTCGTCGAGTCCTCCGAAACGGCGGGCATCTTTGATCTCGTGGAGTCTGGCAGCCGTCATCGGGGTCCACTCCCTCCTCTGTCCAGCGGTATGGAGGGCCTCTCCAACCTCGCTGAGCTTCGCGGAGGACAACACGCCTGCCCGCTCGATCAGGTCGTCCCGGGCCACGGTGGTCAGCCATGTGCAAGGAGTAAAGCCTGGACGCGGGAACGCGAACCGCAGCACGCCTTCGAAGGGCAGTCCTTCCAGGATGCCTACGGCCACTTCAACGCCGAGGCCGCTGATGTCGACGCCCGCTGGAGCGACGACCTGCATCGCCTGGAACCCGGATGACTCCTCGTCCGATAGCAGCACGACCGGGCGTCGCTCGTCGAAGTCGACCCACCAGACTTCACCGCGTTGCATGTGTCCTCCTGGCATCAGCCGGCGGGCGAACGCTGCGCGCCCCGAGCGGGACGCGGAAGAGATGCGGCCCCGTCTTCGCACGTCGTGACCGAGGGGTGGTGAAGACGGGCGCGGCCACCGGTGATCATCGGTGTGTGAAGACAAACGATCATACGGTGGCCGCGGGGCACAGCGTAGACCCTGCGCGCTGGCAGGAGGGGTTCGAGGGCCTGATGTCTCGGATAGCGGGCCGGTTCGCGCGGGTTGAACCCCGGCGTCGGGTACGGGAACTGGTGCTGGGGTTGCTGTCGGACCTGCCGCGCAAGAACTGCTGGAGCATCGCCGAGTGGGCCGGGCAAGCCAGTCCGGACGGCATGCAGCACCTGCTCGGTCGGGCCAAGTGGGATGCCGACATGGTGCGCGATGACGTGCGGGAGTACGTGCTGGAACATCTGCACGGCGAAGATGTGGTGCTGGTGGTCGACGAGACCGGAGACGTCAAGAAGGGCACGCACACCGTCGGTGTCCAGCGCCAGTACACCGGCACCGCGGGGAGGATCGAAAATGCCCAGGTCGCCGTCTACCTCGTCTACGCAAGCAACCGTGGACACGCGGCGGTGGACCGCGAGCTGTACATCCCGCGCTCGTGGACGTGCGACCCGGACCGCTGCCGGGCAGCGGGACTGGGCGAGGACACCGTCTTCGCGACCAAGCCGGAGCTCGCCACCCGCATGATCGGCCGGTTCCTTAACGCCGGGCACCGCGTCGGCTGGGTCGCGGGTGACGAGGTCTACGGCGGCAACCCGAAGCTGCGGGCCGCGCTGGAAGAGTGCGGGGTCGGTTACGTGCTCGCCGTCGCCTGTTCCCACGAAGCCACCACCGATGCCGGGAGGTTCCGCGCGGATGCGCTGGCCGCGAAGGTGCCCAAGCGGGCCTGGCAGAAGCTGTCGGCAGGGGCCGGCGCCAAAGGGCACCGCTATTACGACTGGGCCGTCATCGACCTGGCCGAACCCCGCCCCGGCAGCCACCAGCTGCTGATCCGCCGCAACCGCACCACCGGTGAACTCGCCTACTACCGCTGCTGGTCGCCGGCCCCGGTGCCCCTGGCCACGCTGGTGCGGGTCGCCGGGTCAAGATGGCGGGTGGAAGAGACCTTCCAGTCCGGAAAGGGCCTGGCCGGACTGGACGAGCACCAGGTCCGCCGTTTCACCTCGTGGTCTCGCTGGGTAACCCTCGCCATGCTCGCTCACGCCTTCCTCGCCGTCGTCCGCGCCGACGAACACGCCCGCCGTCCCGCCCCGGACGGGCTGATCCCGCTCACCTGCAACGAGATTCAGCGACTGTTCACGACGCTCGTAGTCCGGCCCATGCGCGATGCGACCCACCGGCTCCGCTGGTCCGTCTGGCGACGTCGCCATCAGGCCCGAGCCCAAGCCAGCCATTACAGCCGACAAGCCGCGAATCAGACGTGAAGATCACGATCTACGGCTGGAGTATTAGTACTCCAGCAGGACTTTGCTGTCTGACCTGCGGGTTTCGCCGGGCGGCTGGAGGGTAGCGGGACTTCGATCGTGCGGGGGCGGTCTCACGGAGACCGCCCCTCGATCGTGCGACAACGCCGCAGGTAGTGACAGCGGCGGGCGACTGCTTGGCGTCGGCGGCGCCAGTTCGACCAGCTCAGCGCGTGGCGTCGGCCTCGGTGTCCGCTCAGGTGCGGGGGCCGGGCACGACAAGCTGCCAGGAGTCGCCGAACCTCCGCCACTGTGAGCTCGATGGCCCCGGCTGTCCCACCTGTTCCGCCCCTTTTTCCCAGGGCTGGCGTGCCGTGGCGGCCAGGAAGGCGTGCGCGAGCATGGCCAGAGTGATGTGCCGATACCAGCCCACGTAGCGGCGGACTTCGTACTGGTCCAGGCCGCATTCGTTCTTCGCGGCCTGGAAGCATTCCTCGATCGCCCAGCGCGCCCCGGCAACTCGCACCAGCTCCTGGACGGTGACCTGAAGGGGTGTGTAGGCGAGGTAGTAGGCGATCTCGTCGGGCTTGCTGATGCTGCGCCGGGCCAGCGCCCACCGCATCCGGTGAGGGACCTCGCCCTGATAGTCGAACTCGGCGACGGCCGGCAGCCGCACCGCTGCCCAGTGGTAGACGCGGGGCCCCTTCGCGCCGTCGCCGCAGGAGATCTTCTCCCACGCTTCGTCCGGGGCCTGCGCGAACAGAACCTCGATCCGTGAACAGCCCACGGTGAACTGGGACTTGGG
>NZ_LIQT01000381.1 GCF_001418415.1 Streptomyces hirsutus
CCTGGGGACGCAGCCGCACAGGACGGACGAGACCACGAACACCAGCGTTCCGGCCAGGACCACGCGTCGCGGCCCGTACAGGTCGGCGAGCCGTCCTCCCAGGGCGAAGAAGGCCGCCGGCGCCAGCAGGCAGGCGTTGACCGTCCACTGCATGCCGGGGATCGAAAGACCCGGTTCGTGGACGATGTCGGGGGCCGCGATGGCGACGATGGTCCGGTCGATGAAGGTCATCGAGACGGCGAACAGCATCGCCGCCAGTACCAGTAGACCCGCGCGGGGCGCGCCCTCCTGGTGTCGATCTGCGGAGGGCTGGACCTGCCGGCCGGCATGACGGACTCCCTCCCACGACGGATCACGGCGCTGGCGATCAACGAGTCTCGCACATCAACACACCTATGGAAAGGGTGAGTTGAGCCGGGCCGGGCCGCCTCAGCCGCCCGTCCGCGCCTGAGTCGCCGGCGGCGGTGCCGTACTGGCGCGCGGTACCAGGCGGGTCGGGACGAGGGTGGTCCCCCGCTCGGGGCCGTCATGACGCATCTTGCTCAGGACGGCCGCCACACAGCGCCGCCCCACCTCGGCGAAGTCCTGGTGGACGGTGGTCAGCGGGGGCAGGAAGGAGGACGCCTCGGGGATGTCGTCGAAGCCGATGACGCTGACGTCCTCGGGGACGCGCCGGCCGCGTTCGTGGAAGGCACGCAGCAGGCCGAGGGCCATCTGGTCGTTGGCCGCGAAGACGGCGGTGCACTCGTCGAGGGCGGCGAGTTCGAGGCCCGCGCGGTAGCCGGACTCCGCGGACCAGTCACCGCGGACGAGTTCCGGCGGGACGCGTCCGGCGTCGGTGAGGGCGGCACGCCAGGCGTCGGTGCGACGCTGGGCGGCGAAGGAGCCCTCGGGCCCCGCCAGGTGCCACACCGTGCGGTGGCCGAGGCCGAGCAGGTGGCGCACGGCGGTACGGGTGCCGCCGGCCTGGTCGGTGTCGACGACCGTGTAGTGCTCGCCGGCGTCGGAGTCGACGACCACGACCTGGACGTGCGGGGGCAGTTGGATCGTCGCAGCGTCCAGCAGATGGACCTCCATGATGACGATCACCGCATCGACGGCGAGCTCCTCCAGGCGGGAGAACGCGCCGCGCACCTCGTCCTGGGTCGGTATCGCGACCGGGAGGAGAGTCACCGCGTAGCCCTCGTGCGCCGCGGAGGTGGCGATCGCCTCGAGGGTGCGCACGTTTCCGGTCGTGGCCAGCGAGAAGGTGATGACGCCGATGGTGCGGAACTCGCCGCGTTTGAGCGCGCGGGCCGCGCTGTTGGGACGGTAGCCGAGCTCCTGCATCGCGGCCAGCACCTGCCGGCGGGTCTCCTCGTTCACCCCGGCGTAGCCGTTGGAGACGCGGGAGACGGTCTGGGAGGAGACGCCGGCGAGGCGGGCCACGTCCGCCATGGAGGCCCTGGCGCGGCGGCCGCCCCTCGGACGGGGGCTCGGCGCGGCGCCGTCGGCCGGTTCCTGGCCGGCCGGGTCCGTGCCCACCGGGCCCACGCCTGCCGAACCCACGCCTGTGGGGTCCGGGTCGGCCGGGTCCTCCCCGGCCGCGGCCGTCCCGGTGACGGGCCCCCGCCCCGGCGCGCTGTCCACCGTCTCCACTCGCTTCCGGCCGCCTTCCCGTCGCCACTTGCCGCGTCAGGGTTTCCCTGAGGACCCTTGACCGTCGTCTTCGGGGCAGTGTAGACATGCCGCCACCAGATGTTTACGTAAACATACCACCCGCCGCACTTCTGCGGCGTTCGATGTTTGCGTAAACATCGGCTGCAGGGGGCATGGCTCCCGGCCCCGGGGAGGGCGCCGTGACCACCCGGCCCGAACGTGGACGAGCGAGGAACGACATGACGACGCTGCACCCGCCGGCGACCGCCGAGCCGCGGCCGGCACCACCTCCGGTGGGACGGGACCGCCGGTCCTGGACGGGGTGGGGGTTCATCGGTCCCTTCGTGGCCGTGTTCGCCCTGGTCTTCCTGGCCCCGATCGTGTATTCGGTCTACCTCAGCCTCTTCCGGGACCAGCTCATCGGCGGCACCGGTTTCGTCGGGTTCGACAACTACCGGCAGGCCCTGCAGGACGAACGGTTCTGGGCCGCGCTCGGCCGGGTCTCGCTCTTCCTATGCGTGCAGGTGCCGATCATGCTCGGCATCGCCCTGCTGGTGGCACTGGCGCTGGACAGCGGACGGCTCTACGGCAAGAGCTTCTTCCGCATCTCGATCTTCCTGCCGTACGCGGTGCCCGCCGTTGTCGCCACTCTCATGTGGGGCTTCATGTACGGCACCCGCTTCGGCCTGGTCGGCGACGTCAACGAGGCCTTCGGGCTGTCGCTGCCCGACCCGCTCTCCCCCGGCCTGGTGCTGGCCTCGATCGGCAACATCGTCACCTGGGAGTTCGTCGGCTACAACATGCTGATCTTCTACGCGGCGCTGCGGGTGATCCCGCACTCCCTCTACGAGGCGGCCGAGATCGACGGCGCCGGGCAGATCCGCGTCATCACCGCCATCAAGCTGCCCGCGATCCGCGGTGCCCTGGTCATCGCGACGATCTTCTCCATCATCGGCAGCTTCCAGCTCTTCAACGAGCCCAGCGTCCTGCAGAAGCTGGCGCCCAACGCCATCACCACGGACTACACGCCGAACTACTACACGTACTCGCTGTCCTTCTCCGGCCAGCAGCACAACTACTCCGCGACGGTCGCCATCGTCATGGGGCTGATCACCATGGTCATCGCCTATGTCGTCCAGCTGCGCGGCATGCGCAAGGGAGTGTGAAGCAGCGATGACCAGTACCGTCTCCCCCGCCTCCGCGAGCCGGACCGGCTCCGCGTCCGACGCCTCCGGTTCCGTCCCCAGGCTGCGTACGCGCCAGCGCGGCTCCACTCCCGGGCGGCCGCGCCGCAGTGTGCTGCTGACCGTGCTCACCGGCCTGGTGCTGCTGTACAGCCTGGTGCCGCTGGTGTGGCTGGTCATCAGTGCCACCAAGACTCAGGAAGGGCTGTCCCGTTCGTTCGGCCTCTGGTTCGACGGCGACTTCGCCCTCTGGGACAACATCGTCGATACGTTCACCTACAACGAGGGTGTCTTCACCCGCTGGCTGCTGAACACCGTGCTGTACGTGGGCCTCGGCGCGGGAGGCGCGACCCTCCTCGCCGTGCTGGGCGGTTACGCCCTGGCCAAGTTCGAGTTCCCCGGACGCCGGGCGGTCTTCGCCGTCGTCATCGGCGCCGTGGCCGTGCCGGGGACGGCGCTGGCGGTGCCGACCTTCCTGATGTTCAGCACCATGGGGCTGACCAACACCCCGTGGGCGGTGATCATCCCGTCGCTGATCTCGCCGTTCGGCCTGTATCTGATGTGGGTGTTCGCCAGTGAGGCCGTCCCGAACGAACTCCTCGAGGCGGCCCGGATCGACGGCGCGGGCGAGCTGCGCACCTTCTTCCTGGTGGTGCTGCCACTGCTGGCGCCGGGCATCGTCACCGTCTCGCTGTTCACCATGGTCGCGACCTGGAACAACTACTTCCTCCCGCTGATCATGCTCAAGGACCCCGACTGGTACCCCCTCACCCTGGGGCTGCACAGCTGGAACGACCAGGCCGCGACCGCCGGCGGGCAGCCCGTGTTCCACCTGGTCATCACCGGCTCGCTGATCACCATCGTCCCGCTGATCGCCGCGTTCCTGCTGCTGCAGAAGTACTGGCAGTCGGGGCTCTCCGCCGGAAGCGTCAAGGAATAGCACCGCCCCTCTTCCCCCTCCCGCACATCACCCTGTCCCGGCCTCGGAATCCCGGCCCACGAAGAAGTGGAAGCACGCCCATGCACAAGCAGTCCCGCCGCCTCCTGCGCGGCATCGGCATCGTCTGCGCCCTGGCCCTGGGCGCCACCGCCTGCGGCGGTTCCGACGACGGGGGCGCCGCCCCGAAGGCGGTCTCCGAGTCGGACGTCGAGGCGGCCCTGGAGAAGGGCGGCACCGTCACCGTCTGGGCGTGGGAACCCACGCTCGAGCAGGTGGCGGCCGACTTCGAGAAGGAGCACCCCGGAGTCGAGGTGAACCTCGTCAACGCGGGCACCGGCAACGAGCAGTACAAGGCGCTGCAGAACGCCATCTCCGCGAAGAAGGGCGTCCCCGACGTCGCCCAGGTCGAGTACTACGCCATGGGCCAGTACGCGCTGACCGAGGGGCTCACCGACCTCAGCGGCTTCGGCGCCGACAAGCTCGCCGGCCAGTACTCCCCCGGCCCCTGGAACGGTGTGAAGGCCGGCGGCGAGGGGATCTACGGCCTGCCGATGGACTCCGGCCCGATGGCGCTGTTCTACAACAAGAAGGTCTTCGACAAGCACGGGATCGACGTGCCCACCACGTGGGACGAGTACGTGGACGCGGCCCGCGCCCTGCGCAAGGCCGACCCGAAGGCGTACATCACCAACGACGCGGGTGACGCGGGCTTCACCACCAGCATGCTGTGGCAGGCCGGTTCGCGCCCCTACGAGGTGAACGGCACCGGGGTGAAGATCGGGTTCGGTGACAAGGGGGCCAAGGACTTCACCGGAACCTGGCAGAAGCTGCTCGACGAGAAGCTTGTCGCCCCGGTCACCAGTTGGTCCGACGAGTGGTACAAGGGCCTCGGCGACGGCACCATCGCCACCCTGGCCATCGGTGCCTGGATGCCGGCCAACCTCGCCTCCGGGGTGAAGGAGGCCGCCGGTGACTGGCGCGTCGCCCCGCTGCCGCAGTGGACGGCGGGCGCCGACGCCGGCGCGGAGAACGGCGGCAGCGCCCTCACTCTGCCCGAGCTCGGCAAGAACGAGGCGCTCGCCTACGCGTTCGCGGAGTACGCCAACGCCGGCGACGGTGTCGAGACCCGCGTGAAGGGCGGCGCCTTCCCGGCGACCACGGCTCAGCTCGACTCCGAGGAGTTCCAGAACACCGAGTTCCCGTACTTCGGCGGGCAGCAGGCCAACAAGGTGTTCGCCGAGTCGGCCGCGAACGTCGCCGACGACTGGGCGTACCTGCCGTACCAGGTGTACGCCAACTCGATCTTCAACGACACCGTCGGCAAGGCCTACGTCTCCGGCACCACGCTGGCGGACGGCCTGAAGGCCTGGCAGGACGCGTCGGTGCAGTACGGCAACGAGCAGGGCTTCACCGTAGAGAAGTAGCACACCGGGGCGGCACGCACGTCGTACCGCCCCGGTGCGAGACACCCGGAAGGACCGCCATGATCTCCACCCTCCTGTCCCGTACCAGCGGGGCGGACGGTGACCGTGCCCCCCGCCTCCTGTACGGCGCCGACTACAACCCCGAGCAGTGGTCCCGCAGCGTCTGGAAGGAGGACGTCCGGCTGATGCGGGAGGCCGGTGTGAACGTCGTGTCCGTGGGGATCTTCTCCTGGGCGCGGCTGCAACCGGCGGAGAACACCTGGGACTTCGGCTGGCTCGACGAGGTGCTGGACCTGCTGCACGCGGGCGGCATCGGTGTCGACCTGGCGACCGCCACCGCCTCCCCGCCGCCCTGGCTGACGACGGCTCACCCGGAGATCCTGCCGGTCACCGCGGACGGCACCATCCTGTGGCCGGGGGCGCGCCAGCACTGGCGTCCCACCTCCCCGGTGTTCCGCGCCCACGCGCTGCGCCTGGTACGGGAGCTGGCGACCCGCTACGCGGGTCACCCGGCCCTGGTCGCCTGGCACGTCAACAACGAGCTGGGCTGCCACAACGTCTACGACTTCTCCGACGACGCGGCACGTGCGTTCCAGAACTGGCTGCGAGTCCGGTACACCACCCTGGATGCGCTCAACTCCGCCTGGGGCACCGCCTTCTGGTCCCAGCGCTACACCGGCTGGGAGCAGATACTGCCGCCCCGGCAGGCCGCGTCCCACCCCAACCCCACCCAGCAGCTGGACTTCAAGCGCTTCTCGTCGGACGCGCTCAAGGAGCATCTGCGGGCCGAGCGGGACATCCTGCGGGAGATCACCCCGGACGTCCCCGTCACCACCAACTTCATGGTGATGGGCAACACCAAGGGGATGAACTACCCCGACTGGGCGCAGGAGATCGACTTCGTCTCCAACGACCACTACGTCCATCCTGGGCCGCAGGCCCGCGACGAGCTGTCCTTCTCCGCGAACCTCACCAGCGGCATCTCCGGCGGCCGGCCCTGGTTCCTGATGGAGCACTCCACCAGTGCCGTCAACTGGCAGCCCGTCAACGTGGCGAAGCGTCCGGGCGACCTGGCCCGTGACTCGCTGCTGCACGTGGCGCACGGGGCCGACGCGGTGTGCTACTTCCAGTGGCGTCAGTCGGCGGCCGGTGCCGAGAAGTACCACTCGGCGATGGTTCCGCACGCCGGCGCGGACAGCGACCTGTTCCGCGCGGTGACCGCACTCGGTGCCACCCTCAAGGCACTCGCGCCGGTCGCGGGCAGCGAACGGGAGGCCGCCCGGGTCGGCATCCTCTACGACTGGGAGTCGTGGTGGGCGAGCGAGCAGGACTCCCATCCCTCCTCGCTGCTCGACTACCGGCAGGAGGCGCTCGACTGGTACTCGGCGCTGCTGGCCCTCGGGGTCCGCGCCGACCTCGTCACCACCCGTGCCGATCTGCACCGCCACCAGGTCCTCGTCGCGCCGGTGCTGCACATGGTCCCCGCCGACCTGGCCAAGACGCTCACCCGGTACACCGAGCAGGGCGGCCACCTGATCACCACGTACTTCTCGGGTGTCGTCGACGAGCACGACCACGTCTGGCTCGGCGGCTATCCGGGAGCGCTGCGCGAGCTGCTCGGCATCCGCATCGAAGAGTTCGGTCCGCTGCTCGACGGTGACACGGTGGAGCTCGACGACGCGACGACGGGCAGTCTGTGGACCGACCGGATCACCGTCGCGCCGGGGACGGACGTCCTGGCCCGCTACCGCACCGGCGTACACGCCGGCCGGGCTGCCGTCACCCGGAAGGCCACGGGCACCGGTTCGGGCGCCTACGTCTCCACCCGGCTCGGTGTCGCAGGGCTCACCTCGCTGCTGCCCCGGCTGCTCGCACCGGCCGGCGTGGAGAGCGAACTGCCCACCGAGGTCCGCGGGCTGATCGAGACGACGGTACGCAGCGGTCCCGGCGGCCGGTTCCTGTTCCTGGTGAACCGGACCGACACGGCAGTCCCCGTGCACGGCCTCGACGGGGAGGTACTGCTCGGCACCACGGAGGGGGACGGCGGTGCGCTGGTCCTCGGACCGCGTGCCGTCGCCGTACTGCGGCAGCCGGCCGGCTGAGACGCGGCGACCGCCTCGACTCCCGGACCCGGCAGGGGCGGGGCGGGAGCACCTGTTCCACCTCCCCGGCACGGCACGGTCGTTCCAGGAGGCCGCCTTCTCCTCCGGCCGCGCGCACCGCGCGGCCGGAGGGTTCCACCAGAGCGCGACCACACCTCAATGTTGGGAGCACACCGATGGCACACCGCACCGGCAGAGGACGGCGCCTGACAGCCGCCGGCCTCACCGCCCTGGCCACCGGGGCCGCCCTGGTCCCCGCCCCGGCGTCCACCGCTCGGGCGGAGACCTCCGTCCCCTCCGTTCCCTCCGTCACCGTCCGGCCCGATCCGTCCTATCAGCAGGAGGAGTTCGAGGGCTGGGGCACCAGTCTGGCCTGGTTCGCCAACGCCACGGGCGACTACCCGCCGGAGATACGCGAAAAGCTCGCCGAACTCCTCTTCGGCGACGAGGGCCTCGCCCTGAACATCGCCCGCTACAACGTGGGTGGTGGCAACGCCCCCGACGTCAAGGACTATCTGCGTGCCGGCGGCGCCGTCGAGGGCTGGTGGAAGACGCCGGCGGGCACCACCCGAGAGGACACCGGCTGGTGGGACGCCGACGACCCGGCGGACTGGAACCCCGACGCCGATGCCACCCAGCGCTGGTGGGTGGACCGCATCAAGAAGGACATCACCCACTGGGAGACCTTCAGCAACTCCCCGCCCTGGTTCATGACCGTCAGCGGTTACGTCTCCGGCGGGTTCGACGCCTCCGGGGACCAGCTCAAGGCCGAGTCGGTCGACGACTTCGCCGCCTATCTGGCGGGCGCGACCAAGCGGCTGGAGAAGGCGCACCGCATCGAGGTCGACACCGTCGACCCGTTCAACGAGCCGAACACCACCTACTGGAGCACCCGTCTCGGCCCGGACGGCGAGCCCGTCGGCGGCCGGCAGGAAGGCGCCCATATCGGCCCCGAGCTCCAGGAGAAGGTGCTCCACGCCCTGGCGCCGGCGCTGAGGAAGGCGAGGACCGGGGCCAAAATCTCCGCCATGGACGAGACCAACCCGTCCACGTTCGCCCGGAACTGGAACACCTACTCCCCCGCGGCCCGCGACCTCGTGGACCAGATGAACGTCCACACCTACGGAACCGGGCAGCGCACCACCGTCCGCGACCTCTCCAAGGCGGCGGACAAGCGGCTGTGGATGAGCGAGGTCGAGGGCGACTGGGGCGACGGACAGAGCTTCACCGACATGCGTCCCGGTCTCGGTCTCGCCCAGCGCATCGTGGACGATCTGCGCGAACTCGAACCGCGTGCATGGGTGTTCTGGCAACCCGTCGAGGACCACGACAACATGAGGCCCGGCGGGGAGTCCGCGAAGGGCGGCAACTGGGGCGAGATCCAGCTGCCGTTCAGCTGCACGGCGGCCGACACCCTCGAGTCCTGCCCCGTTCACACGAACACCAAGTTCGACACCGCCCGCAACTTCACCCATTTCATCAGGCCCGGCGACCGGCTGATCCAGGTGAACGACACCTCCAGCGCGGCGGCGGTGACGAAGAACGGCAAGGGCGCCTCGGTCGTCCACGTCAACAGCACCACCGGGGCCCGCGACGTCACCGTGGACCTCTCGAAGTTCCGCACCGTCAGCCGGAACGCGACCGTCACGCCCGTCGTGACCAGTGCGGACGGCAAGTTGGAGCGGCACAGGGCCATCAGGGCCGGCGACCGCACGGCCACCTTCACGGTGCCCGCCCAGTCGGTGACGTCCTTCGTCGTCAAAGGTGTCTCCGGCGTCGCCGCCGACGCCCCGCTGCTGCGCAAGGGCCACACCTACACCCTGACCGGTGCGCAGAGCGGCAAGGCCGTCACCGTCGGCGGCGACGGCAGCGGCCTCGTCATCGGTACCGGCGACGGCTCGGCGGCCCAGCGGTGGCGGCTGAGCACGGTGCGTCCCGGTGACGGAGTGCGGCAGCGCTACGAGTTCACCAGTACGCAGGACGGTGAGCGCAGGCGTCTGACCGTGCGTGACGACGTCCCGGTCGCCGCGCCCGACACCGGCAAACGGGACAGGGCCGCCGAGTGGATCGTGTCGGGCACCGGCGACGGCGCCTGGACGCTGATCAACGCGGCCACCGGGCGCCTCCTGGAGGTCGGCGGCCAGGCCACCCACGAGGGCGCCGCGGTGACGACCTGGGAGCCCAACTCCGGTGCCAACCAGCGGTGGACAGTCACGGACGTGACCGGGACCTGACGCCCTCCGGGTCCCGGTCCCCCAGGTCGGTGGGCCGGGGCCCGGGGCCCGGCACCGTGCAGCCGGCGCCGCGCTCGGTTCACCGGCTGCCGGGGCCCTCGGTGATGGTCACCGCCCGGGCCCAGCCCGGCGGTGCGTCCGGTCGGTACTCAGGGTCGTTCTCGTCGTGCGAGGAGCCGGCCGTGCGGCGGGGGAACAAGCCGACCACCGTCCGGCACGGGGGCCGCCGGTCCGGCCAGGGTGTCTGACCGTCGGTCAGCACCACGAGGGCGTCCGGCCGGGGACGCGACCCGAGGGCCGTGGCGAAACCCGTGCGCAGATCCGTTCCGCCGCCACCCACCAGCGGTATCCCCTCGGCACGGCACAGGGACCGCACAGCCGTGGCCGCGGCGTCGCACGACACCACCGAGACCATGTCGCGGCGGCCGCCCACCGCCCGGGAGATCGCCGCTACCTCCCGGAGCGCGCTGCCCAGTTCGGCGTCGCTGACCGAGCCGGAGGTGTCGATGACCACCGCGACGCGGGGCGGCGTGCGCCGCAGGCTCGGCAGCACGACGCCGGGCAGACCGGCCGAGCGTCGTGCGGGACGGCCGTAGGAGTAGTCGTCGCCCGCGCCGGGGCCGGAGACCGCCGCGCGCAGTGCCGCACCGAGCAGTTCCCGCCAGGGCTGCGGGGGCTGGAACGCCTCCTCGGCCCACCGCTGCCAGCTCTTGGAGACGTCTCCCGGCCGGGCGTTGATGCCCTGCGCGACCCGGAACCGGACCGCGTCGCGTTCCTGCTCGCTGAGGCCGTGCGCGCCGTCCGGCCCGAGGTCCCACTCCCGGTCCAGTCCGTCGGCGCCACTGCCGCAGTCCAGCCAGGCCATGCCCTGGGTGTACGGTCCGAGCCGGAACCGGCCCAGGTAGTCCTCCATCAGCTCTCCGGCCGAAAGCCTCAGGCTGCTCGGCGTGATCGCGCCCTTGGGCCGGACCAGGCCGTCGCCGAACACGTCGTCGTTGATCTCGCAGTCCGCCGCGATGTTCATCCTCAGCCGTTCCGCCGGGCCGGTGAGGTGGTGCGCCCGTGCATACCGGTCGGAGCGCCCGTGGTGGTCGCGCAGCAGATGCGACACCTCGTGCACCCAGACACCGGCGAGTTCCTCCTCGGGGGTGCGGTCCACGAAGTTCGGCGACACGTAGCACCGCCAGTGCCGGTCGACGGCCATCGTGGGCACCCGCGCCGACGCGACGGGGTGCAGGGCGAACAGGGCCGTCGCCAGGTAGGGCCGGGCGCGGGCGGCGTGCAGACGGGCGGCGAGGAGTTTGTCGACGTCGAGGGCGGGGGCGGACGGTGGCGTCGTGGGGTGGGTGTACCTGCTGCCGGTGCGCGTGGCGTGGATGTCCATGGTGTCACTGGCCGTGGTGCCACTGCCCGTGGCGTGGATGCGTGTGGTC
>NZ_LIQT01000382.1 GCF_001418415.1 Streptomyces hirsutus
CGCCCTCGCCGCGGACCGCCTCGGAGACCAGGGGCTGCTGGCCCTCCGCGTCCGGACCGAGGAAGAGGACGGTCGGGTGGAACTGCACGAACTCGAGGTCGCTGACCTCGGCGCCCGCACGGAGGGCCAGCGCCACCCCGTCGCCGGTCGAGACGGAGGGGTTCGTGGTCGCGCTGAAGACCTGGCCCATGCCACCGGTCGCCAGCACCACCGCGGGGGCGTGCACGGCCCCCACGCCGTCGTGCTGGCCCTCCCCCATGACGTGCAGCGTCACACCCGCGCTGCGCCCCTCGGCGTCCGTGAGCAGATCCAGGACGAGCGCGTTCTCGATCGTGCGCAGTCCCGCCCGTCGCCCCCCACCGCCCTCGCCCGGGAGCGCTTCGCGCTCGCCGCTCCCGATCGCGCGTACGGCCTCCACCAGCGCACGGGAGATCTCCGCGCCGGTGGCGTCCCCGCCCGCGTGCGCGATGCGCCGGCGGTGGTGGCCGCCCTCGCGGGTGAGTTCCAGGCTGCCCTCTTCGGACTCGTCGAAGTGGGCGCCGGTGGCGATGAGACGGCGTACGGCGTCGGGGCCCTCGGTGACGAGGATGCGGACCGCCTCCTCGTCGCACAGGCCCGCGCCGGCGACCAGGGTGTCGTCCCGGTGCTGCTCGGGGGTGTCGCCGTCGCCGAGGGCCGCGGCGATGCCGCCCTGGGCCCAGCGGGTGGAGCCGTCGTCGAGCCGGGCCTTGGTGACGACGACGGTGGCCAGTCCGGCGGCCTCGCAGCGCAGCGCGGCGGTCAGTCCGGCCACGCCGGAGCCGACGACCACGACGTCCGCGGCGATGGACCACCCGGGCGCGGGAGCGTGCAGTCGTATGCCGGTGCTGGTCACGAGGCGGCTCCGAGGGTGCCGAAGGTCAGGGGGACGTTGTCGATCAGGCGGGTCGTGCCGACCCGGGCGGCCACGGCGAGCACGGCCTCGCCGGTGAAGTCGTCGCCGATCTCGGTGAAGTCCGAGGGGTCGACCAGGGCCAGGTAGTCCAGCGTGAGCGGCGGGGTGAAGCGGGCGGCCCCGTCGAGGACCTGGCGGGCGGCGACACGGACGGCCTCGGGTCCGCCCGCCGTGGCGACGGCGTGGGCGTCGGCCGCCGCGCGGGACTCCCCGAGCGCGTTCAGCGCCTCG
This sequence comes from Streptomyces hirsutus, assembly GCF_001418415.1. GTDB lineage: Bacteria > Actinomycetota > Actinomycetes > Streptomycetales > Streptomycetaceae > Streptomyces > Streptomyces hirsutus. The sequence goes on from NZ_LIQT01000382.1 coordinate 1,166, forward strand.
ACGCGCGCGTGCGTGGCGGGCACCTCGCGGGCCCGCGCGCGCAGCGCCTCCTGCGCGGCGTGCCGGTCCTGGCCGGCGAACAGGGCGCCGGACAGGGCGAGGGCGGTGCGCCGGTCCGCGGCGGAGAGGTAGCGGTTGCGGCTGGAGAGGGCCAGTCCGTCGGGCTCGCGGACGGTGGGGACGCCGACGATGTCGACGCCGAAGTTCAGGTCGCGGACCATGCGGCGGATCAGCGCGAGCTGCTGGGCGTCCTTCTGGCCGTACAGGGCGGCGTCGGGGCGGGTGAGGTGCAGCAGTTTGGCGACGACGGTGAGCACACCGTCGAAGTGGCCGGGGCGGGCGGCGCCCTCCAGGCATTCGCCCATGGGTCCGGCGCTGACGCGGACCTGGGGCTCGCCGCCCGGGTAGACCTCGTCGACCGACGGGGCGAAGAGCACGTCGGCGCCCGCCTGCCCGGCGAGCTCGAGGTCGGCGTCCAGGGTGCGCGGATACCGGTCGAGGTCCTCGCCCTCGCCGAACTGCAGCGGGTTGACGAAGACGGTGACCACGACCTCGCCCTCGGCGCCCGCGAGGTCGCGCGCGGCGCGGATCAGGGTGGCGTGGCCCTCGTGCAGGGCGCCCATGGTCATCACGACGGCTCGGCGGCCCGTACGCGCGCGTGCGTGCAGGTCGGCCGCGGTGCGCAGCAGGGTGGTGGTCATCGGGTGTCCCCTTCGCCTTCGCCGCCTTGATCGCCCTGGTCACCGGGGTCACCGGGGTCACCGGGATTGCCCCGGGCGCCCCGGTTTCCCGGACCGCCGGGGCTCGTCGCCCCGTCGGCGAGTACCCCGAGGAGGTCCTCGGCGAGCTCCGGCTTCAGCAGGCCGTGGGCGAGGGCGCGGTCGGCGGTCGCGCGGGCCATCGCCAGATAGCCGGCGACGGTCTGCGGGGCGTGCCGGCGCAGCTCGGTGACATGGGCGGAGACGGTGCCCGCGTCACCGCGCGCGACGGGGCCGGTGAGGGCCGCGTCGCCGGAGCGCAGGGCGTTGTCCAGGGCGGCGCCGAGCAGCGGGCCGAGCATCCGGTCGGGGGCCTCGACCCCGGCGGTGCGCAGCAGCTCCAGGGACTGGGCGACCAGGGTGACCAGATGGTTGGCGCCCAGGGCGAGGGCCGCGTGGTAGAGCGGGCGGTTCTCCTCGGCGATCCACTCCGGTTCGCCGCCCATCTCGATCACGAGGGCCTCGGCGGCCAGCCGCAGTTCCTCGGGCGCGGTGACGCCGAAGGAGCATCCGGCGAGCCGCTGCACGTCCACGGGGGTGCCGGTGAACGTCATCGCCGGGTGCAGGGCCAGCGGCAGCGCGCCGGCCCGCAGGGCGGGGTCCAGCACCTTCGCGCCGTACCGCCCGGAGGTGTGCGCGAGGAGCTGTCCCGGCCGTACCGCACCCGTCTCGGCGAGCCCGGCCACCAGCTCGGGCAGCGCGTCGTCCGGGACGGTCAGCAGCACCAGTTCGGCCCGCTCCAGCACCTCGGCGGGCGCGACCACCGGCACGTCGGGGAGCAGCTGCTCGGCGCGCTTCCGGGAGGCGGCGGAGACGGCGGACACGGCCACCGGACGGTGCCCGGCGAGCTGCAGGGACGCCGCCAGGGCCGGTCCGACGCGCCCGGCGCCGACCACACCGACGCTGAGCCGCGCGGGGCGGTCCCTGGGATCTGGCTGTGGGCTTGTGTTCACGCGACGACGGCCTTCCCGTTCCAGTCCGCTCGGGGTACCGGACGATTTTTCGTCATGTTAACGCGAAACGCGGCCGGTTCCCCGGCGCGCGGTGGTCCACAGGGTGTGGACCACCGCGGCGGAAACCCGGGTGCCCGCGCGCGTCCGTACGCGGGATGATCCCGGGCATGGGTGATACGGCGGAGAACGGCACTGCGGCACAGGACGGGGACGGGCGGCGGGCCGGGGCGGAACCGGGCCCGGACCGGGAGCCGGCTCGAGAGCCGGAGCAAGGGACGGATCGGGAACGGGGCCGGAAGCTCCGCGAGCGGCGGATCGCCGCCTGCCGCGACGCCCCGCGCGCGCTCGCGCGCCTCGGTTTCCTCGGCCCTCTCCGGGAGCGGCTGGCCCTGCTGGACGCGGCGGCGGGCGTGTACGACCTGGACGAGACGGCCGACCTCTACGGCGACGGCGTCGTCGAGGCGCTGGAGGAACGGGTCGCCGGACTCCTGGGCACCGAGGCCGCCGCGTTCTTCCCGACCGGGACGATGGCCCAGCAGGTGGCCCTGCGCTGCTGGGCGGGCCGTACCGGCAACCCGGTGGTCGCGCTGCACGGGCTCGGCCATCCCGAGGTGCACGAGCGGAACGCGTTCAGCCGGGTCAGCGGCCTGTCTCCGGTGCGGGTGACCAGTGAACCCCGGATGCCGACCGCCGCCGAGGTGCGGGACTTCGAGGAGCCCTTCGGCGCGCTGATGCTGGAACTCCCCCTCCGGGACGCCGGTTTCGTGCTGCCCACCTGGGAGGAGCTGACCGAGGTGGTGGACGCCGCGTGGGAACGCGAGGCCGTGGTCCACTTCGACGGGGCCCGGCTGTGGGAGTGCACGGTGCACTTCGGCCGTCCGCTGGAGGAGATCGCCGCCCTGGCGGACAGCGTCTACGTGTCGTTCTACAAGTCCCTCGACGGTTTCGGCGGTGCGGCGCTCGCCGGTCCGGCGACGCTGGTGGAGGAGGCCAGGGCCTGGCGGCACCGGTACGGAGGCAATGTCTTCCAGCAGTTCCCGACCGCGCTGTCGGCGCTGATCGGTCTGGAGCGTGAGCTGCCCCGGCTGCCCGAGTACGTCGCCCACGCGCGTGTGGTGGCCGCCGCCCTGCGCGAGGGGCTGGCGGAGGCCGGGGTGCCGTGGGCGCGCGTCCACCCCGAGGTGCCGCACACCCACGACTTCCAGGTGTGGCTGCCGTACGGGGCCGACGTCCTGGCCGAGGCGGCCGTCCGGGCGGCCGAGGAGACGGGGGCCGCGCTGTTCGCCAACCACTGGGATCCGAAGGGACCGGGTCTGGCCCTCACCGAGGTGTACGTGCGGGCGGCGGGCCTGGAGTGGACGGCCGACGACGTACGGACCGCGGCCGCGGACTTCGTACGGCGGCTGCCGCCGGAAGCGCGGGCGTAGGGGCGAAGCGCAGGCGTAGGGGCACGGAGACCGGCGTAGAAGCGTAGAGGTCGAGGGGCCGAGGGGCCGAGGGCCGTCGCAGGGGCAGGAGCTCCCGATCGCCGCCCCGATTGACGACGGCCGTCAATCGGGGCGGCGCCGTCAGCGGCGGAGTGCACGATGAGGGCATGAGCGTGCGCATCGACATCTCGGGGCTGAGACCGACGGGGCCGGCCCCTGCCCGGGCGGAACCGGGAGCCCGGGGGAGGATCGCCGTCGTGCCGTCCCCGCTGGCCGAGCTCGGCATGGCGCTGCACGCGCTGTCCGAGCCGGCCCACCACCCCGGGCTCCAGAGCTGGGTGACGGGCGTGACCGCACGCCTGGACCCGCATCTGGCGGACCGGATGTGCGAGGCCGACTTCCTGTGGCGTACGACGTTCTCGGACCTGTTCCTGGCGTGCGCGGGCGTCCCCGGCGGCGCGCTCCCCGGCACGGACCTCGCCGAGGAGCTGGAGCTGCTGGACAAACTGTCGGACGAGCAGTTCGTGTCCGCCGCGCTGGAGTTCACCTGTGCGTTCCCCTATGAAACGCCGGGCCCCGGCCCGCTCACCGACGAGAGGATGCGCCACCGGGCGCTGGAGCTGGCCGCCGCGCGGGGGCCCCGGCAGGTGCGGTTCACGGAAGGGCTGCTGGCCGATCCGCCCCGGATCCGGGCCTGGCTGCGGGAGTTCCTCCAGGACTGCGACGAGGCGTTCTTCGCCGAGGCCTGGTCCCGGCTGCGTCATCAGCTCGCCGCCGACACCCGGCTCAAGACGGACCTGCTGCGGCACAAAGGGCTGGCCGAGGCGCTGGCCGCGGTGTCCCCCTCGGTCACCGTCGATCTGGACGCCGGCCTGATCACGGTCGACAAACTCGGTGACACCCGTACGGCCACGGCCGACACCGGCCTGCTGCTGATCCCGACGAGCCTGGGCCGGCCGCACCTGATGGTCCTGCACCGGTACGGCTGGCAGCCGGTGCTGCACTACCCGGTCGGTTCCCCCGAGCTCGCCGCGCCGCCGACGGTCGAGCAGCTGGCCCTGCGGATGACGGCGCTGTCCCACCCCGTCCGCATGCGGTTGTGCCGTCACCTCGCGCGCAGCGCGTACACCACCGGTGAGCTGGCCCAGGTGCACGGCATGACGGCCCCGGAGATATCCCGTCACCTCGGCGTGCTGAAGAAGGCGGGCCTGCTCACCACGCGCCGCCGCGGCCGGTACGTACTGCACCAGCTGGACGTGACGGTCGTGGCCCGGCTCGGCAGCGACTTCCTGGAGGGCATTCTGCGCTGACGGCGGCCCCGGACACGGGCCGGCCGGTGCCGACCGGCCGGAGCGGAGGTGGCGAAGCGGGTCGGCCGGAGCGGAGGTGGCGAAGCGGGTCGGCCGGAGCGGAGGTGGCGAAGCGGGTCGGCCGGAGCGGAGGTGGCGAAGCGGGTCAGTCGAAGCGGATGTGCCGGATGCCGACGCCCGCCTGCCGCAGCCGGGTCCGCAGCGGGCCCTCGTGGTTGGGGTGCAGGGTCAGTCCGGCCAGGACGGCGATGCGGTCCGCCGTCTTCGGGACGGTCGTGTGGTCGGTCCACAGGTGCTCGGCGAACTCCGGCTCGCCCAGGCGCTCCAGGCAGTGGTCGAGCCGCCGCACGGCCCAGCTCTCCCTGCGCGGGACCGCGTTCTTCCCGCCGACGTACTTCAGGAGGCGGCCGAAGCCGCGTTCGCGCAACCGCCGCAGCACCGTCTCCCGTTCGGCGAGCAGGGCGAAGTGACGTACGTCGTGACCGAGTTCGCGCAGCCGGCCGACGGTCTCGGCGAAGCAGTCCGGGTCCGTGACCGTCATGGGCACGATCACGACGCCGTCGTGCCGGGTCAGGACGAGGTCGAGGACCTCGACGACACCCTGCCGCCAGGAGGCCAGCTCCTGGAAGTCTTCTAGCAGCGGCTTCCGGCCGCGGGCTCCCCGGAGTTCCGGCGGGAGCATCCGGTGCAGGCCGAAGCCGACGTGCTCGGGGTCGCAGATGACGCTGCCGGGCAACCGGCGCCGTATCTCGTGCGCGGTCTGCGTCTTGCCGCCCCCGAAAGGACCGTTGATCCACAGCAGCATGCGCAGACCCTACCGACGCGAGGGCGCCCGGTCAGCCCTGTGCGCAAGGTCAGCTCTGTCCGCCGGCCCGTACCAGTCCCGTCTCGTAGGCGAGGACCACCACCTGCACCCGGTCCCGCAGCCCCAGCTTGGTCAGGATGCGGCCCACGTGGGTCTTCACGGTGGCCTCCGACAGCACCAGGCGGGCCGCGATCTCACCGTTGGACAGGCCCTGCGCGACCAGCACCATGACCTCCCGTTCCCGCTCGGTGAGCCGCTCCAGCTCCTTGTGCTGGGGCTGCTTGGTGGTGCTCGGCAGCATGGGTGCGAAGCGGTCCAGGAGCCGGCGGGTGGTGGACGGGGCGACCACGGCGTCGCCGCTGTGCACCGCGCGGATCGCGGTGAGCAGTTCGCCGGGCGGCACGTCCTTGAGCATGAAGCCGGAGGCGCCCGCCTTCAGCCCGGAGAAGGCGTACTCGTCGAGGTCGAAGGTGGTCAGGATCAGCACCTTGGGAGGGTCGGTGTCCTCGCAGATCCGGCGGGTCGTCTCCACCCCGTCCAGCTTCGGCATCCGGACGTCCATGAGCACCACGTCGACGGCGGTGGACCGCAGCACCTGGAGGGCCTCCACGCCGTCGCCCGCTTCCGCCACGACCTCCATGTCCGGCTGTGCGGCGAGCACCATCCGGAACCCGGTGCGCAGCAGCACCTGGTCGTCGACGAGCATCACGCGGATCGCCATCGGGGCCTCTTCCATCCAGAAGGTGTTACAGGTGTCAATAAAGGGCGTGCGCAAACGTTCAGGTGTCAATGAGCGGGTTTGAGGGGCAACAGGACGCTGATGCGGAATCCTCCGCCCGGCCTCGGACCCGCGTCCAGGGTGCCGCCGACCATACCGACCCGCTCGCGCATGCCGATCAGGCCGTGCCCCTGGCCGTCGAACCCGCCCTCCTCGTACAGCTCGTGCGGGGCGCCCTTGCCGTCGTCCTCGACGAGCAGGCCGAGACCGTCGTCGAAGTACACCAGGCGCACGCTGGCCCCCGTGTTGGGCCCGCCGTGCTTGCGGGTGTTGGTGAGCGCTTCCTGCACGATGCGGTACGCGGTGAGTTCGAGGCCGCTGGGCAGGGAACGCGGGGTGCCCTCGACCTTGAAGTCCACCGGCAGCCCGGCTTCCCGGCACTGTTCGACGAGGTCCTCGATCTGCCGCACGTCGGGCTGCGGCACGTACTCCCCGGCCTCCTGGTGCTCGCCGGTGCGCAGCACGCCGAGCAGGCGGCGCATCTCGGCGAGCGCCTGGCGGCCGGTGGAGGAGATCGTCTCCAGCGCCTTCCTGGCCTGGTCGGGCGCCGCGTCGAGGACGTAGGCGGCGCCGTCGGCCTGCACCACCATCACCGACACGTTGTGCGCGACGACGTCGTGCAGTTCGCGCGCGATGCGGGCGCGCTCGGCGGCGACCGCGACCTTCGACTGTGCCTCGCGCTCCTTCTCGAGCCGCGCGGCGCGCTCCTCGAGCTGGGCGAAGTAGGCACGCCGGGTGCGCATGGAGTCGCCGAGCACCCAGGCGAGGACGAAGGGCACGGTCAGGAATATCACCATGGCGATGTTGCCCGCCGCGCTCACGTCCTCGATCGGCCAGCGCGCCTGCGCCACCGGCGCCGCGCACAGGCCGGCGCCGAGCGCGAGCCGGGAGGCCCAGCGGGCGCCGACGGCGGCGACCGTGTAGACGATCACCAGCAGGGCGAAGTCGGCCGGGACCGTCGCCACGTTCAGGACCACCTGGAGCAGGGCCACCACGAGGGCCAGCACCAGCATCCGCTCCGGCATCCGGCGGCGCAGCGCGACGACCAGGGACAACAGCAGCATGACCGGTACGGCCACGGCCGTCGGCGGGGTCCCGTGGCCCTCCTCGACGGGTGCTCCGCTGGACAACGAAATCCCGAACAGGACCACGGCCCAGAAGCCGTCGACCCATGCCGGGTGCCTGCGGAGAAAATCGTAGAGGCGCTGCACGTGACCCAGCGTAGGGAAGCGAAATGCGTGCAGGGGTCAACCGGAGGGCCGATCCCCGGTCCGTACGCGTACTCCGCAAGGTGGAGGCCCGGCGTGTCCCCGCACGTAACCTGGGCCGATGACGACGGCAGCGGCGGCGGCGACGAGCCGGCGGCACCGGTGACATGGGCGACAACGGGCGGGTGGGACCGGTGACGGCAGGGACGGAAGGCGGCCCGCGCGGGTGGCGGGCGGCGACCCGGGCGGCTCTGTACGGGCCGGACGGGTTCTACCGCGGGCCGGAGGGCCCCGCCGGACACTTCCGCACGTCGGTGCACGCCTCACCGCTGTTCGCGGAGGCCGTGGCGCGTCTGCTGTGCCGGGTCGACGAGGCGCTGGGCCGGCCCGCGGTGCTCGACTTCGTGGACATGGCGGCGGGACGGGGCGAACTGGCCGCCGGTGTGCTCGCCGCGCTGCCCGCCGACGTGGCGGCGCGCACGCGGGCGTGCGCCGTCGAGCTCGCCGGCCGTCCCGGCGGTCTCGACCGACGGATCGAGTGGCGGGCCGAGCCCCCGGAGCGGACCACGGGGCTGCTGTTCGCCAACGAGTGGCTGGACAACGTGCCCCTGGAGGTCGCCGAGGTCGACCCGGCGGGCGTCCCCCGGCTGGTCCTGGTGGGCGACGACGGAACGGAACGGCTCGGGCCGCCGGTCACGGGCCCGGAGGCGGAGTGGCTGGCACGGTGGTGGCCCCTGGCGGGCGAGCGACCCGTGACGGACGACGGGGAGGCCATGACGGAGGGGGAGGCCACCCCGGGAGCCGCCCCGGAGGCCGCGAGCGGAGCGGGACTGCGGGCGGAGATCGGGCTGCCCCGGGATCTGGCCTGGGCGTCGGCGGTCGGGACGCTCGCGCGGGGGCTCGCGGTCGCCGTGGACTACGCGCACACGGCGGGCGCGCGCCCGCCGTTCGGGACGCTCACGGGCTTCCGGGAGGGGCGCGGGACGACGCCCGTACCGGACGGGTCGTGCGACATCACCGCGCACGTCGCCCTGGACGCCTGCGCGGCGGCCTGCCCGCTCCCCGGCACCCGGCTGCTCCCCCAGCGGGCCGCCCTGCGCGCCCTGGGTCTCACCGGCTCGCGCCCCCCGCTCGCCCTCGCGTCCACCGACCCCGCCGGCTACGTACGGGCCCTGGCCGCCGCCTCGGAGGCCGCCGAGCTCGTCGCGCCGGGCGGGCTCGGTGATTTCGGGTGGCTGCTGCAGCCGGTCGGGATCCCGGACGTGCTGGCGGACACCGCCTGAGACGGCTCTCCCCCTGCCTTCCCCCGCTGCCCCGCTGCCCTGCTTGCCCGCTGCCCTACTTGCCTGCTGCCCTACTTGTCGATGTCCCCCACCACGAAGAACATCGACCCCAGGATCGCCACCATGTCCGAGACCAGCGTCCCCGGCAGCAGTTCGGTGAGCACCTGGACGTTGTTGTACGACGCCGAGCGCAGCTTCAGCCGGTACGGCGTCTTCTCGCCCTTGCTGACCAGGTAGTACCCGTTGATGCCGAGCGGGTTCTCGGTCCACGCGTACGTGTGTCCCTCGGGCGCCTTGAGCACCTTCGGAAGCCGCTGGTTGACGGGGCCCGGGGGCAGGTCGGCGAGCCGGTCGAGGCAGGCCTCGGCGAGGTCGAGGGCGTGGTACGTCTGTTCCAGGAGGCATTCGAAGCGGGCGAGGCAGTCGCCCTCCTCGCGGGTCACGACCTTCAGGACGTCCGCCAGCTCGCCGTACGCGAGATACGGCTCGTCGCGGCGCAGGTCGAGGTCGACGCCCGAGGCCCGGGCGATCGGCCCGCTCACCCCGTACGCGTGCACGGCCGCCGGGGAGAGGACGCCGACACCGCGCGTGCGGCCGCGGAAGATCTCGTTGCCGAGCACCAGGTCGTCGAAGCGGTCCATGCGGGAGCGCACGTCGGCGACGGCGGCGCGCGCGCGTGTGGTCCATCCCGCCGGAAGGTCCTCCTTGAGGCCGCCCACGCGGTTGAACATGTAGTGCATGCGCCCGCCGGAGACCTCCTCCATGACGTGCTGGAGCTCCTCGCGCTCGGTGAAGGCGTAGAACACCGGTGTGATGCCGCCGAGTTCCAGCGGATAGGAACCGAGGAACATCAGGTGGTTCAGCACCCGGTTCAGCTCCGCGAGCAGCGTGCGCAGCCACACCGCGCGCTCGGGGACCTCCATGCCGAGCATCCGCTCCACGGCGAGGACCACGCCCAGTTCGTTGGAGAACGCCGACAGCCAGTCGTGGCGGTTGGCCAGCATGATGATCTGCCGGTAGTCCCGCGCCTCGAACAGCTTCTCCGCGCCCCGGTGCATGTAACCGATCACGGGCTCGGCACGGGTGATGAGCTCGCCGTCCAGGACGAGCTTCAGCCGCAGCACACCGTGCGTGGACGGATGCTGGGGCCCGATGTTGAGCACCATGTCGGTGCTCTCCGCGGCGCCGCCGATGCCGACCATGGTCTCCGTCGTAGGAGTCATGAACACAGTCTCCCCTACGTACGCTGGGGCCATGGAGACGGGGAACCCGCACGACGCGGGTACAGCGGGGCAGGAACGGCCCGCTGAGGCGACGGCGACCACGACGACCACCGGGACGACGGCGGGACCGGCGGCGGGACCGGCGGCGGGACCGGCCGCGACGACGGAAGCGGTGGAGCCGGTGGTCCCTTCCGGCACGCCGGCGGCTGCCGGGGGCGAGCCGAAGTGGATCGCGCTGCCACCGGGGCTGCTGAAGGTGCGCCGGCTGATGCTGGTGGTGTGGCTGGGGCTGCTCACGCTGGCCGCCGGGCTGGTCCCGGGCCTGCTGGCCGGGCCCGGATGGGCCGCGTTCGCCCTGCTGCCGCTGGCCCTGCTGGTCTGGGGCTGGGTGATGCTGGAGCGTAACTGGCGCTCCTGGCGGTACGCCGAGCGCTCCGACGACCTGCTGATCAGCCGGGGCGTCCTGTGGCGTCAGGAGACAGTCGTGCCGTACGGGCGGATGCAGCTGGTCGAGGTGACGTCCGGGCCCCTCGAACGGCACTTCGGGCTGGCCAGCGTGCAACTGCACACGGCGGCCGCGGCGACCGACGCCACCATCCCCGGTCTCGTCCCGGCCGAGGCGGAACGCCTGCGCGACCGGCTCACCGAGCTGGGCGAAGCCCGATCGGCGGGGCTGTGACCGCCCCACAGGCTCCCGAGGCCGTACGCGAGCGGCGGCCCGTGATCGAGCGGCGGCTGCACCCCGTCACGCCGCTCAGGCGGGCGTGGGCGCCCGTCGCGGTCGTCATCGGGTGGGCGCTGCACGACCCGGACCAGGCGCAGCGCCAGCTGACCCGGCTGACGACGACCACCCTGCTGATCGGTCTCGGCGTCCTCATCCCGGCCGCCGCCCTCTACGGCTTCCTGACCTGGTGGTTCACCCACTTCGCGGTGACCGACAGCGAACTGCGCATCCGCACCGGGCTGTTGTTCCGGCGTACCGCGCACATCCGGCTGGAGCGGATCCAGGCCGTCGACGTCACCCAGCCGCTGCTCGCGCGGGTCGCCGGCGTGTCCAAGCTCAAACTCGACGTCATAGGGACCGACAAGAAGGACGAGCTGGCCTTCCTGGGCGCCGACGACGCCCGCGCGCTGCGTGCCGAACTGCTCGCGCGGGCGGCCGGTTTCGCACCCGAGACGGCGCACGAGGTGGGTGAGGCCCCGTCCCGGCAGCTGCTGCGCGTGCCGCCCGGCGTCCTCGCCCTCTCCCTCGCGCTGACCGCCGCGACCTGGGTCTGGCTGATCGTCGCCGCCGTCGCGCTGCCGCTGCTGTGGATGACCACCCACAGCCTGTGGACACTCCTCGCCGCCGCCGTCCCGGTGGCCGGCGCGGTGGGCGCGAGCAGCGTCGGCCGGTTCGTCACCGAGTACGACTGGACCCTGGGCGAGTCGCCCGACGGGCTGCGGATCGACCACGGTCTCCTCGACCGGGCGCACGAGACGGTGCCGCCGGGGCGGGTGCAGACCGTGCGGATCGTGGAGCCGCTGCTGTGGCGGCGCCGGGGCTGGGTGCGGGTGGAGCTCGATGTGGCGGGCTCGTCCAACTCCCTGCTGCTGCCGGTCGCTCCGCGCGAGATCGCCGAATCCGTCGTCGCGCGGGTGCTGCCCGGCGTCGGCGTGCCGTCGCACGCGGAGCTGTCCCGGCCGCCGCGGCGCGCGCGGTGGTGCGTGCCGGTGTGGTGGCGCGGCTACGGACTCGCCGTCACCGACACCGTGTTCGCCGCTCGGCACGGCCGGCTGACCCGGACCGTCGCACTGGTGCCGCACGCCAAGGTGCAGAGCGTACGGCTGGTCCAGGGGCCCTGGCAGCGCGCCCGGGGCGTCGCGGACGTCCATGTGGACACCGGGGCCGACAAGTCCGTGGTCGCCCGGCTCCGGGACGCCGACGAGGCGGCGGAGCTGTTGCGGGCCCAGGCGGAACGGTCCCGGACCGGCCGCCGGGACGCCCGCCCGGACCGGTGGATGGCCTGACCCGGGTGCCGGGCGTCCGGCGCCCGGCCCGGCCACGCGAACGGGGTCCCG
>NZ_LIQT01000383.1 GCF_001418415.1 Streptomyces hirsutus
CGGGACCCCGTTCGCGTGGCCCCGTTCGCCGTGTGGCGGTTCTGCCGTGCGGCCGGCCCGCCGTGCGCTCTCCCGGGCTTCAGGAGACCGCGCTGCGCAGTCCCTTCGTGCCGGTCTCCGCCTCTGCCTTTTTGTCGGCCGGCTCCGGCTCGTCGTGCGCCGTCAGGTCGATGACCTGGCCGACGTCCCGCGCGTCCTCGGCCGGCCCGAACTCCGGCTCGGCCTCGGCCCGGTGCCGGGCCGGCGCCTCCTCCTCGGCCGCCTCCGCCGCCTCGGCCGCCTCCGCCTCGTTCTGCGTGCCGAAGAAGTCGAAGGTGCCGTCGGACACCGGGCGCCGCACGGGCTCGGTCGGCGGTGCCACCGCGACCGCGGTCGGCACGGTGAAGTGCCCGGGGGGCCGCCGCACGGAACTGCCGGGCAGGGGCGGCGGAGCAGGCAGGGCGGGCTGCGCGGACTGGGCCGGCTGCTCGGGCGGGGTGCCGGTGTCCGAACCGTCCGAGCCGTCCGAGCCGGAGGAGGCGGTCGCGCGCCCGTGCTCGGCAACCGCCCGGGGCTGCCCCTCCGCCCCGTCCTCCCGCGGCTGCTGCGGCTTCCTCGCCCTGGGGGGCTCGGGACCGTCGTCCTCGGGGGTGCCGCCGCTCCGGGGGGACCCGGCGGGGTCCCCGGGCCGGGTGTCCTCCCTCGCGGACACGGAGGCACCGCCCTTCGCCGAGTGGTCGCCCTGAGGGGTGCCGGCGTCGGTCGGCGCATCGTCGGCCGTCGTCTCCGCGGCCTCCGCTTCGGTCACATCGGTCGTACCGGCCGCGTCGGTCGTACCGGCCGCGTCGGTCGCACCGGCCGCGTCGGTCGCGTCGGTCGCACCGGCGGCACCGGTGACGTCCCGCGCGGGGCGTTCGTCCCCCTCGCCGTGGGCGGCGAGCCGTGCCAGTGCCGCGTCGGCCCGCAGGAACAGCGTGGACCCCGCCGGCGAGAAGACCCGGGGGGCCGCGGGCCGCCCGGCCTCCTCCCCGCCGTCCGCGGGTGCCTCGGACTCGGGTGCGGTCGTCCCCTCCTCGGGTCCGCCCGCGGTTGCGCCCTCGGTCCCGGCCGCCGGCACGGTCGCCTCGTCGTCGGGCACGGCACCGGACTCGGGGGCCGACGGTCCCGCCGTCAGCGCGCGGGCCGGGACCGCCGCCTCGATCTCGAGCACCCGGCGCTCCTCCAGGACCGTCGCCCGGTCGGTCTCCGCCGCGGCGTACCGCCTGAGCAGTGTCGCGTGCTCGTTGCGCAGCCCGGCCAGCTCCGAGCGCTTGGCGCGCAGCCGGTGCTCCAGCTTGAGGCGCAGCTCGCGCGACTCCTCGAGGTCGGACTCCAGTTCGGCGACCCGTTCCTCGAAACGCCACTCGTCACTGGCACGCGCGCGCGTGAGGTCGGCGACCTGCTTGCCGGCCTGGGCGTCCCAGTGCCGCATGACGACCGCACCGAGGATCGCCACGGCCGCCGCGGCAGCGGCCAGGAGGCGAAGCGTCATCGGTTGTGTGAACACCCAGGGCCCCAGGGCGCAGACGAGCGAGACGCCTGCGATCGCCGACGGGGGCAACATCCTGTGCAGGGGCGGGGAATGACGGTGACGTCCACGTGGCATGGCCAGAAACTTACCGCGCGTAGGGGAATGTTGGAGCCCCGCCCCGTAAAAACAAAGCCGTACCGGGGCTTTCACAGGCAACGGGGAACTCCGCCGAACCGTGAATAGACCCGCGCCGCAATTATCAAGATCATTTTCTGGGCGGAAAGCCGGTTCCGTCACCTCCCCCGCCCCTCGGCGGATCACCTCCCGCACCGGTGACGAGCCGTCCCGAGCCGGGCCCGGACCCGTTACGCACCGCCCCTGCGGCGCCCAGTGATCCACTCGGGCTTCCGCCCCAAAAAAACCTACTCCAGGGTAAGGAAGTCGCGCCCGAGCCGTACCCGAGTCGCGTCCCGAGGCGCCCCCATCCCGCTCCCGCCGCTTTCCGGGATGCCCGGCGAGATCCGGATACGCCCCGGCCCTCTCGCGCCCGCCGGAAATACCGGGTCGCGGTCCGGCTCCGGGGCTCCGGTCTCCCGGACCCGGGTCACGAGATCCCGCAGCAGGCTTCCGGCCGCGTCCCCCGGATCCAGGTGCTTCCCGGCCCCGTCCTGGGCCTACGCTGAACATATGAGCAACAGGAGCGGACACCTTCACGTCTCGGGCCTCCCCCACTGGGGCCGCTGCGCGGTCATGGGCGTCGTGAACGTGACGCCCGACTCCTTCTCCGACGGCGGCCGCTGGTTCGACACGACGACCGCCGTCAAGCACGGCCTCGACCTGGTCGCCCAGGGCGCCGACCTGATCGACGTCGGCGGGGAGTCCACCCGTCCCGGTGCCACACGTGTGGACGAGGCCGAGGAACTCAAGCGCGTCATCCCCGTGGTCCGGGGGCTCGCCTCCGAGGGCGTCACGATCTCCGTCGACACCATGCGCGCCTCCGTCGCCGAGCAGTCCCTCGCGGCGGGCGCCGCACTCGTCAACGACGTCAGCGGCGGTCTCTCCGACCCCGGCATGATCCCCGTGGTCGCCGACGCCGGCGCCCCCTTCGTCGTCATGCACTGGCGCGGCCTGCTGGAGGGCGGCAACGTGAAAGGCGTGTACGACGACGTCGTCACCGAGGTCGTCGACGAACTCCGCACGCGCGTGGACGCCGTGCTGGAGGGCGGCATCGCCGCCGACCGCGTGATCGTCGACCCCGGGTTCGGCTTCTCCAAGGGAGCCGACCACGACCTCGCCCTCCTCGCCCGTCTCGACCGGCTCCGGGCGCTCGGCCACCCGCTGCTCGTGGCCGCGTCCCGCAAGAGGTTCCTCGGCCACGTCCTGGCCGGCCCCGACGGCGCGCCACCGCATGACGACGAAGGGGGCGCCGGCGTCGGCGACCACGGGGATCATGCCGGGGTCGGAGAGACCGCCGCTGACGTCGTTGACGAGTGCGGCGCCCGCCGCGAGGGACTGCTCGGCGACGGAGGCGCGCATGGTGTCGACGGAGATCGTGACGCCCTCG
>NZ_LIQT01000384.1 GCF_001418415.1 Streptomyces hirsutus
GCCGGGCGGGAGGCTCGGGCGGGCCGTTACCTCCGGCGAACGCCCGCCTCCTCGTTGTACTCACCGAGGACGGTGACCGAGAAGAAGCTCTCGACGAAGACCCGGACCGCGCGCAGGGCGTTGCCGATGCGGTGCGGGGAGTGCGGGACGGAGCCGGTGGCGGTGGCACCGCGGTGCGGGGCGCCCGGGCCACGGGCCTGATTGCCTGGGGTGAAGGTCGCTGTACTCATGTGTCCAGAGTGCGCCTGATCACCCATTCGGGGCATCGGTCCCCGGGCCCGTCTTCGGATCCCGTCGCGTACGCCCCGAGACGCACGGTCTCCCCTTCGAGGAGTACTCGCACCCCTGAGAGCCCTGAGGGGTGCGAAACCCCGAGCCTCGAGACCGGGACGAGGGGACGAGGGGACGAATTAATCGTTCGCCCCTGGCGCGGGAGCCGACTAGAATCTCCCGCTCGCCCCGGCCACTGGAACGGAAGCCGTCCGGGGCCTTCCCGCCTCCCTCGCCGGAGTGCCACCGCCCGGACGGAAACCGGACGGTCCGCCGTGCCGTGATCACGCGGCATCACCGCCAGCACCAGCCGGAGGCAGACCCGTGCCCGCGCACGTCCCCGAACCCACGCCCGCCACCCCAGCCATGCCCGCCACCAGCGCCGACGGCGATGTCGGCGGCACCGTCGCTGTCGACGCCGGAGGCCCCCTGGCCCGCGAGCGTTCCCACCTCTCCGCGTCCCGTGCCGCCCTGCGCGCGATGCGCGAGGACGTCGAGGCCCTCGACATCCGCGACGTCACCGCGAACTGGGTCAACGCGCAGATCCTGGAGCGGCAGATCGGGGACCGGATCAAGGCCCTGGCCGACCTCAGCGGCACCCCGTTGTTCTTCGGCCGTCTCGACTACCTGCACGCTCCGGGTGCCGCGGAGGCGGAAGGGGCGCGGGGAGAGCGCCCGCAGCCGGAGGCTGCTTATCAGACACTGCACATCGGACGTCGGCATGTGCACGACGCCGACGGCGACCCGATGGTGATCGACTGGCGGGCGCCGGTCTCGCAGCCGTTCTACCGGGCGTCCGGGAAGGACCCGATGGACGTCGCGCTGCGCCGCCGTTTCGGCTACACCGGCGGGGACCTCACGGCGTACGAGGACGAGCACCTGTCCGACCCGGCCGCGGTGACGTTCTCCGGCTCCGCCGGGGGCGCCGTCACCAGCAAGCTGCTCCAGCAGGAGATCGAGCGCCCGCGTGTCGGCCCGATGCGGGACATCGTCGCCACGATCCAGCCCGAGCAGGACGAGATCGTACGGTCCGGCCTGTCGGGCAGCGTCTGCGTGCAGGGAGGTCCCGGCACCGGGAAGACGGCCGTCGGCCTGCACCGGGTCGCCTACCTGCTGTACGCCCACCGCGAGCGGCTGGCCCGCACGGGCACGCTGGTCGTCGGGCCGAACCGGTCCTTCCTGCACTACATCGAGCAGGTGCTGCCCGCGCTGGGCGAGCTGGCGGTCGGGCAGGCGACGGTGGACGACCTGGTGGCCCATGTCGAGGTCCGCGGGACGGACGACGCGCGGACCGCGCTCGTCAAGGGCGACGCGAGGATGGCCGAGGTGCTGCGCCGGGCCCTCTACGCGCACGTGACCCTGCCCACCGAACCGGTCGTCGTCGTGCGCGGCTCGCGCCGCTGGCGGGTACCGGCGTACGAACTGGAGGAACTGGTCCGCCAGTTGCTCGACCGGGACATCCGCTACGGCGCCGCCCGCGAAGCCCTGCCGCAGCGCATCGCGCACGCCGTGCTGGTGCAGATGGAGCGGGCCGGGGAGGCACCGGACGACAGGGTGCAGGACACGGTGGCCCGCAACAGCGCGGTGAAGGCGGCGGTGAAGGCCGTCTGGCCGGCCGTCGACCCGGCGAAGCTCGTCCTGCGGCTGCTGGCGGACCCGGAGTTCCTGGCCGAGCACGCGGCCGGACTGCTCGACGAGGACGAGCGGAAGGCGATCCTCTGGGCGAAGCCGGCGCGGTCGGTGAAGTCCGCGAAGTGGTCGGCGGCGGACGCGGTACTGATCGACGAGGCCACCGACCTGATCCGGCGCACCCACTCCCTCGGGCACGTGGTGCTCGACGAGGCGCAGGACCTCTCCCCCATGCAGTACCGGGCTGTGGGCCGGCGCTGCACGACCGGTTCGGCGACCGTCCTCGGCGACCTGGCCCAGGGCACCACGCCGTGGGCGACCCGGAGCTGGGAGGAGGCGCTGGGCCACCTGGGCAAGCGGGACGCGGTGATCGAGGAGCTGACCGCCGGTTTCCGTGTCCCGACGGACGTGATCGCGTACGCCTCCCGGCTGCTCCCGCACATCGCGCCGGGCCTGACGCCGGTGGCGTCGATCCGTGACAACCCCGGCTTCTTCTCGATCCGCCCGGCCGCCGCCGATGCCGACGCCGACAGGACGAGCGGGGGGACCGGTGGCGGGACCGGTGACGTGCTGGCGGCCTGCCGCGAGCTGCTGGCCCGCGAGGGCTCGGTCGGCCTGATCACCGCCGACGCCCGGGTCCCGGAGCTGGCTCGGGCCTTGGCGGAGGCGGGCATCGGCTACGTCGCGCCGGGCGAGGAGACGACGTACGACACCCGGCTCACCCTGGTTCCGGCGTCCCTGGCGAAAGGCCTGGAGTACGACTACGTGGTCCTGGACGAACCGCGCGCCGTGGTCGACGGCGAGCCCGACGAACGCACCGGCCTGCGCCGCCTGTACGTCGCCCTGACCCGCGCGGTCTCGGGCCTGATCGTGACGCACGCGGCCCCCCTGCCGGAACAGCTGCTGGACTGAGCCGGTCCGGCGAAGCCGGTGTCAGTCCCCGCCGGCCGCCCCGTCGACCACCCCGTCCACCACCCTGCGCCATTGCGCGACGGCCTCCGCCGAGACGGGCCCGGTCCAGCCGTCGGGCCGGGCCGCGCCCCCGATGTGGAAGGCACGGATCCCGGCGGCGAGCAGGGTGGGCACCTGCTCCAGCCGCAGGCCGCCGCCGACGAGCAGTTCCTGCTGGTAGCCGGGTTCGCCCTCTCGCCCTCGCCGGGCCTCGGCGAGCAGGGTGGGCAGCCCGTCGGCGACACCGCCGGGCGCGCCGGCCGTCAGATAGGTGTCGAGGCCGGGCAGCCCGTCGAGCTGCTTGCGGAGGGCGTCGCGGTCGGCGGCGCGGTCGATGGCGCGGTGAAAGGTCCAACGGCAGCCGTCCAGCGCGCCGACTACCCGCTCCACGGCGTCCAGGTCCACCCGGCCGTCGGCGTCGAGGAGCCCGAGGACGAACTCCTCGGCCCCGGCGTCCCGCACCTGGTGGGCCGTGCGCGCCAGCCGGTCGGGGTCACCGGCGGCGAACCCGTCGGCGAGGCGCAGCATCACCCGCAGCGGGAGGCCGACGGCCGCGCGGACGGCGGCGACGGTGGCGGCGGGCGGGGTGAGCCCGTCGGCGGCCATGTCGGTGACCAGCTCGAGCCGGTCCGCACCTCCCGCCTGGGCGGCAACCGCGTCCTCGGCGTCGAGGGCGATCACCTCCAGGACTGCACGCTTGCTCATGGAACCCCATTCCTCGGCATCAGGGCACGGATCGTCGACGACCAGAGCCCGGAGAGCCGGAGGCCTAGAGGTCTAGTCCAATCCAGCCTACGCCCGCCGGCCGGGGATCCGCGCCCCCACACCCGCGGCCGGTCTCACTCCCCGAAGATGTTCAGCTCGGCGGCCTCCGCCCCGGCCAGCTCGTACGAGGCCCCGTTCACCGAGCGCCCCGCGTACAGCCGCACCAGCGTCGCCCCGTCCCCGATGTACCGCGCCGGAGGCCGCTCCCCGGAGACCTCCCCGAGCCGCAGCGGCTCGTCGGCGTCGTCGAGATCGGCGTGCAGCGGCAGATGCCCCTTCGCACCCGTGACGTAGGCCAGCAGATCGAGCGCGTACGGCAGCCCGCCCCCCGCGTACGCCCCGGGCTCCCCGAGCGCCTCGCGGACGTCCCCGGCATGCACCCACTCGCCCAGCGCGAGCACGTCCAGCACCCCGCCGGCCTTGGCGATCACCGCCCCGGCCTCGGTCATCCCCCGCTCCAGCTCGTCGACCACCCGCTGGTTGCTCCAGGCGCCCCGCTCGGCGATGTCCCGTTCGTTCGACGCGGGCGAGAACACCCCCTTCTCGAACCGGCTCTCCACCACCCGGGTGAGCGCGGCCGAGCAGTGCGCCAGCACGTCCCGCACGGTCCACCCCGGGCAGGCCACGACCGGCCGGCCGAAATCCTCCTCCGCCCGGCCCCGCAGCAACGGGACCAGCACGTCCCGCTCCACGGTCAACAACCGCCCGGGAAGTTCGGGTTCACGCACGCCATACACATCAGCAGGAGTCGTCATGCGGGCCAAGCTAGTGGCGGCTCGAGGCCCTGTCGCGGTTCAAGGCCGTATCGCGGCTCGGCACCGGCAGAAGCGAGAAGCCTCCGCCGCTCCCGCAAGGGGAGCGGCGGAGGCTTCGTCCGTGGGCCGGCCGGCGCCGCCGGGCGTCGTCGGGCGTCGTCGGGCCCGGGCGGGGATCAGGTCGCCGGTACGGGTTCCAGGTCGTCGTTCTCCTCCGTGGAACCGGAGACCGGGGCCGAGCCGCCGACGGCATCGGAGGTCTCGGCCGCGTCGGACGTGCCGGAGCTGCCGGAGCTGCCGGCCCCAGGCCGCGTGCCCGGTGCCTTCTTCTCCCGGTGGGCCAGCCACAGGTCCACCAGGAACTGCAGGACCAGGCCGGCCGCGCCCCAGATCGCGATGGTCAGGAGGTTGCGGCCGATGCCGTGGCCGTCGAAGTAGACCAGCGAGCGAGCGGTGTCGACGGCGGCCGGCAGCGGCAGGACGTCCTGGAGGGTGCGGAACAGGTCGGGGACCATGTAGACGGACATGCCTCCGCCGGAGGCGGGGACACCGGCCAGCATCAGGACCAGCATCACGGGGATGATCGCGGCGAGGCCGAACGTCCGGGTGAAGACACCGGTCGCCAGCGAGACGCAGAAGACGGTGAGCGCGCCGAAGCCGATCATCTCGAAGGCGTGGCCGTTGACGGCCCCGATCAGGACGTCGAAGAGGAACCACAGCCACACCGAGATGCCGACCGCCCAGCCGGCGAGCTTCACCACGAAATGGCGCAGCCGCGTCAGCTCCGGGGCACCGCCGCGCAGGACCGCCATGATCAGGAAGCCGGCCATGATCCAGGACATGCCGATGTACATGCTGTTGCTGCCCATGGTGTCGTCACTGGTCAGCGGCTTGATGTCGGTCAGCTCCAGGGGCATCTCCTGGCCGGCGGCGACCTGCTGGAACACCGCCCGCAGCGCCATCTGCTGGCTCGCGCCGGCCGCCGAGGAGCTGTACAGGGTGGCTCCGCCGTCCGCCGTGGTCGGCAGGACGTAGGCGCCGACGACCTCCTGCTCCAGGATCTGGTCCTTGACCTCGTCGACGGAGGTACCGGTCCGGATGTCGAGCATGTCGCCGAGCTGCGGCTTCAGGCCCTCGGCCATCTGCTCGGCCTGCCCGGCGTCGGCGGCGACCACGACCACGGGCAGGTCGTGGACCTTCGGCTGGTGCATCGAGGCGCTCATGCTGCCGACCACGCCCACCAGGATGGCCAGCGGGAAGGCGATCGCGGCGAAGTAGCGGACCTTCGGGGACCGCACCGGGCCGCCGGCCAGCGCGGGCAGCGGGGTGCTCACGTCGGTGACCGGGGGAGCGGCCGGGATCGCGGTTCCGGAGCGGCGCTCCTTCAGCAGCGCGAGCACGAAGGCGACGACGATCCAGACGACCAGCGGTATCAGGTAGCCGCCGGCACCACGGTCGTCGAAGTACAGCAGGGAACGCAGGGACTCGCCCGCGGCGGGCAGCGGCAGCACCCCGTGCAGGAACTGGAAGAAGCCCGGCATGCTGTGGAGGGACAGGGCCAGGTTGGACGCCGGCATGCCGAAGACGACCCACAGCAGCATCCCGAACAGGACGGCGAGCGGCCCGACGAGCTTGGTGAAGAGCATCTGCGTCATGCCGACCGCGCCGACGGTCAGCATGCCGACGCCGAGGAACTGCAGGTAGTGCCCGTCCACGGCGCCCACGACCGGGCCGAGGATGGTCCAGATGACGGTGCTGGTCACGGCCGCCCACCCGATGAGGAGGGGGACGAACCGGCGCAGCGTCAGCAGGAACGGCAGCGACATCGTCAACACGCTGAGCGGCACATAGCCGGCCAGCATCATGCCCATGCCCGCGAAGAGGACCGCGGTGCCCGACATGTCCCCGTCGGGGAGCGGAGCGGCGTCCTCGGTCGTGATCTGCCACTGGTTCTCGGCGGCCACCGGGGCCAGGAGCTGCTGGACCGTGCTCGCCTGGGAGGCGCCGCCGGCCGACGCCGTGTGGATCACGGCCTCGCCCCGGCCGCTCGCGGGAATCTCGAAGGCTCCCGTGACCTCGCGGTCCTTGAGCAGGTCGAGCGCCTCGTCGGCGGTGGCGACCAGCCGCGGCGCGAGGGGGTCGCCCGGCAGGGAGTCCAGCGCGGAGACGACCTTCTCCGCCGTCTGCCCGGAGCCCACGACGGCCACCGGCATGTCCTTGGGGGCGGGCGCGTGCATGGTCCCGACGTAGGTCGCGTACATCATCGTCACCATCAGGAAGGGCATGGCGAAGAGGGCGACGTAGCGGCCGATCCGGGTCTTGCGGTCTTCCACGCGGGGCGCGCCGGGCAGGCCCGGGGCGCCGGACGCGGCGGGAGAGCCGGCCGGGCCGGGCGAGGGGCCGCCGGCGGACGGGGCGGTGGTGGAGGGCTCCACGAAATCTGGCTCCTTGTCGAAGGCGAAGGGGTGGGTCATCAGGTGCCGGCCGTCCGGCCGAGGAAGGGTGTGGTCCTGCCAGGGCTCCCCGGCTCCCGGCTCCCGGCTGCGGGAGAGCGAGCCGGGGAGCCGAGGAACCGAGGAGCCCGACAATAAGTCACTCGACTTACGAACCTGTCACCAATGTAAGTCACGTGGCTTACATCCGTGTGCGTGGGTTACGTTGTCGATTCCGCCACGCACGGTCACGCAGGAGATGACGACTACCGATGGCCAGATCAGAGGCGGCGCGCACCGCGCTGCTCGATGCCGCCGAACGCCTCTTCGTCCAGTCGGGCATCTCCCACGTCTCGGACCGCAAGGTCGCCGAGGCCGCGGGAAACACCAACCACTCGGCCGTGGGCTACTACTTCGGCGGCCGCGAGGGTCTGCTGCGCGCACTGCTCGCGCGCCATCTGAGGACCTTGGAGGAACCGCGCCGGGCGATGTTCGAGCGCTCCGAATCGCTCCTGGACGACGTACGCGCCCTGGTGGTGCCCGTGACGGACACCCTCGCCGAGCTGCCGCAGCCGACCTGGCGGGCACGGTTCGTCAGCCAGGCGATGCACGATCCCGTCGCCACGGAGCTGCTCTACGGCATGGCGGCGGACGCACCCACCGCCACGCTGATCGTCCGGTCGGTGGTCTCCCGCCTCGAACACCTGCCCCGGGAGATCGTCCGGGGCCGGGCCATGCTGATGTCCCACCTCGTCATGTCGGCCTGCGCGGACATGGAGGAGCGCGCCGAACGCGACGGCGAACCGCCGCGCTGGCAGGCGGCCGGCGACTTCCTCTGCGACTCCATCGCCGGAATGCTGACGGCCCCGGTCAGCCGACGGCCGGAGACACCTGAGGGGGGCAGGGGCAACGAGGAACGCCTGCCTCAGCCGGGCAGGGACGCACCTCCTGCCGGACGCACTACAACACGCTCCGCAGACCCTCGCCATCCACCTGCTGCACGGGAATGACGATCTCGGACGCGACAGGCTTCCCCGGCCCGAACATCAGGCTCGACGGTTGCTCCGTCCGTCGATCGGACACCACGATCCCCCCGCGCCACTTGCCCGCCGGGTCCCGGTAGCGGAACTGGAGCTTCATCAGCCGCACCCCGAACCGCTCCCTCAGCGGGCGGTACGCGTCGTCGCAGTGCACGTTCCACGTCACGTCGCTCAAGTAGGCGTGGCAAGCGATGGGGAACAGCAAGGAGGAGACGATCAGGTCGGACAGCTGGAGCAACGTGTGGGTGTCACTGTGGCCGAAGACCGGCGATTCGACGACGCCCTTGAGGATGTCGCCGCCCGCGCGGTACTTGCGTGTCGTGACGCAGTGCACGTTGGGTGCGTTCTTGGACTTGGTCCGGCTGTCGAGGATCATCACACCCCGCGCGTGACAGTCGAGCAGCTGAGCCTGGAAGGTCTCGTTCAGGCTCCCGACCGAGGTGCTGTAGACGCCGGTCTCGTCGAAGGCACGGCCTTCCTGCTTCACCCACACACGGGCCAGGAGGCGTGCGCCGTGACGCTCCAGCAGACTGAGGACCGAGTCGACGAGGAGTATCGCCGCCCGCCGCTGATCACGGTTCCCCACACGGATGTCCTTGCGGACGTCGGACCCCTTGATCTCCGTGCACATCACTTCGGAGAGGCGCGAGGCGTTGCGCAACTGCGGCCGGTACCTCTTCTTGACGTTAAGGAAATCCCAGGTCAACTGCTTGATGCGGGAATCCTGAACGGTAAAACCACCGACGATGAGGACCGGCGGAGCATCCGGCTTGGCAGGGTCGAGAGTCTGGCCGTTACCCGCCTCGTCGATGTAGCACAGGTACAACGATCCCTCCCGGAAAACACTCGGGCCGCCCCCGAAGGGGCGGCCCCAGGACCTGGTGCAGCCATATGCACCGTGCTTTGTTTACTACCACCGATGCTCCCAAAACGGGCGGGAGCAAGTCAAGCGGAACGTCACCATGTGTCGATATTCGCTCTCTTTGGGTAAGCTCGGCGTGCTTGGGTGACGAAAGTGAACCGGGCAGCCGGTGCCACGGCCAAGACGCTCCGGATCAGGAAGCCGGGTGTCGGTCGAGCCTCGGAGGAAGGCCGGCGAGACGGTACCGGCCGCACATCTCGCCCCGGCGCATCACCCCGCACACCCGAGCTCGGCCTTCGCCCCGTCACCCCGCCCGCCCCACAGCCACAATGGCCCCATGACCGACACCGACGCCCTGCGCGAGCGCTTCGTCCGGGCCCTGGACGGAGCCCGGGGTCAGGGATCGGGCACCGCACTGCCCGATGCCACCCCCTACGCCGACAACCTGCTCGGCCGCTGGCAGGAGGATCAGCGGCGGTATCACACCGTCGCGCACCTCACCGCGGTCCTCGACCGGGTCGACGAGCTGGAGGCCTACGCGGACGACCCCGACGTCGTACGCCTCGCCGCATGGTTCCACGACGCCGTGTATCTGCCCGACCGGTCCGAGAACGAGGAGCGGTCGGCGCGGCTGGCCGAGCGGGCGCTGGCGGAGGCCGGGGTGCCGGAGGCGAAGGCCGCCGAGGTGGCGCGGCTGGTGCGGCTCACCGTCACCCACGACCCGGCCGACGACGACCGTGACGGCCAGGTGCTGTGCGACGCCGATCTCGCGATCCTCGCCTCGCCCCCGTCCGCGTACGCCGCCTACACCGCCGCCGTCCGCGAGGAGTACCACTTCGTCCCCAACGATGCCTTCCGCGAGGGGCGGGCCGCCGTACTGCGCCAACTCCTGGGCCTGCTCAGCCTGTTCCGCACGTCGTACGGGCGGGAGCACTGGGAGGCCACGGCCCGGTACAACCTCCGCGGCGAGCTGGAAATGCTGTCGACCCCGGTGCCACCGCCCTCATAGCCTGCCCCTCATGCATGCCTTGGGAGCGGAACGACCGGCGGAACAGGTGGAGGAGGCCGTCGCGGACTGCGTGACGGCCCTGCGGGCGGTCGCCGACCGGGACTGGGAGGGCGTGCGGGCCGGGCGCCTGGAATGGGACTGCCAGGAGACCGCGGTGCACATGGCCTCCGATCTCCTCGCGTACGCCGGTCAGTTGGCCGGCCGGGCGCAGGACGCTTACATACCCTTCGAGATCACCCTCGACGGCACCGACGACGGCTTGGACCCCGCCGACAACGCGGGCGTCCTCCAGGTGATCACCACGACCGGTGCCCTGCTCGCCGCCACGATCCGCACCACCCCGCGCGCGGTCCGCGCCTTCCACCCGTACCCCTTCCGGCACGCGAACCGCGAGGGCTTCGCCGCGATGGGGGTGGCCGAGGTGCTGCTGCACACCCACGACATCGCCGAGGGCCTGGGCGTCCGGTACGAACCGCCCGCCGAACCGGCCTCGTTCGTCCTCACCCGGATCTTTCCGCGGGTCCGGCCGGGGCCCACCCCCTGGCAGACCCTGCTGTGGGCGACCGGGCGCGGCGAACTGCCGGGGCGCGAGCCCGTCGGCCCGTGGCGCTGGAGCAACAATCCGGTGCTCCGCGGTGAGCGGCTCGACCTGGAGGGTCTCACGCCGGCGAGCGCCGCCGACCTCGGCGCGGGCGGCGACGGCGGCTTCGCGTGGGTCGGCTCCGCTCCCGCCGAGGGCACCCGGGTGGGCGCCGGGATGATGGTCAAGCAGTACGAGGAAGGGGAGTTCCGGCCGGAGTGGACCGCGTACGTGCTGGTCCGGCGGGAGGACGACCTCGCCGTGGGCGCGATGGGGTTCCACAGCGCTCCGGACGAGGACGGACGCGTGGAGGTCGGCTACGACCTCGTCGAGGACGCCCGCGGCCACGGTTACGCCACGGAGGCGCTGCGCACCCTGTCGGCGTGGGCACTGGCCCAGGACGGCGTACGGACGGTCACCGCCGTCATCGACCGCGACAACGTGGCCTCGCAGGGCGTCGTCACGCGCGCGGGCTTCACCAGGGTCGGCGAGGACGGGGCGAAGGGCGAGTACGTCTACGAACTCCGAGAGGCTCGAGGAACCGGAGAGGCTTGAGAAGCCGGAGAGGCCTGAGAGGCTGCCGCGGCCCACTGGAGTGCGGCCAGGAGAGCCCACCGCGCCCCGCGCGGGAAGAGGACTTCGGCACAACCGGGCCGGTTGACGCGGTCCCGGGGTTCTCCGCTGCGCAACGGCCTGCGGGGGAGCTCGGCGGTCTCTCCCCCGCCACCGCCCCTCACCGTGTCACCGTGACCGGCTCGCGCTCTTGCGCACCCGCAGGCCCGCTCCGTGCAGCAGCCGCACCACCTCGCGGCTGCTGACCTCCACCGCCCCGGCGAGCACGACGGCGGCGTAACGGTGCTGGGGGATGTCGTAGTGGTCGCGTTCGAAGGCGCGGCAGGGGACGCCGAGGGCGGCGGCGAAGGCGTGCAGTTCGTCGTAGGAGACGTCGCTGACCAGGTGGGACCAGAGGAGACCGTGGCCCGGCCAGGTGGGCGGGTCGATGTACACCGTCACGTGGGAACCGCCCCGCTCAGCGCGCCCACCGCCGCGACCTTCACGCCCGACTGATGGCACACCCAGTGCGGGTCCGGGCCCAACTCCGGTTCCACCTCCAGCGCATGCGGGTCGCCGGAGCCGCACACCGGGCACAGCGGCCAGCGGCCGTACCGGTCCAGCAGGGCGTCCTGCACGTCCTGGGCGACCAGGCCGACCACGAACCCGGCACCCTGGGGCCACTGTTCGACCCACCAGCGGCGCTGGGCCACGGACTCCTCGACGAGTGAGACGATCTCCGCCTCGGCGACCTCGTGCGCGACCAGGTCGGCGAGCACGAGGGCGCGTGCCGCGTGCAGGGCCTGCTCCAAGGAGCTGACGGGGCGGACGGCGGTGTCGTGGGGGTCGTCGGGGCCTTCGGGAGCGTCCAGGTCGTCGTGGGGGTCCATGCCCCTATTGTGCGCACTCTTGACCCCGCCACCGAAACGAAAATATCTTTCAACAGTGACCCAGGATGTGAAGGAAATTTTCGCGGACCGGCGCGGCACCGGTACCTCCCGCGGCGCCTCCGGCAGGTCCGTCGCCGTCCCGTCCGCCCAGGCCGCCGCTCCGGCCCCGCCCGCTCCCGCCGCCCTCGCGGCCAAGGTGCGTACGCTGGCGCCGTCGATGACCCGCTCCATGCAGCGGGTCGCCGAGGCCGTCGCGGGCGACCCGGCCGGCTGCGCGGCCCTCACGGTCACCGGTCTCGCCGGACTCACCGGCACCAGCGAGGCCACCGTCGTCCGCACGGCCCGCCTGCTGGGCTACCCCGGTTACCGCGACCTGCGCCTGGCCCTCGCCGGGCTCGCCGCCCAGCAGGAGTCGGGCCGTGCCCCCGCCATCACCACCGACATCGCGGTGGACGACCCCATCGCCGACGTCGTCGCGAAGCTCGCCTACGACGAGCAGCAGACCCTCGCCGACACGGCCGCCGGACTGGACACCGTCCAGCTCGGTGCGGCCGTCGCCGCCCTGGCCGGCGCCCGCCGGACGGACGTGTACGGCATCGGCGCCTCCGGTCTGGTCGCCCAGGACCTCACCCAGAAACTGCTGCGCATAGGACTGATAGCCCACGCCCCCAGCGACCCGCACCTCGCCGTCACCAACGCGGTGCAGCTGCGCGCCGGTGACGTGGCCATCGCCATCACGCACTCCGGTTCGACCGGCGACGTCATCGAACCGCTCCGGGTCGCCTTCGAGCGCGGGGCGACGACCATCGCGGTCACCGGCCGGCCGGACGGGCCCGTCACCCAGTACGCCGACCACGTACTGACCACGTCCACGGCCCGCGAGAGCGAGCTGCGCCCGGCCGCGATGTCGTCCCGGACCAGTCAGCTCCTGGTGGTGGACTGCCTGTTCGTGGGCATCGCCCAGCGCACCTACGAGTCGGCCGCCCCCGCCCTGTCCGCGTCCTACGAGGCACTGGCCCACCGGCACCGGAGCGGTTCCCGCTAGCCGCGGCCCCGTCCCCACCACAGTTCCCGCATCGGACACACCGGAGAAAGCCGTTCCATGACCCACACGTCCGAGTACTCCGCGCCCGAAGCACCCGACACGCCTGCTCCATCTGGCACGTCTGACGCGTCTGACGCGTCTGACGCGTCTGACGCGCTCCGCCCCCGCACTCTCCGTGCGGAGTTGGAGACCCTGACCACCGAGGCGTTCCGTCCGGAGCTGGCGGACGTCGACCGGCTGTCCACCCTCGGCATCGCCCGGCTGATGAACGGCGAGGACGCCACCGTCGCCGCCGCCGTGGCCGAGCGGCTGCCCGCGATCGCCGCCGCGATCGACGCCGTGGCCGAGAGGATGGCCCGGGGCGGCCGGCTGATCTACGCGGGAGCGGGCACCGCCGGCCGGCTGGGCGTCCTGGACGCCTCCGAGTGCCCGCCGACCTTCAACACCGACCCCGGTCAGGTCGTCGGCCTGATCGCGGGCGGTCCCGGCGCCCTGGTCACCTCGGTCGAGGGCGCCGAGGACTCCGCGGAGCTGGCCGCGGCCGACCTGGACGCGCTGGCGCTGACCGCCGACGACACGGTGGTCGGCGTCTCCGCCTCCGGACGCACGCCGTACGCCGTCGGCGCCGTCGCGCACGCCCGCGCGCGGGGCGCCCTGACGGTGGGCCTCGCCTGCAACGCGGGCAGCCCGCTCGCCGCGGCGGCCGGGCACGGCATCGAGGTGGTCGTCGGCCCGGAGCTGCTGACCGGCTCCACCCGCCTCAAGGCCGGCACCGCCCAGAAGCTCGTCCTCAACATGATCTCGACGATCACGATGATCCGGCTGGGCAAGACGTACGGGAACCTGATGGTCGACGTGCGCGCCTCCAACGAGAAGCTGCGCGCCCGCTCCCGCCGTATCGTCGCCCTCGCGACGGGGGCGGCGGACGCCGACATCGAGCGCGCCCTGGCCGCCACGGACGGTGAGGTGAAGAACGCCATCCTGGTCCTGCTGGCCGACGTGGACGGTCCGACCGCGGCCCGCCTCCTCACCGACTCGCACGGTCACCTGCGCGCCGCGCTGACGAAGACGCCGGAACCGGGGCCGGGGCGGTCCGGGTCAGTCCGTGGCGTCCTGCGGCCCCGCACCCGGCTCCGGCGTCTTCGTC
>NZ_LIQT01000385.1:0-7864 GCF_001418415.1 Streptomyces hirsutus
CCCTCCCGCTCATCGGTCCCGTTTCTCCGTCGCGTCCGTCGCGTCCGTCGCACCCTTCGCCCCCGCCGGCACCAACTCCTCCTCCTTCTCGCCCCCTCCGGGCTCCGGACTCCGGCCGGGCAGGAACAGGGCGACGACGATCGCGCCGAGCGCCGCTACGCCCGCGCCGCACAACGCCGTGACGTGCATGGCGTGCAGGAACGCGTCGTTGGCCGGACCGGTCAGGGCGTCCCCGCGCGGCCCGAGCCGGGCCGCGGCGCCCAGGGTGGCCTCGATGGACTCGCCGGCGGCGTGCCGGACGCCCGGCGGCAGCAGGACGAGCTTGTCCTCGATGTGCGTGCGGTACGCGGCGGAGAGCACCGAGCCGAGGACGGCGATGCCGAGGGCGCCGCCGACCTGGCGGAAGGTGTTGCTGAGCGCGGAGGCCGAACCCGCCTTCTCCCGCGGCAGCGTCTGCATGATCACGACGCTGACCGGCGTCATGACGTTCGCCATCGCGGCACCCATCAGGAAGAAGATCACCTCAAGGATCCAGATCGGCGTGTCCGATTCCAGGACCGCGAACGCGCCCAGCATCGCCGCCAGGAGCAGCATGCCGCCGGTGGTGGTCGCCCTGTTGCCGAAGCGGTCCACCAGCAGCCGGGCCCGCGGCGCGAAAATCATCTGTGCGGCGGCCAGCGGCAGCATCAGCAAGCCGGTCTCGAGCGGCGAGTATCCGCGCACGCTCTGGGTGTAGAACACGGCGAAGAACGTCACACCCAACAGTGCGAAGAAGACCAGCGCGATCGCGACGATCGAGGCCGAGAAGACCTTGTTCTTGAAGTAGGCCATGTCGATGGACGGATGGGTGCTGCGCTTCTCGACCACCACGAACGCGGTGAGTACGGCGAGCCCGGCGCCGACGGTCGTCAGCACCGTGGGGTCGGTGAAGTCGGCGAGCTGGCCGCCCTTGATGATGCCGTAGACCAGCAGGACCAGGCCGGTCACGGACAGGACGACGCCGAGGGGGTCGATCCGGCCGGGGGCCGGGTCGCGGGAGTCCGGCACGAGCCACAGCATCAGGGCGAGGGCGGTCAGCACGATCGGCACGTTGACGAGGAAGACCGAGCCCCACCAGAAGTGGGCCAGGAGCAGTCCGCCGGTGACCGGGCCGATGGCGATGGCGAGGCCGACCCCGCCCGCCCAGATGCCGATGGCCTTCGGCTGTTCGTCGCGTTCGAAGACGTTCATCAGAACGGCGAGGGTCGCCGGCATGACGAAGGCGGCGCCCAGGCCCATCACCGCGCGGAAGCCGATCAGCTCCGCCGGGGAGCCGGAGAACGCGGCGAGCGCCGAGCCCAGGCCGAACACGGCGAGGCCCCCGAGCAGCACTTTCTTGCGGCCGAGCCGGTCGCCCAGCAGACCCGCCGTGAACAGCAGGCCCGCGAAGACGAGCGTGTAGGCGTTGATCGCCCACTCCAGCTCGCTCTGGGTGGCGCCCAGACCGGTGGGGGCGGGTGTGGAGATCGTCTTGATGGCGACGTTCAGGATCGAGTTGTCCAGGACGACGATCAGCAGGCTCAGGATCAGCACGCCGAGGATCACCCAGCGGCGCCGGTGCACGTGTTCCGGTATGCGGCGGTCGGGGGCGGCGGCGGGGGAAGTCATACGGCCACCGTAGGACCGTTTCGAAACGGCACCGTCTCGTATCGGAATTCTTTTGCCGAGACCTTGCCGGGGCGTTGCGCCGCCTTTCGGTGGAGACCGTCCCCTGGCACCGACTCGCGCGAGGTGCCACCATGGTGGGGATCCGGGGACGCCGTCAGGGTGCCTCGAGATGACGTGTTAGGAGCCGTTGCAATGACGCAGCTTTCGGCTGCCCCGACTGGCAGGCCAGTCCCCTCCGACGGCAGCAAGGCGCTGTACGGAGGCAAGGGCACCCGCCGTATCACCGTCCGCGACATCGCCCTCGCCAAGGAACGCGGCGAGAAGTGGCCCATGCTCACCGCCTACGACGCGATGACCGCGTCCGTCTTCGACGAGGCCGGCATCCCGGTCATGCTCGTCGGCGACTCCGCGGGCAACTGCCACCTCGGGTACGAGACGACCGTCCCTGTCACCCTCGACGAGATGAGCATGCTGTCCGCGGCCGTGGTCCGCGGCACGAGCCGCGCCCTGATCGTCGCCGACCTGCCCTTCGGCTCGTACCAGGAGGGGCCGGTGCAGGCGCTGCGCTCGGCGACCCGGCTGGTCAAGGAGGCCGGGGTCGGCGCGGTCAAGCTGGAGGGCGGCGAGCGCTCGCACCGGCAGATCGAGCTGCTGGTCGAGTCCGGCATCCCGGTGATGGCGCACATCGGTCTCACCCCGCAGTCCGTGAACGCCATGGGCTACCGCGTCCAGGGGCGCGGCGAGGAGGCCGCGCAGCAGCTGCTGCGGGACGCCAAGGCCGTGCAGGACGCGGGCGCCTTCGCCGTCGTCCTGGAGCTGGTGCCGGCCGAGCTGGCCGCCGAGGTGACCCGGACGCTCCACATCCCCACCGTCGGCATCGGGGCGGGGCCGCAGACGGACGCGCAGGTGCTGGTGTGGACCGACATGCTCGGGCTGACCGGCGGCCGGGTACCGAAGTTCGTGAAGCAGTACGCGAACCTGCGTGAGGTCATGGGCGGCGCGGCGAAGGCGTTCGCCGAGGACGTCGTGGGCGGAACGTTCCCGCAGGAGGAGCACTCCGTCCACTGAGCAACCACCGGAGCAGCGCGATGGCGCTGCCGCTGAGCCAACGCCGCACATGACGGGCCCGCCGACTTCCCCCATCGGCGGGCCCGTCCCCTTTTTGCGCCTAAGCCGGCGCCGCTTTCGCGGAGGTGGTGGCTCGCCGTCTTGGTTGCTCAATTGGTGGTTGCGGTGGTCGTCGTGGGGGGGGGCGGGGGCTCGGCTGCCGGCCGCGTCGGCACAGTGCTTCTTCGGCACGCCCCCGACAGCCTCCCGACAGCCCTCTGTCGGGAGGCTGTCGGGGGTTTGTCGGTGGGGGGTGCGAGAGTCGGGGCATGACGCGAAACGACAACGACTCCGGTGGCGCGGGCAGCGCCGTCACCGTGCGGGGGCTGGTCAAGCACTACGGCGGGACCAAGGCACTGGACGGTGTCGACCTGGAGGTGCGCGAAGGCACCGTGATGGGGGTTCTCGGGCCGAACGGCGCCGGCAAGACCACCCTCGTGCGCATTCTCTCCACCCTGCTCGCCCCGACCGCGGGCGAGGCCACCGTCGCCGGGTACGACGTGCTCCGCCAGCCCCGGCAGCTGCGCCGGGTGATCGGGCTGACCGGGCAGTACGCCTCCGTGGACGAGAAGCTCGCCGGCTGGGAGAACCTGTACCTGATAGGCAGGCTGCTCGACCTGTCCCGCAAGGAGGCCCGCGGCCGCGCCGACGAGCTGCTGGAGCGGTTCTCGCTCACCGAGGCGGCCCGGCGGCCGGCGGCCACGTACTCCGGCGGTATGCGGCGCCGGCTGGACCTGGCCGCTTCGATGATCGGCCGGCCCGCGGTGCTGTTCCTCGACGAGCCGACCACGGGACTGGACCCGCGCACCCGCAACGAGGTGTGGGTCGAGGTCAAGCGGCTGGTCGGGGACGGGGTGACCGTGCTGCTGACCACCCAGTACATGGAGGAGGCCGAGCAGCTCGCCTCCGAGCTGACCGTCGTGGACCGCGGCAAGGTCATCGCGAACGGCGGCATCGAGGAGCTGAAGGCCAAGGTCGGCGGCCGCACCCTGCGGATCCGCCCGGCCGATCCGCTCCAACTGCGCCCGCTCGCCGCCGCACTCGACGAACTGGGCATCACCGGGCTCGCCACCACCACCGTGGACTCCGAGCGGGGGGCCGTCCTGGTCCCGATCCTCAGCGACGAGCAGCTGACCGCGGTGGTCGGCGCCGTCACCGCGCGGGGGCTGACCCTCGCCTCCATCACCACCGAACTGCCCAGCCTGGACGAGGTCTTCCTGTCGCTCACCGGCCACCGCGCCAGTGCCCCGCAGGACACCGAGGCCGCCGAGACCCGTGAGGAGGCCGCCGCATGAGCTCCGCGACATCCGAGAAGACCACGCCGACGGCTACGACAGCCGCGAAGACCGCGACGACCGCGAAGACCGACCCCGCTCCGGCCGGGGCGGGGTCGGCGGGCGGGCCGGCCGGGACCTCCCGCGCGAGCGCCGCGGACGGCCGTATTCCGCTGCGTTCCCATCTGCGCCACACCAGCGCCCTGGTCCGCCGCAATCTGCTGTGGATCCGGCAGGACCCGGAGTCGATGTTCGACGCCGTGCTGTTCCCGATCGTGTTCACCCTGCTGTTCGTGTACGTCTTCGGCGGCTCGATCGGGCAGTCGCTGGGCGGCGGGCAGGACGCGTACGTGCAGTACATCGTGCCCGGCCTGATGGCCATGATGGGCATGAACATGGCCATGGGGGTGGGGACCGGCTTCAACCAGGACTTCAACACGGGTGTCATGGACCGTTTCCGGTCACTGCCCATCGGCCGCGGCTCGGTGCTGTTCGCCAAGATCGCGGTCGAGGTGCTGCGCATGCTGATCGCCACCGCGATCCTCCTGGTCGTCGGTGTCCTGGTCGGCTTCGACATCACCAACTGGCCGGGGCTGTTCGCCGCCGTGGGGCTGGCCGTGCTGTTCGGCTCGGCCCTCATGTGGATCTTCATCACGCTGGGCGTGGCGATGAAGAACGCGCAGTCGGTGCAGGCGATGGGCTTCCTGGTGCTGATGCCGCTGCAGTTCGGTTCGTCGATCTTCGCGCCGACCCAGTCGATGCCGGGCTGGCTGCAGACCTTCACCTCCGTCAACCCGCTGTCCTCGCTGGCCGACGCCGCGCGCGGCCTGATGGTGGGCGGCCCGGTCGCGGACGACCTGTGGCTGACGGTGGCCTGGTCGGTGGGGATCACGGCGGTGATGGCTCCGGTCGCCATCCACAAGTTCCGTACGAAGAGCTGATCCCGCGTCCCCGCGTCCCCGCGTGACGGGTCAGACCAGGGCGGCGGCCTCCTCCGGGGAGAGACGGCCGCCCTCCGCGTACGCGGTCTCGTACGCCGTGTCGCCGAGGGTGTCCCGAATCCGCCGCTCGGCCAGGTCGCGCACCTCGCGCTCCATGCGCCCGGCGACGTGACCGGGCGGCAGCGAGGCGTCGGCGGCGCCGAGGCAGCGGGCCGCGTCGCGGGCGCGCCGCCCGTGGTCCACGGCGGCCAGGGCCGTGGCGGCCATGTGCAGGTGCGCGGCGCGCATATGGGCGGCGATCGCCAGGGTCAGCGGGTTGTTCGACTGCTCGAGCGCCGCGCGGATCGTGCCCAGCGCCCGTTCGTCGTATCCGTCGACGACATCGAGCCAGCCCTCGGCACCGAGGATGAACGCGTCGAAGACGACGTAGTGCGCGATACGGAACTCCTCGCGCAGCATGCGCAGTTGATCCCGGGCCTCGGCGGTGCGCCCGGTCAGGCCGAGCCAGCCGGTCAGGAAGAGCCGGGCTGCGGGCAACGCCGGCTCGTGCCCGCCGCCGCGCCGGTCGATGACGTCGCGCAGCAGCCGTTCACCGCGCTCCTCCTCGCCCGCCTCCAGCAGCACGCCGCCCAGCCGCGCGGTGAGCACCGCCGTCTGGGCGTGGGCGCCGAGACGGTCGGCGTACCCGATCGCCACCTCGTAGTCGGCGGCGGCGAGCAGGCACTCACCGCGCCGTTCGCGTGCCTCGGCACGTGCGGAGAGGGCCTCGGCGGTGCCCCAGGCGTCACCGAGACGCCGGTAGATCTCCAGGGCCTCGTCCGCGTCGCGCAGCGCGTCGCCCGCCCAGTCGCTGCGGTTGGCGAGGAAGTTGGCCCTGATCTGCAGATTGGAGGCCAGTTCCCAGTCGAATCCGGGTGTCTGCCGGCAGGTGCGGACGGCGTCGTCGACGACCGCGCGCAAGGTGTTCATCTCACCGATCAGCATCAGGGCGAACGCCCAGAACGTGCCGGGCGGGCGGCAGGTCTGCGGCTGGCCGGGCTCATAGGTCGCGGCGATGATCCGCAGCCTGTGCTGCGCCTGCGGTGTCATCCAGTCGTCCAGCTCCGTGTCCATGCACGCCATGTGGGACAGGTGCACCCCCCGCCGGGCCTCGGCGAGCACCTCGTCGGTCATCGGCGGCGGGGCGTCGGTGCAGCGCTGCCACAGGGAGGGGACGGGGCGAACCGGTTCGGTGAAGGGGTCCGGGCCCAGCGCCATCACCTCACGGCACCAGTTCCGGGCCTCGATCCGCTGGTCGCGCATCTGCCAGTACCAGGTCAGCGACAGCGCCAGGCACAGTGCCTCCTGCTCGTCGCGGGCGGCGACGGCGTGGCGCAGCGCGGTGCGCAGGTTCTCGTACTCGCGCTCCAGTCTTTCGATGGCTGCCAGTTGGTCCGGCCCGCGCAGCAACGGGTCGATGGTGCGGGCGAGTTCGCGATAATAAGTGAGGTGGGCGCGTTCGGCACCGGTCCGCTGTCCGGCCTCGTCGAGCCGTTCGGACGCGTACTCGGCGACCGTCTCCAGCAGCCGGTAGCGCATCTCTTCGCCGACCGCGCGGTCGCCCGAAGGGGCCGCCACCACGAGGGATTTGTCCACCAGTGAGCCGAGTGCGTCCAGGACGGCGGGCCCGCACACGGCCTCGGCGGCGGCCAGGTCGCAGCCGCCCGCGAAGACGGAAAGCCGCCGCAGGACGTCCCGTTCACCGTCGTCGAGCAGGTCCCAGGACCAGTCGACGACGGCCCGCAGGGTCTGCTGGCGAGGCCGGACGGTGCGGCTGCCGGAAGTGAGCAGCCGGAAGCGGTCGTCGAGCCGGTCGGCGATCTGGCGCGGGGTCAGCATCCGCAGCCGGGCGGCGGCGAGTTCGATGGCGAGGGGCAGCCCGTCGAGCCGGTGGCAGATCTCCGCGCACGCCTCCGGGTCGTCGTCGACGCGGAAGCCGGGGCGGGCGGCGGCCCCGCGGTCGGCGAGCAGCCGCAGCGCGACCGGTTCCGGCAGCGGTTCCACCGGACGCAGCACCTCTCCCGGGACACCGAGGGGTTCACGGCTGGTGGCGAGCACGGTGAGGCCGGGGCAGCGTTCGAGGAGCGTCTCGACCAGTCGGGCGGCGGCGTCCACGACGTGCTCGCAGTTGTCCAGGACGAGCAGCATGCGCCGCCGGCCGCAGTGTTCGGCGAGACGGTCCACGGGGTCGTCGCCGCGTTCGGTGGCGGCCCGCATGCCTTCGGCACCGGCGCCGTACAGCACGGTCTCGCGGGCGCCGACGGCGGTGACCACCGCCTCGGGGACACCGGCGGGGTCGTCGACCGGGGCGAGTTCGGCGACCCGGACGCCGTCCCGTACACGGTCCAGGAGTCCGTCCTGCGCGCGGGCCNNGCGGGCCGGAAGTCCGTCCCGGGCCGCCCCTTCACCGTCGCCGTGGTGCGCGGCGGCCGCCCGCAGGAGGGTTTCGGCGGCCTCCTGCGACAGCCGGGTCTTCCCGGCCCCGCCGGGACCGAGCAGGGTGACCAGGCGGGCCGAGGCGAGATCGCCCCGGATGGCCTCGAGGTCGGCCTCCCGGCCGACGAAGGAGGTCAGCCGGGCCCGCAGGCCGCCGGGCGGGAGCGGGTGCGGGATGCCGTCGGGCTGGGAGGCCCAGGTGGGCAGGGAGGCGCCGGTGGGCTGCCGTGTTCCGGACGCTCCCGCGTCCTCGGGCTGGGGCACCGATGCGGGCGCCGCCACCGCGTCGGGTCTCAGCAACTCGGCGTGCAGGGAGCGCAGTTCGGTGCCAGGGTCGGAGCCGAGACGGTCGGCGAGCAGCCGGCGTACGTCCTCGTAGGCGGCCAGCGCCTCGGCGGCGCGGCCGGCGTCCCGCAGGGC
>NZ_LIQT01000385.1:7885-8327 GCF_001418415.1 Streptomyces hirsutus
GGCGGGGCCCCGCCACAGGGCGAGGGCGTCGTCCAGGACGAGGCCCGCCTTGGCCGGATCCCCGTCGGACAGCGCGCGCAGGCCCTCGCCGGCCAGCCGCTCGAACCGGTGCAGATCGATGTCGTCGGCCGTGGCGGTGAGGCGGTAACCGCCGTCGTCGGAGGCCACCGCGTCCGCGCCGAGCGCCCGGCGCAGCCGCCCCACCAGCGCCTGCAGCGCCCCCGTCGCGTCGGCCGGCGGTTCGCCGTCCCACACCTCGTCGACGAGCAGACGCACCGGCACCGTACGGCCGGCCCGCAGCGCGAGCACCGTCAGCAGCGCGCGCAACCGTGCCCCGCCGACCGGGACGACGGTGCCGTCGGGGCGGAGTGCCTGGGTGGTACCGAGGATGCGATAGCGCACGGGGTCCATTGTCTCCGGTGGGCCGGGGGCGGTCACGGGG
>NZ_LIQT01000386.1 GCF_001418415.1 Streptomyces hirsutus
GGGCCGCCGCGGACCGGGCCGACACGAACCGGTCCGCCGAAGCCGGCTGGGGCGAGCCCAAGCGGCGCAGGCCCCTGCGGGGCAAGTCCCCGGACGAGATCGGGTGGGTCAAGGCGCACGGCGGCGCCGGTGCGACCTCGCTGTGCGAGCTCCTCGGCGGCGTGGACGTGGGCGCCCGCTGGCCGGAGCCGGCGAAGGGCGAACCCCGCCGGATCGTGATCGTCGGCCGGACCAGCGCGCGGGGCATCAGAGCCGTCTCGCAGGCGCTGGGCGCACTGCACGAGGGCAAGGCCCCGCAGGGCCTCGACCTGGCGGCCGTGGTCCTCGTCGCCGACACCCCGAACCGGCTGCCGCTCAGCCTGCTGCGCCGCATCCGGGTCATCCGCTCCGTCGCCCACGTCCACCGGGTGCCGTGGATACCGGCCTGGCGGGTGGGCGGCCGGCCGCGCTCGCTGCCCCGGAAGATCAACAAACTCGCCCAGTTGGTGGGCGCCGAAGTCCGCCACGAGGGAACCGCCTCATGAACCACCTGCTGTTCCACAGCCACCTCGCGGCCGACGACTTCGACCCGACCGCCGGCGGCGGCGCGATGACGATCCTCCGTCTCCTTGCCTGGTGCGCCTCGGCCGCCGGAGTCGCCGGTCTGATCATCGTCGGCATCCAGATGTCCATCCAGCTGCGCCGCGGCGATCCGGGCGAGGGCGGCGAGCACTTCCGCGGTGTCTTCTTCGTCGTCATCGCCTCTCTGCTCGCCACCTGCGCCGGTCCGCTCGTCGCGTTCCTCGGCGACCTGTCGCTCCAGTGACCGGGGGACGGCACCACCACCCCCGGACCAGCACCACCTTTCCCACCGCTCACCACCTGCCCGCCCGCCACTGAGGCCGGGCACCGAATCTCCGGAGATCCCCATGTCCTCCTCACTCCTTCTCAAAGCATCGGTCTTCCTCGCCTCCGACGTGCCCGACCCCGGCCGGGAGGCTCCGGAGGAGCTGACGGAGAAGGTCAACACCGTGCTCGGCATAGCCGCCTGGGCCGGTACCGCCGCCGGTGTGGCCGGTGTGCTGGTCACCGGCGCGATGATGGCCATCTCCGTCAAGCGGGGCGAGAGCTCGGAGCACATGAGCCGTCTGGGCATGGTGCTCGGCGGCTGTGTCCTGGTGGCCACCGCGGGTCCGCTGATCTCGTTCGTCTTCAGCTGACCGGCGGTCGTCCGAGATGTTCACACGCAGACAGCGGCAACCCGAGGAGTCCGGCCCGTACTGGCGTCAGCGCGGCTGGCAGATGTCGGCCGGGTTCCTCGCCGCCGCAGTGATACTGGGCGGGGTCGTCGCGCTGACTTCCGGTGGTGACGACCCCGCCCGCGCCACGGCAGGCCGCGGGCCGGTCGCCGAGCACGGCCGGCCCGGTGACTGCCGCACGGACGACAGCGCCGGTGACGCACGTCCGAAGTCCGCGCCCGAGGACATCACCTGGCGCAGGCTCGGCGCCGTGCGTGTGCCCGTCTCCCCGACGGCCGGACCGGTGCGCACCGAGGGCACGCCCTGGTGGTGTTTCGCCCGCACCGCCACCGGTGCCGTGGTGGCCGCCCACGTCATCACCTCCCAGATGGGCATGTCCGACTGGGAGGCCGTGGCGGAACGGCAGGTGCTGCCGGGGAAGCCGCGCGAGATGTTCGTCTTCAAGCGCCGCACCATCGAGGGCGCACCGTCCGAGACCGCCGACCAGACGTCCGTCGCCTCCTACGTCGGCTTCTCGGTGAGCTCCTACTCGAAGAGCGCGGCGAGCGTGAACCTGCTCATGCGCGGCACGGACGGCTTCACCGGGGCCACCGTCAACCTGCGCTGGGACCGGGGGGACTGGAAGATCCTGCCCTTCGGCAACGGCCGCCTGTACTCCTCCGTGCGCACGGTGCAGAACACCAACGGTTACCTTCTGTGGGAGTCCTGACATGGCGTCGTGCAGCGATACAGGGGTTCCTGTCCTGGACGCCCTGGTGGGGTTCTTCAAGTTCCTGGGCGATCCCATCGGCACCATCATGCAGGCGGTCGCGGACTTCGTCCTGGGCGCCGCGATCGAGGTGTACGCGTCGCTGGTCACCTCCATCCCGACCATGT
The DNA here is from genome assembly GCF_001418415.1 of Streptomyces hirsutus. Lineage (GTDB taxonomy): Bacteria > Actinomycetota > Actinomycetes > Streptomycetales > Streptomycetaceae > Streptomyces > Streptomyces hirsutus. Next base: position 2,115 of record NZ_LIQT01000386.1, read on the forward strand.
CGTGGAGAGACGGCGGTCCAGCAGACAAGATCAACGCCATCTCACAGTGGATCGTGGTCTATCTGGCGGTCGGCTCACTGCTCTTCGCCTCCGCCCGGATGGCGATCGAACGGCGTGGTGAGGCCGGCACGACCGCCCTCAAAGGCATCCTCCGGGTCATCCTCGTCGCGACAGCCGCCACCACCGTCCTGACCGCGGCAGCCGGAGTCTCGGACAGATACGCGCAACATCTGTTCGCTGCGGGGGCAGAGGAACACCTGAAGGGCATCGGCGAATGCACCGACGGGAGCACCCTCCAGGCCTTCCTGATGCTGATCCTCGCCTTCCTGCTGCTCATCGCCGGCATCATCCAGACGATCCTGCTCTACATCCGGCTCGGCGTCATGGTCCTGCTGCTGGGCACCCTCCCCATCGCCGCCGCCGCCTCCATGACGGACTGGGGCTCCGGCTGGTGGCGCAAGCACCTCGGCTGGCTGATCGCCTGGCTGTTGTACAAACCGGCCGCGGCCCTCGTGATGTACGCGGGCTCGGTGCTGATCACCTCGGACTCGGACGAGATCCACGAACGCATCGCGGGCATCGGCATCATGCTGCTCTCCGCGGTCTCGCTGCCCGCCCTGCTGCGGCTCGTCGTGCCCGCCACCGCCGCCCTCGGCGGAGCATCCGAGAGCAAGGCCATGTCGGCGGTGGGCGGCGGCCTGGCCACCGGTGCCCGCTCGATCGCGGGCGGCAGCGGCAGCAACGGACGGACCGGCCCGTCCGGTTCGTCCTCGTCCGCCGACGGCGGCGCCGCCGGCGCGTCCGGCAAGGGCGGTCCGAGCGGCTCCACGGGCGCGAAGGGCACGGGCGGCGGAGGTGCCGGCCAAAGCGGAGCCTCGGGTGCCGGCGCCGGTGCCGGTGCCGGTGGTGGCGGAGCGGCAGCCTCCGGTGCGGCGAGCAAGGCGGCCGCCGCGGCCGGGCCCGTCGGGGCGATCGCCGGCGCGGCGATCACCGTGGCCTCCGTCGTGGCCAGTACCGCCTCGGGCGCGGTGGACGACGCCGACGGCAGCAAGGGGAACAACCAATGACCGCCGGCCGGCGACGCCCGTACGTCCCCCCGTCGCCGGCCGTCCCCGGACGGCCGTCGGGCTCCCGATCCCCCGAGGGAGCCCGGCGGCCTCTTCCTCTTCCGCTTCCTCTTCCGCCGCCGTCCTCCGTCTCTCCCCGAAAGGAGTTCAGACCCTCATGAGCGCACAAGCCGCCTCCCACCCGACCTACGGGAACTGGCGCCGACCACGGCGACCGGGGCTCGGCCCCCTCGGGCTCGTCGGCACCTTCGGTGTCTTCGGCGGGCTCGTCATCACCCTCCTCGCCTCGCTGATCTCGCTGTACGCCGCGCTGGTCGTGCTCGTACCGGTCGTCGTGTTCCTGGTGCCGCTGGCCATCCGCACCCAGGACGGCCGCAACGTCTACCAGCTGATGACACTGCGGATCGGCTGGTGGCAGCGCAAGTCCAAGGGCGCGCACCTGTACGTCTCGGGGCCGCTGTCGCTCCGGCCGGGCGGCCGGTTCCGCCCGCCGGGCCTGCTGAACAAGGTCACCGCGACCGAAGGCCGCGACGCCTACGACCGGCCGTTCGGCGTGCTGCACCAACCGGCGCGCAACCTGTACACGATCGTCCTGGGCTGCGACCCCGACGGCGGTTCCCTCGTCGACCCGGACCAGGTCGACGTGTGGGTGGCGCTGTGGGGCGAGTGGCTGGCCCGGCTGGCCCACGAGCCCAGCCTGCGGGGCGCCTCCGTGATCGTGGAGACCGCCCCCGACCCGGGCACCCGGCTCGCCCACGAGGTGCTGCCCCGCATCCACGCCGACGCGCCGGAAGCCGCCCGCGCCGTGATGGAGGAGGTCGTCGAGCGCTACCCGACCGCCTCCTCCGAGATGCACACCTACATCACCCTGACCTACGGCGTCCCGCCCGGCCAGAAGCGCAAGAAGGAAGACGTCATCACCGACCTGGCCATCCGCGTCCCGGGCCTGCTCAGCGGGCTCGTCGCGGCCGGCGGCGGGGCCGCGTACCCGCTGTCGGCGGAGCGGATCGCCGAGGTGGTCCGGGTCGCCTACGACCCGGCCGTCGCCGCCGACGTCCTCGACGCCCGCGCCCAGCACGGTGGTACGGGCCTGGAGTGGGAGGACGCCGGCCCGGCCGCGACCGTCGAGACGGTGGGCAGCTACCAGCACGACTCGGGCGTGTCCCGCACCTGGCTGATGACGCTGGCCCCGCGCGGCACCGTCCGGTCCTCGGTGCTGCGCGGCATGCTGGAGGCGGCCCCCGGCACCCGCCGCAAGCGGGTGGCGCTGGTCTACCGGCCCATCGACCCGGCCACGTCGGCCCGCATCGTCGAGGCCGACCGGCGCAGCGCCCAGTTCATGGCCACGTCCGGCCGCGGCATGGTGCAGGCCCGCGCCGCCTCGGAGATGCGCGCGGCGGAACAGACCGCGGCCGAGGAGGCGTCGGGCGCCGGCCTCGTCGAGTTCTCCCTGATGCTGACCGTCACCGTCGACGACATGTCCGAACTGGCCGACGCGAACGTGTCGGTGCGCAACCTGACGGCGGCCTCCCGCGTGCTGATGCGGCCCGCGGACCGGATGCAGGCGGCCGCGTTCAGCTGCACCCTGCCCGCCGGGATCCTCCCCTGGGAGCAGACCCTCGTCCCGCACGAGATTCAGGAGGCGCTGTGAGCCGCCGGAGCGAGGAGCGCAAGGCAGAGCGCGCCGACCAGCTCGCCGAGGAGCGGGCCCGCGCCGCCCTGGCGGCCGGCCGGACCCCGTACGGCCCGTCCCTGGTGGAGGGACCGCTCCTCACGGAGCAGGCCGGCAAGAAGGCATCGGGGAAGTCCGGCAGGGCGGGCACGCAGAAGCCCTCACCCCGCCCCCGGCAGCCGTACATCCCGCCGCGCGGCTGGTACGGGGTCGGCGGCGGGCGCGTCGGCTATCTCGACCCGCCCACCATGTGGCGGGCGACCACCGTGCAGGCCTGCGGCATGTGGCCGTTCGCCGCCGGTTCCGGTTCGCCGATGACCGGGGTGCCGCTGGGCCAGCACCTGTACACCGGTGCCACGGTCTGCGGCGACCCGCTGAACTGGTTCACCCGCGCCCGCTACATCTCCAACCCGTCGCTGTTCATGCTGGGCATGCCCGGTCTGGGCAAGTCGACCCTGATCAACCGGATGCTGATCGGGCTGTCCGCGACCGGTGTCGTCCCGCTGGTCCTCGGCGACCTCAAGCCGGACTACGCCGACACCGTGCGGGCGCTCGGCGGCCAGGTGATCTCCATCGGCCGCGGCCGGGGCGGCATCAACGTCCTCGACCCGGGCGCCATGGGCGCGGCGGCGAGCAGGATCGGCGGCGAGTCCGGCGAGGTGCTGAAGGCCGAGACGCACGGCCGGGTGCTGAACATGGTGGCCGCCCTGATCACCATCGTGCGCGGACGCCCGATGGACGACCACGAGCAGTCCGTGCTGTCGGCGGTACTGCACCACCTGCGCGAGCGCACCCCGTCCGGGCGGGCTCCGCTCCTGCCCGACCTGCTGCGGGTCCTCGTCGAGGGCCCCGACCGGGTGCGTGCCGTCACCCTCGACCGCGGCTCCGACACCCGCTACCGGGACGCCGTCGACCCGCTGCACCGTTCCCTGCTCGGCATCCTCGACGGCCCCCTCGGCGACACCTTCGCCTCCCCGACCTCCACCCGGATCGACCCGAACGCGCCCGCCGTGTGCATCGACATCTCCGGCATCGGCGAGGCCGACACCCAGCTGACCGCAGCGGCGATGCTCGCCGCCTGGTCCGACGGGCTCGGCACGGTGGCCGCCTCGCACGCCCTCGCGGACGCGGGACTGGCGCCCCGACGCTGGTTCTTCACCATCCTCGACGAGCTGTGGCGTCCGCTGCGCGCCGCCTCCGGCATCGTCGACCGCATCGACGCGCTCACCCGCCTCAACCGGTCCCTCGGCCTCGGCGACGCCAAGATCACTCACACCCTGAAGGACGCCGAGGCCCTGGGCACCGACTCCGACCGGGCCAAGGCCCGCGGTTTCGTCGAGCGGGCCGGCATGGTGGTGTGCGCCGGGCTGCCGAAAACCGAGATGGAGGACCTGGGCAAGGTGGTGGGCCTGTCCCGGCGCGAGATCGACCTGGTCTCGTCGTGGTCGTCGCCGCCCGGCTGGGGCGTCTCCGGCGAGAACGAGGAGCCGCCCGGCCGTGGCCGCTTCCTCATCAAGGTCGGTGGCCGGCCCGGCATCCCCATCAAGGTCGCCATCACCGACGCGGAACGCCGCCTGCACAACACCAACACCCGCTGGACGCCGAACGAGGAGGTCGTCGAGCAGGCGGTGGCGCAGGTCACCGAACAGGTCCGGCAGGCCGCCGAGATGGGTGCGCTGCCGGTCCTCGGCGATGGACCGATGGACCCGTCGGGCCTCGGCGGGCCGGCCGGTCCCGGGGGGTGGACGGCATGAGCGGAGGCAGCCCCGGTGGCGGCGGCCACCAGGCGATGATGTCCTGGGCCATCGTGAGCATCGCCGGTTCGGTCCTGGCCCTGTTCACCTTCGTCTGGGCCGGCGGCACCCTCGGTGCCGGTGTCACCGGGCACGGCTGGGACGCCCCGCCGTTCGCCCTGTCCACGGTGGGCGAGCTGGTCTCCTCGGGGGCCGCGGGGCCATGGCCGGGCGCGCCGGCGGCCGCCGTGTACGGGGGAATGCTGGCGCTTCTCGTGCTGCTGCTGGTCCCCGTCGCGTTCGGGGTGCGGTATCTGCTGGGGCGGTCCGACCACCAGAAGGGCCTGGCCGGGCGGCGCGAGATGGCCGCGATGTGCCCGAAGGGCATCGAGGCCCGCGCCCGCGAGCTGCGTCCCACGCTGAAGGGCCGTGACCGGGTGCACCCCGACGAGACCGGCAACCTCCTCGGCGACCTGATGCCCAACGGTCCGGAGCTGCGCAGCAGTTACGAGGACGTGGAACTGGACCTGATGGCACCCCGGGCCGGCAAGTCCACCGGGATCGCCGTGCCCCGCGTGCTGCGCGCCCAGGGCGCGGTGCTCCTCACGTCGAACAAGTCCGACGTGTACGCGGTGACCCGCGCCGAGCGCGAGAAGGCGGGCACGGTCTGGACGTTCGACCCGCAGGGCATCGCCCACACCCCGCGCGGCATGTGGTGGAACCTGCTCGGCGAGTGCCACACCATCGAGGGCGCCCGGCGGCTCGCGGGCCACTTCGTGGCGTCCGTCAACGACGACACCACGAAGAAGGACTTCTGGATCTCCGCCGCCCAGAACACCCTCACCGCCCTGTTCCTGGCCGCCGCCCGCGGCCGTGCCTCGGTGCAGGACCTGCTGGGCTGGCTCGCCGACCCCGCCGACCGCACCCCGATCGACCTGCTCCGCGACGCCGGACTCGTGGCGATGGCCGAGCAGTTGCAGGGCACCATCCGCGGCGCGGTGGAGACCCGGGACGGCATCTACGAGACGGCCCGGCAGACCGTCTCCTGCCTCCTCGACCCGGAGATCCTCGCCTGGGTGACACCCGACCCGCACATGCCGGAATTCCGTCCGGACCAGCACGTGCTCGGCGCGGACACCCTGTACCTGCTGTCCAAGGACGGCGGCGGCTCCGCGGCGGGTGTCATCGCGGGACTCGCCGACACGACGCTGCGGGCGGGCGTGGTGGCCGCCGAGCGGATGGGCGGGCGGCTCGACCCGCCGCTGACCGCGGTCCTCGACGAGGCGGCCAACGTGTGCCGCATCTCCGACCTGCCCGACCTGTACTCGCACTTCGGTTCCCGCGGCATCAACGTCGTGACACTGCTCCAGAGTTACCGGCAGGGCGCGCGGGTGTGGGGCGAGATCGGGATGGACGCGCTGTGGAGCGCGGCCACCGTCAAACTCCTCGGCGCGGGCCTGGACGACGCGGACTTCGTGCAGAAGATCTCCACCCTGGTCGGCCAGCACGACGTGCGGACGCCGACCATCTCCCGCAGCAAGGAGGGCACGTCCCGTTCGTACTCCTACCGGCAGGAGTCCGTGCTGCCGCCCGACCGCATCCGCGCCCTGCCCAAGGGCACCGCGCTCCTGCTGGCCACGGGTGTCAAGCCGGCCCTGATCCGGCTGCGCCCCTGGTACAAGGAGCCGGGCGCGGGCGCCATCTCGGCGGCGGCGAAGGCGGAGGCGGCGGCGATCACGGAACGGGCCGCGGCTCGTCTTGTGGGCGGCGTGAGCTTCGACAAGCCGGCTCCGGCCGGCCGGGACGCCGCGCCGGCGTGATGCCGCTCGGCCGGACCGCCGGGACCGCCGGGACCGCCGGGACCGCCGGGACCGCCGGGACCGCCGCCCGGAACGAACCGGGCCTGGGCACGATCCCGGCGAAGGCGCGGGAGGGGCCATCACGCAACGGACTTCGGCTCGTCCGCCGGATGGCTCACACTCCGACCAGCCGGCTCCGGCCGGCCGGGACGCCGTGCCAGCGTGATGGTGCGCAGCAGCCACTCGGCCGGCCCGTACCGCGTGCGCGCCGCCAGGCGGGCGCCCAGCGCGAGCTGGACGGCGTACAGGACGAGGCAGCCGAGCAGGACGGCGGCGCTGCCGACCCGGTCGTACAGGCCGAGTCCGTAGCCCGTGAAGACCCAGGCGAGGACCAGCGACTGGGTGAGGTAGTGGGTGAGCGCCATGCGCCCGGCGGCGGCCAGGAATCCGGTTGCCGCCGGGCGCATGACATCCAGCAGCAGGAGCAGCCCGCACGCGTACGCGGCGGCGAGGGCCGGCCCGGTCAGCACCGCCACCGCCTTCCCGACCATGAACCAGCGGTCGTCCAGCGGGCCGTCGGTGCAGCAGGCGGACAGCACCCCGCCGGCCAGACCGACCGGCAGCCACCGCACGACGACCCGCCGCAGCCAGGCCCGGTCCCGGCCGTGCCGCCGGGCCAGTGACGTCTTCGCGGCGGCCAGCCCCACCAGGAACGCGGCCAGCTTGTTCGGGGCGTACAGCAGGGCCGTGGCGAACGCCGACGGCAGCTCCCGCAGGTGCTCGGCCGGCACCTGGGCGGGACCGCCGCGATGGGCGGCGACGGCGTCGGCGGCCCGGGGGGCGTGCTCGCCCACGGCGGCCGGGTCGGTGAGGGCGACGATCAGCAGTCCGTACCCGAGCAGCAGCGCCCCGAGACCGGCGACCAGACCGGCCGCCAGGCGCAGAGCGGTCCGCGGGGCGAGCCCGCGCAGCCCGTACAGCACCAGCGCCAGCACCGCGTACGTGGTCAGGATGTCACCGGGGTACAGCAGCACCGCGTGGGCGATTCCGATGCCGAACAGGCCGAGGACACGCCGCAGATGCCGGGAGGCGAAGTCGGCGCCCGCGTGCCGGGCGGAACGCATCTGGAGGGCGAAGCCGTAGCCGAACAGGAACGAGAACAGCAGGTAGAACTTGGTGGCGACCAGGGCGGACACCAGCCAGGCCGCGATCCGGTCCGGGGCCGGCGCCCCGGGGCCGCCACCGGACACCGTGTCCGGGCCGGCCATCAGTTCCGCGTTGACCAGCAGGATGCCGAGGAGGGCGAAGCCGCGCAGGACGTCGAGTTCCCAAAGGCGCCGGCCGTCACCGGTCGGGGGCCCGCCCGCGCTCACCGCGCCACCACGACCCCGGTGCCGAACGCCAGCGTCGCGGTGAGGAACCAGCCGAACGACGGCGCCAGCAGGTGGCACATGTGCCACAGCCGGGCCACGGTGGGCCGCTCCCGCCGGAACACCACCGGCACGTCCCCGCCGACCGGGGGCAGCCCGCACAGCGGCCCGTACCGGCCGGGGTCGAGGACGAGTTCACGGCCGAGGTGGTCGGAGAAGCGGACCAGGCCGCCGGGGCGCGGATCGGCCGCCGGGCGGTGGGTGACGACGCCCATGACGCGCAGTCCGCGCGCCCACAGACCCAGGGCGACCAGAACCGTCTTGAGCGCGGCCAGCAGAGAGCCGACGCCGAGACCGAGACACAGCGCGAGCAGCAACAACTGACTGAACATACCGCTCCTTGGCCGGCCGACGCCCTCGGCAGCACAACGGGAGGTGCACCGCGCCCGGTTCACCCGCCGCTTGAACCGGGTGCGGTGCGCCTCCCGTTGTGAGGATGCCCCGCCCTCGCATCGCATCGCATACGAAGCACACGAGAGGAGCCCCGGCCCCGATGATCCGGACCCCACGCGCACCCGGCAGGCGGACGGCCGCGGCCGTCGCCCTGGCCTGCGCCCTGACGGCGACGGCCCAGACGCCCGTACGGGCCGAACCCGAGCCCACCACCCTCACCGAGGTGAGGGACCGTATCGAGCGTCTCTACCACCACGCCGAGGCCGCCACGGACAAGTACAACGCCGCCGGCGAGAAGGTCACCGCCAAGAAGAAGCGTCTCCGTGGGCTGGACGCCCAGGTGACCGCCACCGAGACCCGGCTGACCCGCCTCACCTCGCTGGCCGGGGCGACGGCCC
>NZ_LIQT01000387.1 GCF_001418415.1 Streptomyces hirsutus
CCCCCGCCGGCCCCCGCCCGCGCCGCCTGACGTACGCCGCGGGGCTCGCCGCCCTGGAGGGGCTGGCCCTGCTGATCGGCGGGATCTGGATGCTGGTCCGCGGGCTCACAGGACAGCCGGACGACCGGCAACAGGCCGTCACCGGCGGAGTGACGCTCGCGATCCTCGCCCTGCTTCCGCTGCTCGCCGCGCGCGGGCTGCTCGGACGCCGCAGCTGGAGCCGCGGCCCGGCCGTCATCACCCAGCTCCTGGCCCTGCCCGTGGCCTACAACCTGCTGCAGTCCGACAGTGTGGCCATCCCGGCGGGGATCGTGCTCGCGGTGGTGGCCGTCACGGCCCTGGTCCTGCTGCTGAACCCCGAGACGACCCGGGCCCTCGGTATCCGGGNNGACGTGCATCTGGGAGATGCCCACCTCCTGGGCGATCTGCGACTGGGTCATGTTGCCGAAGAAGCGCAGCAGCAGAATCCGCTTCTCGCGCGGAGGCAGGTCCTCGAGCAGCGGCTTCAGCGACTCGCGGTACTCCACGCCCTCCAGCGCCTCGTCCTCCGCGCCCAGGGTGTCCGCGACCGCCGGGGACTCGTCGTCGGTGTCGGGGACGTCCAGGGACAGCGTGGAGTACGCGTTGGCGGACTCCAGGCCCTCCAGGACCTCCTCCTCCGAGATCGCCAGCTTCTCGGCGAGCTCGTGGACCGTGGGGGAGCGGCCGTGCTGCTGCGAGAGCTCGGCCGTCGCCGTCGTCAGCGCCAGCCGCAGCTCCTGCAGCCTGCGGGGGACGCGCACCGCCCAGCCCTTGTCGCGGAAGTGCCGCTTGATCTCGCCGACGACCGTCGGGGTCGCGTACGTCGAGAACTCCACGCCACGGTCCGGGTCGAAGCGGTCGACCGACTTGATCAGGCCGATGGTGGCGACCTGAGTCAGGTCGTCCAGCGGCTCCCCGCGGTTGCGGAAGCGGCGCGCGAGATGCTCGACGAGCGGCAGATGCATGCGGACCAGCCGGTTGCGCAGCTCCGCGTACTCCGGAGTGCCGTCCTGCAGCGTGCGCAGCTCGAGGAACAAGGCACGCGCCCCACTGCGGTCCTGCGGGTCGCGCTGCGCGCCGTGCGTGCCCGGGGTGTCCGGGGTGCGCTGGGAGCCCTGCGCACCCGGCGTCCGCGCCGCCTCGCTCTCGGCGTGTCGCTCGTGCTCGTTCATCGTCCCGCCCGTCGCCCTTCCCCGAGCGCTCGCCTCGTCCCCCGCCGTCGGCTCCCCACGCGCCCGGTCTCCCCCGTGGCCGGGGGAGGCCCCGGGCCGACCGGCCTCAGGCCTGCTCCGCGCGGCGGGATCGTGCTGCCCGTCGTCCGGAGCACCGGCCACCGGGGAGTCGTCCTCCGGATGCGGCCGGGCCTGTTCCGGGATGGCGTCGATGCCCTCGATGCCGCCGGAGATCCGCTCGGCAGGCAGCTCGCGTGTGCCGCGTTCTTCGTCCCGCACCGGCCCGTCCTCGTTCCTCACGCCGGCCCGGGTCCCGCGCCGCGCTGTTTGTAGAGGCTGATCGAAACGGTTTTGTCCTCGTCCACGGCGGAGGAGACCTTGCCCGCGAGAGCGGACAGCACGGTCCACGCGAAGGTGTCGCGCGAAGGGGCGTGGCCGTCCGTGGTGGGCGCCGAGACGGTGACCTCGAGCGAGTCGTCGACGAGGCGGAAGACACAACTGAGCACCGAACCCGGCACGGCCTGCTGAAGCAGGATCGCGCAGGCCTCGTCGACCGCGATGCGCAGGTCCTCGATCTCGTCGAGGGTGAAGTCCAAACGGGCCGCGAGGCCGGCCGTGGCCGTACGCAGCACCGACAGGTAGGCACCCGCGGCCGGCAGCCGGACTTCCACGAAGTCCTGGGTCGCGGGCTCGCCTGCGATCTGGGACACCCTCACCTCCAAGGTGGTACAAGCGTTCAGGATCGGGGTCGCCCCCGGATAACGCGATACGTGGTTCAGCGGTGACGCTACCGCGCTCCGGATGGTCCTGTCCCCGGGACCCCGACCCCATGCTGTTACTCATAGTAAAACTACGGATACGCTCCGTGGCTAGGGGTCTGCGGGCCCGAATGGGAAGAGCGCGCGCCGCATTGACGTACCCAGACGTCAGACGGTCGAACCATCCGTGCCGGAGTCTCTCGGGGGCACCTTGGGAAACACCCGGAAGCCCTTGCCCACAGGCCCGCCCGCTCACGGGAAAGGGCGCCCGGTGACGACGGCCGCGACCGTGCTGCCGCGCGGGAACGCGTTTTCCTCGACCAGGACGACAAGAGCGTAAAGCAATTTGGCGACATAGACACGTTCGACGGGTACGCCGTGACGGCGCTCGAAGTCCGCGGCGAACGCGTCGAGTTCCTGGGTGGTCCGGGCGTAGCCGCCGAAGTGGAAGCGGTCGTCCAGGCTCCAGTCGCCGCGCGGACCACCGAACGCCTCGGCCTGCAGCCCCCGTATCCCGGCGGCCAGGAAGCCGCCCTTGAGCACCGGAACGCCCAGCGCGCGCCCGCCCCGGCCGAGTCCGCAGGCCAGCCCGGCGAGCGTTCCGCCGGTACCGCACGCCGTCGCGACCACGTCCGCCCGGCCGGCCAGCTCCTCCCCGAGCGCCTGGCAGCCGCGCACGGCGAGGGCGTTGCTGCCGCCCTCGGGGACGACGTACGCGTCCACGGCGCCCGCCTCGCGCAGCACGGCCGCGAGGGTCGCCGGCGCGGTCTTGTCGCGGTAGGTCGCCCGGTCGACGAAGTGCAGCCGCATGCCGTCGGCCACGCACCGGGCCAGCGAGGCGTTGAGGGGGCGGCCGGCGAGTTCCTGGCCGCGCACCACGCCGACCGTGGGCAGCCCCAGCAGTCGTCCGGCGGCGGCGGTGGCCCGCAGGTGGTTGGAGTAGGCGCCACCGAAGGTGAGCACCGTCCGGCCGGTCGCCGCCGAGAGGTTCGGAGCGAGTTTGCGCCACTTGTTTCCGATCAGCTCCGGATGGATCAGATCGTCCCGCTTCAGTACCAGCCGGACCCCGCGCCGCTCGAACCGTTCGTCCACGACGTCCTGCACCGGCGAGGGCAGCCGGGGGCGCAGGTCCGCGAGGTCTCCGTGGCCGGCGGGGGCGACGAAGGCTGCGGAGGCCGTGGTGGTGGAGGCCAGGGGGGTGGAGGCCGCGGAGGCGGATACCGCGGGCTCGGGACCGGGACGGGCTCCTGGCGTCGGGCCGGTGTCGGGATCGGGGGTGTCCGGGCTGGTCACGGGGTCATTGTCGCCCGGTGGGGGCGACAAT
>NZ_LIQT01000388.1 GCF_001418415.1 Streptomyces hirsutus
CTGTACGGGCAGGCGGTGGACGGGCACGGGGCCGCCCGGTGGTGGCCTGTGATGTCGGCGGCTCGGACTAGTCTCGCGACATGGCTGTCAACACGTCTGCGGAAGCGCCCATCCCGGTCGGTGAGGTGTCCCGGCTCATCGGGGGGTGGATCGACCGGCTCGGCGCGGTGTGGGTCGAGGGGCAGATCACCCAGCTGTCGCGGCGGCCGGGCGCCGGGGTGGTGTTCATGACGCTGCGGGACGCCTCGTACGACATCTCCGTCGGCGTGACCTGCTACCGGCAGGTGTTCGACGCCGTCGCCGACGTCGTCAGCGAGGGCGCGCGGGTCGTGGTGCACTGCAAGCCCGAGTGGTACGCCCCGCGCGGGCAGCTGTCGCTGCGGGCCGCCGAGATCAGGCCGGTCGGGGTCGGGGAGCTGCTCGCGCGTCTCGAGCAGCTGAAGAAATCCCTCGCGCGGGAGGGCCTTTTCGCCCCCGAGCGGAAGAAGCCGCTGCCGTTCCTGCCGCGGCTGATCGGGCTGGTGTGCGGACGTGCCTCGGCCGCCGAGCGGGACGTGCTGGAGAATGCCCGACGCCGCTGGCCCGCCGTCCGCTTCGAGGTGCGCAACGTCGCCGTGCAGGGCGTGCACGCGGTGCCGCAGGTCGTCCAGGCCGTGAAGGAACTGGACGCGGTCGACGAGGTGGACGTGATCGTCGTGGCGCGGGGCGGGGGCAGCGTGGAGGACCTGCTGCCGTTCTCCGACGAGCAGCTGGTGCGGACGGTGGCGGACTGCCGGACGCCGGTCGTCTCCGCGATCGGGCACGAGCCGGACAACCCGCTCCTGGACCATGTCGCCGACGTACGGGCCTCCACCCCGACGGACGCCGCCAAGAGGGTCGTCCCGGACGTGGGCGAGGAGTACGAGCGGGTGCGGCTGCTGCGCGACCGTGCGCGCCGCTGCGTCCAGGCGTTCGTCGACCGGGAGGAGCGGGGGCTGGCGCAGGCGCTGGCCCGGCCCTCGATGGAGGCACCGCACCGGATGATCGACGGGCGGGCCGAGGAGGTCACCGCGCTGCTCGACCGGGCCCGGCGCTCCCTGCGGCACCAACTGGACCGGACCGACTCCGAGCTGACGCACACGCACGCGCGCGTGGTGGCCCTCTCCCCCGCCGCGACGCTCAAGCGCGGGTACGCCGTGCTGCAGCGGGCCGACGGACACGCCGTGCGTGATCCGGGCGAGGTGGAGACCGGTGAGGTGTTGCGGGCACGGGTGTCCGAGGGTGAGTTCAGTGTCCGAGTCGATACGTAGGGTGGGCGGATGACCAGCAAGACGGAGCAGGCGGAGCAGACGGGGCAGGCGGAGGCCGCGGCCGAGGCTCTCGGGTACGAGCAGGCGCGGGACGAGCTGATCGAGGTCGTACGCCGCCTGGAGACGGGCGGTACGACGCTGGAGGAGTCGCTCGCGCTGTGGGAGCGGGGCGAGGAGCTGGCCAAGGTGTGCCGGAGCCGGCTGGACGGGGCACGGGCCCGGCTGGACGCGGCACTCGCGGAGGAGACCGCTGAAGCGGGACGGGCGGAGGGCGAGGGCGGGAAGCCGTAGCCCGCCGCCGGCTCACCCGCGCCCGGCCCGCCGGGGCGGGACCGCCGGGGCGGGCCGGGCTACTTCGCTTTGTCCTCGGCCAGCGTGTGGGCGACGAGGGCGTTCGCATGACCGTGGCCCAGGCCGTGCTCGGTCTTGAGCCAGGAGACCAGCTCCATGTGCTTGACGAGCGGCGAGGAGCGGATCAGCTCCTTCCACTCCGCGATCGGACGGCCGTACTTCTTCTCGATCGACGGGAAGTAGCTGACGGGGCCCTTGAGGGTGTCGGTCATATCAGGTTGGTCCCATCCCAGGTAAGCGGCGGCGTACTGCCCTCCCAGACCGCGGACGGCCGGCGAAGTGTTCGCCGTGTCGCTGTGGCGTGCATCACCCCGGAAGGGTTTCCTTGTGAAGCAGGTCACCGCATTCCGCTTTTTGTTGAACTTTGAACTTCCCTGTCGTACCGTTTCCTCATCAAGGGTTTCGCGCCGACCGCGCGGGACCGATGCTCCCCCTAGAAAGTTCACGCATGTCTCTCGTTCTTGACTCCGCTGCCCAGGACCTGCTCTTCCGTGAGGCGCGCACCGCCAACACGTTCACCGACGAGCCGGTGACCGACGAGCAGGTTCAGGCGATCTACGACCTGGTCAAGTACGGCCCGACCTCCATGAACAATTCGCCGCTGCGCGTCACCCTGGTCCGCTCCCCCGAGGCCCGCGAGCGCCTCGTCCAGCACATGGCGGAGGGCAACGCGGCCAAGACGGCCACCGCCCCGCTGGTCGCGATCCTCTCCGCGGACAACGAGTTCCACGAGGAGCTGCCGCACCTCTTCCCGCACTTCCCCGGGGCCAAGGACATGTTCGCCGGCGACCGCTCGATGCGCGAGGGCCAGGCTTCCCTGAACGCCGCCCTGCAGGCCGCGTACTTCATCATCGGCGTGCGTGCCGCCGGTCTGGCCGCCGGCCCGATGACTGGCTGCAACTTCGAGGGCATCCGCAAGGAGTTCCTCGACGACGACCACACGCCGCTGGTGGTCGTCAACATCGGCCGCCCCGGCCCGGACGCCTGGTTCCCGCGCGGCCCGCGCCTGGAGTACGGCCAGGTCGTCACCACCGTCTGATCGTCGCTTCGCGGCATACGGCAGGGCCCCCGACACGTTGGTGTCGGGGGCCCTGCCGTATGTCTGCCGTATGCCGGTCCTCGCGCACCCGGTCGTCGCGAACCGGTCAGTCGGATGCGGTGCGCAGAGCCTCGGCCATCTCCGTCAGCCGGGCGAAGGACGCCGTGCCCGTCACCACGGTGGTCGAACCCTCCTCCTCGAGCACCAGCGCGTCGTACCGATCGCCCTCGTACCGGGTCCAGGTCTTTCCGTCGATCTGCTGCGTCTTCCCGGTCTTCTCCGCGCCCTGGGTCTCGCCCTCGATGAAGACCACCGGCTTCTGAGTCGACTGCTCGACCGCCACGTACTCCCCGTCGGGGGCTCGGTAGCCGAGGTGCCAGGAATCGAACTCCTCGCCCTGGAAACGGACGGAGGTGGGCTTCCATGCCTCGGACAGACCCTCGGGCGCGGCCACCGGATAGGTGGCGGCGCGGCGCGCGGTGAGCAGGTCGACGCGGTAGTCGACCCGCTTGAGGTCGGGCTCGCCGTCGTCGTGCGGGATGAACAGCCAGATCACTCCCGCGGCGAGCAAGATGAGGCTCAGGGAAAGAATCATGTCCCGAGCCGACTTCTGCATGCTGTTCGTTCCTGCCACGCCCCCATCGTCGCAGGTGCCCGGCCCGCTCATCCGTGGGGGCCCCTGCTCATTTTGTCAGTCCGGCGCTAGAGTCAGGCGCAACACCCTCATCCGGCCGTCGTCGTACAGAAAGGTGCGCTCCGATGACCGAACACCATCAATTGCCGTCCGAACTCGATGTGCCCTCGGAAGCTCCCGACCGCAACCTCGCCCTGGAACTCGTGCGGGTCACCGAGGCCGCCGCGATGGCCGCCGGGCGCTGGGTCGGGCGCGGCGACAAGAACGGCGCCGACGGTGCCGCGGTACGCGCCATGCGCACCCTCGTCTCCACCGTCTCGATGAACGGCGTCGTCGTCATCGGCGAGGGCGAGAAGGACGAGGCCCCGATGCTCTTCAACGGGGAGCGCGTGGGCGACGGGACCGGGCCCGAGTGCGACATCGCCGTCGACCCCATCGACGGCACCACGCTGACCGCCAAGGGCATGACCAACGCGATCGCCGTACTGGCCGCCGCCGAACGCGGCTCGATGTTCGACCCCTCGGCCGTGTTCTACATGGACAAGCTGGTCACGGGGCCCGAGGCCGCCGACTTCGTCGACATCGACGCACCGGTGGCCGTGAACATCCGCCGGGTCGCCAAGGCCAAGCGGGTCACCCCCGAGGACGTCACGGTGGTGATCCTCGACCGGCCCCGGCACGAGGGCATCATCAAGGAGATCCGGGAGACCGGGGCGCGCATCAAGCTGATCTCCGACGGTGACGTGGCCGGCTCGATCCTCGCCCTGCGCGAGGGCACCGGCATCGACCTGCTGCTCGGCATCGGCGGCACCCCCGAGGGCATCATCTCGGCCTGTGCCGTGAAGTGCCTCGGCGGCACCCTCCAGGGCAAGCTGTGGCCGCAGGACGACGCGGAGCGGCAGCGCGCGATCGACGCGGGGCACGATCTCGACCGGGTGCTGACCGACGCCGACCTCGTCACCGGCGACAACGTGTTCTTCGTGGCCACCGGCATCACCGACGGCGAGCTGCTGCGCGGGGTGCGGTACCGGTCCGAGACCGCCACGACCGACTCCATCGTGATGCGGTCCAAGTCGGGCACGGTGCGGCGGATCGACTCCGAGCACCGGCTGAGCAAGCTGCGCGCGTACAGTGCGGTGGATTTCGACCGGGCGAAGTAGCTCCGCCGGGTTCGCCGGAGGCCGTGCGGGCGGCCCACGGGTGTGCGGTCCGTGGGTCGCCAGGAGCCTCGTCGAACGGTGCGGTCCGTTGTGGCCGGTCGCGTGGTTCCCCGCGCCCCGGTGGGTCGTCCCGGGGGCGGGAACACTCCTCGCGCCAGGTTCCGGGACCGGTCAGCCTGCTGCCGCTATGGGACCGCCGGTGCGGGCCGCCTTCTGGAGTTCCACGTCCCGGCGGCGGCGCCGGGCCAGGACCACACGGCGCTCGGCGGCGGTCAGGCCGCCCCAGACGCCGTAGGGCTCGGGCTGGAGCAGGGCGTGCTCCCTGCACTCGACCATCACCGGACAGCGGGCGCAGACCCGCTTGGCGGCCTCCTCGCGGGAGAGCCTGGCGGCCGTGGGTTCCTTCGACGGGGCGAAGAACAGTCCTGCCTCGTCGCGCCGGCACACCGCCTCGGTGTGCCAGGGCGCGTCCTGGTCCCTGTCTCGCGTCGGCACCCGCTGGGCCGGAACGGCAGCTACCTGCAGGGACGAATGCGGCGGTTGCGGCACGGGTCTACTCCTGACGACGGCTTCGCGAGCGAGAGACGATGCAGCAAGGCTTACCCGCTGTGCGTGCGCCTATGCACTGAGTCCCGAACCGCCGCTTCCGGCAACGGAATTCGGCCCACGCCGCCTCCGCGCCGCACGGACGGAACGCCTCCGCTCCAGCGCCTCCGTCCGCCCCGCTTCACGGGCGTCAACGGTCCTGGCGCTTGCGCACACCCTTGTCCACGGAGCGCTGCACCCGGTCGAGGATGTCCGCCACCAGCTTGCCCCGCTTGGGCCGCGCCTCGATATTGCCCAGCACCGCCCAGCCGTCCACGTAGACCACCGGGGCCTCGGGGTCCTCGGAGTCCAGCGAGGCCACCTCGAAGTTGCCGAGGACGCCACCGCCCATGCCGCGCAGCGACACGTTCTCCGGGACGCGGACCTCGACGTTGCCGAAGACCGAGAAGGCCTTGATCACGACCTGCTGGTGCTCGAAGACCGCCTCGCTGAGGTCTATCTCGACATTGCCGAAGACCGCGTACACATGGATGCGGCGGCCGGCCCGCCAGCGACCCTTGCGGGTGGCGGCGCTGAAGACCGCCACCACGTTGTCGTCGGGGTCCATCGGGATGGCGCCCGCGGTGGGCCGGCTGGGCGCCGAGACATGGGCCGAGCGCCGCTGGTGGGCTCCCGGCAGGTCCCGGACGAACACCTCGAGCTCTCCGGCGGTCTTGGCGGCCAGCACGCCCTCGACGCGCTCGGCGTGCTCCTCGGGGGACAGCCTGCCCTCGGCGAGGGCCTCGCGCAGCAGGTCGGCGACACGGTCGCGGTCGGCGTCCGAGACGCGCAGCTCGGCGGCCCGCGGTGCGCTGTCCTGCGGCTGGGCGTGCTTCTGAAGGTCCACGGCAGCACCTTACCCAAACGCGATAGATCGCGACTAGCCCCCGTCACGAACTCCTCGTGAACGACTCGGGAACCGCCGGACCGACCGGACGGCCCCCACCGGGCCGGCCGACCCCACCGGAGCCCACCAGGCCCACCGACCCGACGGGAAGCCATGAGGTGGTGACCGACCGCTACTGAGGACAACCTCACAGGCTCGTTCCCGGCGACAGGTCCTACGCTGGTGGGCGCCCGCCGACGTCGGCGGGCGGCCACCTGTCGAGTGAGGAATGGGCGAGATGCCTGAGTTCGAGTACGCCGATCTGCTCCCCATGGGAGAGGACACCACCCCCTACCGGCTGGTGACCTCCGAAGGTGTCTCCACCTTCGAGGCCGACGGACGGACCTTCCTCAAGGTGGAGCCTCAGGCGCTGCGCAAGCTCGCCGAAGAGGCCATCCGCGACATCCAGCACTACCTGCGCCCCGCCCACCTCGCCCAGCTGCGCCGCATCATCGACGACCCCGAGGCGTCGTCCAACGACAAGTTCGTCGCCCTGGACCTGCTGAAGAACGCCAACATCGCGGCGGCCGGCGTGCTCCCCATGTGCCAGGACACCGGCACCGCGATCGTCATGGGCAAGCGCGGCCAGAACGTGCTCACCGAGGGCGGCGACGAGGAGGCCCTGTCCCGGGGCATCTACGACGCGTACCGGAACCTCAACCTGCGCTACTCCCAGATGGCCCCCCTGACCATGTGGGAGGAGAAGAACACCGGCACCAACCTCCCCGCCCAGATCGAGCTGTACGCCACCGACGGCGGGGCCTACAAGTTCCTGTTCATGGCCAAGGGCGGCGGCTCCGCCAACAAGAGCTTCCTCTACCAGGAGACCAAGGCCGTCCTGAACGAGTCCTCCATGATGAAGTTCCTGGAGGAGAAGATCCGTTCGCTCGGCACGGCCGCCTGTCCGCCGTACCACCTGGCGATCGTCGTCGGCGGCACGTCGGCCGAGTACGCGCTGAAGACCGCGAAGTACGCCTCGGCGCACTACCTCGACGAGATCCCGACCGAGGGTTCCCCGCTGGGGCACGGCTTCCGCGACAAGGAACTGGAGGACAAGGTCTTCGAGCTGACCCAGAAGATCGGCATCGGCGCGCAGTTCGGCGGCAAGTACTTCTGCCACGACGTCCGCGTGGTCCGGCTGCCGCGGCACGGCGCGTCCTGCCCGGTCGCGATCGCGGTCTCCTGCTCCGCCGACCGCCAGGCCGTCGCGAAGATCACCGCCGAGGGCGTCTTCCTCGAGCAGCTGGAGCGGGACCCCGCGCGGTTCCTCCCGGAGACGACGGACGAGCACCTCGAGTCCGACGGCGACGTCGTCCAGATCGACCTGAACCAGCCGATGGACGCCATCCTCGCGGAACTCACCAAGTACCCGGTGAAGACCCGCCTCTCCCTCACCGGTCCGCTGGTCGTGGCCCGCGACATCGCGCACGCCAAGATCAAGGAGCGGCTGGACGCGGGCGAGGGGATGCCGCAGTACCTCAAGGACCACCCGGTGTACTACGCCGGTCCGGCCAAGACCCCCGAGGGCTACGCGTCCGGCTCCTTCGGCCCGACGACGGCCGGCCGTATGGACTCCTACGTCGAGCAGTTCCAGGCGGCCGGCGGCTCCAAGGTGATGCTCGCCAAGGGCAACCGCAGCAAGCAGGTCACCGACGCGTGCGACGCGCACGGCGGCTTCTATCTCGGCTCGATCGGCGGGCCGGCCGCCCGGCTCGCCCAGGACTGCATCAAGAAGGTCGAGGTCCTGGAGTACGAGGAGCTCGGCATGGAGGCGGTCTGGAAGATCGAGGTCGAGGACTTCCCGGCGTTCGTCGTCGTCGACGACAAGGGCAACGACTTCTTCCAGGATCCTTCGCCGCAGCAGCCGACGTTCACGTCGATTCCGGTGCGGGGGCCGGGGCTGGCGTAGTGCCTCCCGGGGGCGGCGGTTGAGGGTTTCGGTCTCCCGCCGCCCCTTTTCCTGCCGCCCCCGGGAGGCACTAC
>NZ_LIQT01000389.1 GCF_001418415.1 Streptomyces hirsutus
GCCGGGCCGGCGGACCGCCGGCCGGGGGACCGCTCCTCGGGGGGCCGCTCGTCGGCGGACCGTTGTCGGACGGACGCAACGGGCTCCCCCTCTCTTCCCGGGCCTCGACCTCGACGGGGAGGTAGGGTAGCGCCCTCAGGGCGTTCCCGAGGCATGAAGCGGGCTGCTGGGCCAGGGGTGTCGGTGTGAGCCAGTAGAGTGATCCACTGTGGCACCACGACCCTTGCACGAACTTGTTGAGCCCGGCTGGGCGAAGGCCCTGGAACCGGTGGCCGGACGCGTCGCGGCCATGGGGGACTTCCTGCGCGCGGAGGTCGCGGCCGGCCGGACGTACCTCCCGGCGGGAGCGAACGTCCTGCGGGCGTTCCAGCAACCCTTCGACGAGGTAAGGGTCCTGATCGTCGGTCAGGATCCCTATCCGACACCGGGAATGGCGATCGGGCTGAGCTTCGCGGTATCGCCGGACGTGCGGTCGCTGCCGGGCAGTCTCGAGAACATCTACCGGGAGCTGAACACCGATCTGGGCCTGCCCAGGCCCGCCAACGGTGATCTGACCCCGTGGACCGAGCAGGGCGTCCTGCTGCTCAACCGGGCGCTCACCACCGCCCCGCGCAAGCCCGCCGCGCACCGGGGCAAGGGCTGGGAAGAGGTCACCGAGCAGGCCATCCGCGCCCTCGCCGCGCGGGGCGGGCCACTGGTGTCGATCCTGTGGGGGAGGGACGCGCGTAATCTGCGCCCGCTCCTCGGGGACTATCCGGCGATCGAGTCGGCGCACCCCTCACCCATGTCGGCGGACCGCGGCTTCTTCGGCTCGCGCCCGTTCAGCCGGGCCAACGACTACCTGGTCCGGCAGGGCGCCGCCCCCGTGGACTGGCGGCTGCCGTCCGCCCAGGAAGCGAACGCGCCGGCCGGGTAGCGCGGTCGGGCCAGAGGGCCCGGCCGGGCTCCGGGGCCCGAGCGGCCGACGCCTTCGGGCCCCGGACGCCGTGAGCACCGGTCGCGAGCCGCCCCCGCGGTCGTCGACGGTGTGGCCGTGCGCCCTCCCACCCGGTCCGTCCTGGTCCGTGCGACGTGCGGGAGGGCGCAAGCAGCCCTGGACCGAGGGTCAGTTGCGGCCGGCGGCGTTGAACATGCACTCCTCGGCCTTGTCGCGGCCGGCGTTCCAGAACGTGACCGCGGGGTTGTCGTCGATGTTCAGGAAGCTCATCCCGGCGGGCAGCGGAGCCTCGATCGGTTCGCTGTCCACGTCGGAGCCGGAGACGCGGACCTTCCGTCCGTGCGGAATCGTGACGGCACACGGACAGTGAGGTCGTGCTTCCGGTTCACCGTCTCAGGGCTGCCCTGCGGCAAGCGGCCGCACCTTCGAGGCCGGTGGGTACGGCCCTTCGGGCTTCAGCCGATTCGTTTCACGGGAGAACCGCGGCCCGGACGCACAGCACGTCCGGCAGATGCGCGGCGAGCTGCTGCC
Source organism: Streptomyces hirsutus (assembly GCF_001418415.1). GTDB lineage: Bacteria > Actinomycetota > Actinomycetes > Streptomycetales > Streptomycetaceae > Streptomyces > Streptomyces hirsutus. The sequence goes on from NZ_LIQT01000389.1 coordinate 1,469, forward strand.
AGCTGTCGCCGTCGTCGGCCGACGCGTACACCTCGCCGTTGCGGTTCCCGAAGTACACGCCCGCCGGGTCGGCGCCGTCGTGGCACATCGCGTCGCGCAGTACCGTGCCGTAGTGGTCGCCCTGCGGCAGGCCCGCGTCGAGCGGATGCCAGCTCCGGCCCGCGTCCGTCGTGCGGTAGACGCGGCAGCGCCGGTCGGCCGGTACGCGGTCGGAGTCGGCGTTGATCGGGAACACGTACGCGGTGTCGCCCCGATGCGGATGGGCCACGACCGCGAAGCCGAACGTCGACGGCAGCCCGGCGCCGATGTCGGTCCAGTGCGCGCCCGCGTCGTCGCTGCGGTACACACCCCAGTGGTTCTGCAGATACAGCCGGTCCGGGGTCACCGCGTCCCGGGCCACCTTGTGCACGCACTGGCCGAACTCCGGGTTCGGATCCGGCAGGAACACCGCGGAGACCCCGGAGTTGGACGGGGCCCAGCTCGAACCGCCGTCCAGCGTGCGGAACACGCCCGCCGCGGACACGGCGACCGTCACCGCCCGCGGATCCCGCTCGTCGGTCAGCACGGTGTGCAGGCCCTCACCGCCGCCGCCCGGCACCCATGCGGAGCGGGTCGGATGCTCCCACAGCGGCCGGACCAGGTCGAAGGTCTCCCCGCGGTCCTCCGAGCGGTAGAGCGCGGCCGGTTCCGTGCCCGCGTACACCACGTCCGGCTCCGCGGCCGCCGGATGGAGCTGCCAGACCCGCTCCAGCGACGCCCCCGTGTCCTTGGGGAACTTGACGGCGGGCCGTGCCGGTTCGGTCCAGGTCCGGCCCAGGTCGTCGGAGTGGAACACGGACGGGCCCCAGTGCGCGCTGTCACCGCCGGCCAGCAGCCTCGGTACCGGACCGCGGGTGTCGACGGCGACCGAGTACACCGCCTGGGCGTTGAAGTAGGGGCTTTCGTCGAACTCCCAGGCGGTACCCCGCCGACGCCCGATGAACAGACCTTTGCGGGTGCCCACGGCGAGCAGTACCTCGGACATGCCGATCACCTCCGTGACGTCTTCGACGACGCCCTCGTTCCGGACATCCGCCAGTCTGCACCCCACCACTGACAGTCCCCTCAGGATCAGGCGCCGACGCAGGTCGGAGCGGAGGGGCGGAACACGAGGCAGGTGCGGCGGACCGCACCACGACCCGGTCGGCGCACGGGCGGTGGGCGGGTGCGGGCCGGCCCTCCGGACGCGGACGGCGGCCGTGCGCAGCGCCGCGTGGGCGCCGTGCACGGCCGCCGCCCTCACCGTGGGGGGCTGCCGCCGGTGGTCCTACTGGTAGGTGATGTCGGACGACGCGTACTTGCAGTAAGTACCGTCAGGGCCCGATCCGTTGCTGCTGGGCTCGGAACCGCTGTTGTTGCCGATGTACTTCTGGCAGGGGATGATCTTCTTGCTGCTGTCCCCGACGATCTTGATGTTGCGCAGGGTCACGCTGTCGCCGTAGTTGGTGTTGATGCCGGCGATCCTGCTGCCCTTCCAGCTCACCTCGATGGTGTTGAGGTTGATCGTGCGCTTGTACTGCGTCGAACAGTTGCCGCAGGAACGCACGAAGGTGCCGAAGTTCTTGACCGCGAAGTTCGACACGTTCAGCGTGCCGGCGCCGTTGAACTGGAACACCTTGTCGCTGGCTTCCTTGGCCCCGCCGCCGCTGACGGTGTAGACCGAGGACGACGACTTGCCCTTGAACGTGGCCGCGTCCTCGCCGACGTCCTCCCACCACACGTTCTGCAGCGTGCAGGAGCCCTTGCAGTGGACACCGTCGGCCGCGGGGGCGCCGAGGATGACGTTCTTCAGGACCGCGCCGTCCGCCAGCTCCAGGATCGGGCCCTGGTCCTCGTCCTGACTGCCCGAGCCCAGGTCGCCCGTGCCGTAGAGGCGCTTCATCCCGTAGTCCTTGGTGCCGGACACCGAGATGGTGGAGGAGACGCCCTCGCTGCCGTTGGGAGTCGGCCAGGTGGCGGCGCTCGCCGAGGACGCTCCGGTGGTCATGATCATGCCAACCGAGAGGCCGAGGGTGGCCAGCGCTCCGGTCAGTGCGCGCCCGCGGGCGCGTGGTCGTGTCGCGGAAGTCATGTCCCGGTTCCTTCTCTCGTGGTGTGGGGGATGCGGCGATGCGGAGGGCGCGGAGGCGCCAGGCCGCCCGGCCTCGTTCACATCGCTGAACGGAACGTAGAGGGTAAGCGCTTTCTGGTCAACGCCTTGGACATCCATATTCGGCCGTCCGGCGCGAGCGGGAGCATCGGGTGCCGAGCGGGCGGCGACGGAGTGTTCCCGGGGTCCTTCGCCTTCGGCGGTGCGGGGTGCGCGAGGAGGGGGCGCTTCTTACGGTCCCGACGGCATCCGCTGCGCTGACAGGGTGCCGTCCGCCGACCGGAGTGCGTGTTTGTTCGTATGGAAAGTGATCACGTGATTACGTGGCGCGCGTGCTCGAGGAATCTTTTCTCCATCTTTCCGATCGTTCTCCGGCGGACGGGGTGGTGTCCGTGTGGCCCGCCTGGGAGGTGCGGGAGGGCGGGCATGCGACGCGCTGGTTCCATGTGCGGCTCGACTTCGCGGACGGGGCCGGCGTCGAGGCGCTCGCCCTGGTCTCCGGGCTCTGCGTCTGCGTCGAGGACGTGCGGGCCCGGCCCGCGCTCTCCCTGGAGGACCTGGCGCTGTTCGCCGACTGGATCGAGGGGCCGCTCGCACGGGCGTGCGGCGCCGATGGCGGGCCGGGCCACGACGACGCGACAGCCGGTGACGGACCGGGCGCCGGCGGCCGGGGCGCCCCGGCCCCCGGCATCGAACCGGCTGCCGGGAGCGGGCAGGCGGCCGACGGCGAACCGGCCCCCGGCGGTGCGCCGGACTCCGAGGGCGGCTCCGTCGTCCGGGCCCGGCCGCCCGGTGCGGGGGAGCGCCGGAGCCGTGCGGTCCGGCCACGGGAGCCCGTGGGGAGGCGCCTCGTGGCACGGGAGTACCGCGCGGCCCAGGAGGAGGGCACCGATCCGGTCCTCGCCGTGATGTGCGCGACCGGATACAGCCGGCGCGGAGCGCTCAGGGTCATCGGGCGGGCGCGCGACGCGGGCCTGCTGACTCCGCGTCACGTCCGGCGGCCGTCAGAGTAGGGAGCGCATCCGGGTGATCTCGCTCGTCTGCTGGGCGACCACGTCGTCGGCCATCTCCTCGACCTGAATGTTGTTGCCCTGCGCCTTCACATCCGTGGCCATGGTGATCGCCCCCTCGTGATGGGTGATCATCAGCGTGAGGAAGAGCTGGTCGAAGGCCTTCCCCTCGGCCGCGCGCAGGTTCTTGAGCTGAGCCGGGGTCGCCATCCCGGGCATCGTCGCGTGGTCGTGTCCGTGGTCGTGGCCGTCGGCCTTCCCGGACTTGCCGTGCTTCGTCAGCCAGCCCTCCATCATCTTGATCTCCGGCTGCTGGGACGCGGCGATCCGTTCGGCCAGCTTGACGATCTTCGTCGACTCGGCGCGGTCCGCGACGAGGTCGGTCATCTCCAGGGCCTGCGAGTGATGCTCGATCATCATGCGGGTGTAGGAGACGTCCGCGGAGTTGGGGGAGTCGTCCTCGACGCGCCGCTCCGCCGCCTCCTCGGCCGACAGGGTCCGGTTCGGTTCTCCGGGCTCGCCCGGCGCGATCACCGAAGGGCCGCTCGCCGAGGCCGACTTGGCGTCGTCCGTGGCGGAGTCGCAGCCCGTGAGCCCGAGTACGGCCAGGGCGATCAGCCCGGTCGCGGCGACGGACGCGCGTGACGCACGGCGGTGGAACACGAGACCTCCTGTGGCAGGCGGGTGGCACGACACCTCGTGAGTGCTGACGACTGTCCTAGCACGCTTCCGCACGTCAGTGATCAAAAAACTTCGTTGCGAGTGTGTTGCCCACTGTTGATATGCGCATGCTCAGGACCATACTGCCGGAGCAGAACCCGTTCCGAGCCGAACGGGACAAGGGAGGAAAACAGTGATCCTGTTGAATGTTCCCCGAACCCGGCGCAGACGGCTGGGAGTTGCCGCAGCGGCCGGTGGGCTGCTCGCCGCGCTCCTGACCGCCGCGCCGGCCGCGGCGATCCCCGACCCCGGGGACGCGCCGCCCGCTTCGAAGGAGATGTCGAAGAGCGCGCAGGCCGAGGCGCGCGAGGCCATCGCGCAGGGCGAGATACCCGCCCAGGACGAGGTCGTCCACTCCGCCAACATCCGCCATGTCGCCCACGTCCCCAAGGACGCGCTGCCCGGCACCAATTCGGACCTGGCCTTCCAGGGCCGGTACGCCTTCGCCGGAAACTACGACGGCTTCACCGTCTACGACATCAGCAACCCGAAGTCGCCGAAGACGGTGTCCCAGGTGCTGTGTCCCGGATCCCAGAACGACATCACCGTCTCCGGGGATCTGCTCTTCCTCTCCACCGACTCCTCGCGCAGCGACAACAGTTGCAACAGCACCACGCAGCCTGTGACCGAGAAGTCCTCGTGGGAGGGCATGAAGGTCTTCGACATCAGCGACAAGCGCAACCCGCGCTACGTCGCCGCCGTCGAGACCGCCTGCGGCTCGCACACCCACACGCTGGTCCCCGAGGGCAAGAACGTCTACCTCTACGTCTCCTCGTACTCGCCGAACGCCGCCTACCCCGACTGCCAGCCGCCGCACGACGGCATCTCCGTCATCAAGGTGCCGCGCAAGGCCCCGCACAAGGCGGCCGTGGTCGGATTCCCGGTGCTGTTCCCCGGTGAGGGCCCCGACGGCGGCGGCAACCCGGGCGGGCCCACCAACCCGGGTGTCTCCAAGACCACGGGCTGCCACGACATCACCGTGCTGCCCTCCAAGGACCTGGCCGCCGGTGCCTGCATGGGCGACGGCATCCTGTTCTCCATCAAGAACCCCGAGCGCCCCAAGGTGATCGACCGGGTGCAGGACAACGTCAACTTCGCCTTCTGGCACTCCGCGACCTTCAACCAGAAGGCCGACAAGATCGTCTTCACCGACGAGCTGGGCGGCGGCGGCGCCGCCACCTGCAACGCGGAGATCGGACCGAACCGCGGGGCGAACGGCATCTACGACGTCGTCGGCAAGGGCGACAGGAGCAAGCTCGTCTTCCGCAGCTACTACAAGATCCCGCGTCACCAGGCCGACACCGAGAACTGCGTCGCCCACAACGGCTCGCTGATCCCGGTCAAGGGCAAGGACATCATGGTCCAGGCCTGGTACCAGGGCGGCGTCTCCGTCTGGGACTTCACCAACTCCTCGAAGCCGAAGGAGATCGCCTACTTCGAGCGGGGTCCGCTGAGCACCGGCCAGCTCGTCACCGGCGGTTCGTGGTCGGCGTACTACTACAACGGCTACATCTACTCGAACGACATCGCCAAGGGCTTCGACGTCCTGAAGATCGACGACCGGCGCACGGACCCGGCCCGCGGGGTCCATCTGCGTGAGCTCAACGTGCAGACGCAGCCGGACTACTTCGACTGAGCGTCCGGCTCGGGCCGACGGACGGGCGCCGGGGACTCCGGCGCCGCCCCGGTCGCGAAGAACCGTGACACATCCGTCCGGTCCGGCGCGTCCGTGCCACCCGTACCTTCCGAGCCGGCCGTTGCGCCCGAGTGGTTCGATCCGTCCGGCCGTTCCGTGTCGTCGAAACGGTCCGACGGGCCGCTCGCACCCGTCCCGCCGGGCACCTCGGTGTCCGGCGGGACGCCCAGTCCCCAATCGAGCCGGTACCGCTTGAACAGCTCCTCGCGCAGCACCGCGACGGGCATCGGCACACCCGGCACCAGGGCCGAGTACACGGCGCCCATCAGCAGGGCGCGCAGCATCGGATAGTCGCTGTCGACCTGCGTCGAACCGTACCGGGCGACGGTGTCGCTCAGCAGTTCCGCCAGACGACGCTGCTCGGGGCAGGGCAGGAAACCCTCGGCCTGCAACAGCCCGGCCATGTGCTGGCGCATCAGTACGGGACGGTCCCGGGCCAGGCCCAGGATCGCGTCGATGGCCCGCGCCATCCGCTCCTGCCCGTCGTCGGTTCGCGGTTCGCGCTCCAGCGCCTCGTCGAGCGTCCGGTGCATCAGGCGGTGCACGGCGGACTGCACCAGTTGGCGTTTCCCCGGGAAGTAGTACGACACCAGGCCTCGCGCGGAACCCGCGCGGTCGGCGATGTCGCCGAGCGTCGTCGCCTCGTATCCGCGCTCGCTCACCAGCTCGACGGCGGCCTGGAGAAGTCGCTCCTTCGAACGTCTCCGCAACTCTTCATTGACCGAGGCGCTGCGCGGGGACATGCTGGACTCCTGCGTTGACTGGCTGGCAGCCAACTATACTCAGCGCATCCGGTCGGGCCCCGCGTGGGTCCCTTCCGGGCTGCCGTCCTCCTCGGGCGGCGCGGGGGATCGCCCGAGGAGAACGGCGCAGCCGTCGGCGCGGGCCCGCTCGTCCGGGCTGCCGGGGCTTCGGCCCGGCGGGCCGCCGGGACCTCTCGCGGTCAAGAGCGCCGGTGCCCATGGACGCGTACGGCCACGGCCGCGGTCAGGAGGCCGAGGAGCCAGCCGCCGAGCACGTCCGTGGGCCAGTGGACGCCGAGCCAGACGCGGGTGAGGCCGACGCCGGTGACCGAGAGCACCGCCAGGGCCACGGCCCAGCCCCACAAGGCCCGGCCCACCCCGTGCCGGCGCAGCAGCCAGAGCAGGAGGCCGCAGGTGAGGGCGGCGGTCATGGCATGGCCCGAAGGGAACGCCGCGTAGTGGGCCGTGTCCACCGGATCCGGCCACACGGGACGGGCGCGGCCCACCGCCGCTTTCAGAACCTGCTGCACCATGGCCCCCACGGCGCACGTCACCACCAGCCACACCGCGGTCCACCGGGCCGCGTACCGGTACCACAGCAGCAGCGCGACCGCCCCGCACAGCAGGCGCATGGTCCATGGGTCCCAGACCCAGTCCGTCAGGACGCGGGCCGTCTGCGTCAGCCCCGGTTCGTCGACCGCCCAGCGGTGGAAGGCCGAGGCGATGTCACGGTCCAGACCGGTCAGCGGGCGCCACTTCACGGCGACCAGGATCAGCAGAAGGACCGAGCACACGGCCGGAACGCCGAGGAGAGCGGCGGACGGACGGTGCTCCGGTGGGCGGAGCGGTGCCTCGGGGGCGACGGGAGAGACGTGGGGGGAGGGCATACAGCGATACTCGCCGACCCACGGGGCTCGGAGCCAGTTCCCTCGCCCGCGGGCAGCCCGGTCGGCCCGGTCACCACCTCACCTCCGAGCCCCCGCGCCCCCAAAGCCCCCGTGCGACGCCGGACGGGCCCTATCCCAGCGCCCGCAGCCCCGGTACGAACGCCACCAGCACCGGGATCACCGGCACCAGTGAGGCCACGGCCGTCAGCCGCAGCCGGTGCCACGCCGGCAGCCGGTTCGGGGGAGTCAGCAGCCGGCGCACCCGGGCGGGGACCTGGCCCTGCGGGGACGGGCAGGGGCCGAACACCCCGCGGTGCTCGTTGAGCTCGACCAGCGCCAGGGCGGTGGTCAGCCGGCCGAAGCGGCGGGAGGCCGTGTCGTCGGCGGCGAGTTCGACCAGCCGGTGCATCTCGTCGCGGAACGCGGCGAACACCGGCACCTGCGGAAAGCCGTCGGCGAGCGCCGAGGAGCAGTGCTGCAGCCAGTCGTGCCGGGCCTGCGCGTGCCCCCGCTCGTGCGCGAGGACGGCGTCCAGCCGGCGGCCCTTCAGCCTGCGCAGCGCGGCCGTGGTGACGACCAGCCGGGGCGGGGTGCCGGGCAGCCACCAGGCGTCGGGGTGTTCGCCCTCCAGCACCACCAGCCGGCCGGCGCCGGGCTCCTCGCCGGGCAGCAGCGGCGCCCGCACCAGAAGCTCGGCCCGGCGGGCCCGCCGCCGGGCACGGGCCCGTACGACCTCGCGGACCAGCATCGTCGCGGTCCACAGCCCACCGCACGCCAGCACGACCGCGGTGGTCGCCGCCAGGGGCCCGGCCGTGCCCAGGGCGTAGGCCTCCACGACGCCGCGCGGTGCCGTCGCGAACACGGGACGGCCGACCACGTCCGAGGCGGCCGCCGCGCTGAACGTCATCGACAGGGCACAGCACAGCAGCACCGCGGCGACCACGCACTGCCACACCCACAGCGCCACCACCGGCTCACGGTCCGCCCAGTCGGCCCGCGCCAGCAACCGGGGGCCGGTGACGGCGATCAGGACACCGAGCAGCAACAGTGCCGCGGGGAGCATCATGCGTTCAGCCTATGAGCGCACGCCACTCCCGGGTACGGCTCACCGGGGCAAAGTGACGTAGGCAACGGCCTGGCCCGTCGGCCGGCCGCCGCCTGCCCGCCTCACATCGTCAGCAGCATCGCCACCATGGCGATGCCCATGGACAGCCGGCACGCCCGCGCCAGCTCCGGCCGGTCACCCCAGCCCGAGGCCTCGCCGGTCCCTGGCGTCGGGTTCCCCGCCGCAGCGGTCACCGGCACCAGTCGTACGCCTGTGACCAGCACGTATCCGGTGAAGTAGAGCAGCAGGACGCCGGTCAGCAGGGGGAGGCCCGAGCTCCCGTGCGTGTGCCCCTGCCCCGCTCCGGGGGAGACGGCCATCGCCACCGCCATGTAGACCATGGCCCCGGCGCCCAGGGGATGGTGCAGATGACGGGCGCCCGCGCGGGCCGCCCACAGGGCGTGCAGCCCCGCCGTACCGAACACCACCGCGTAGACGGGCCACGCCCACGAGGGCGGTGTGAAGGCCGCCGCCGGTACGGCCATCGCGGCCATGCCGAAGCCCATCAGCGCCTCGCCGCCCGCAGTACGGCGCTGCTCCTCGACGCTGCTGCGCATCCGCAGCAGGCAGTAGACGCCGGTCGCCGCGCAGAGCGCGACCAGCAGCCAGCCGGACGCCGCCGGTCCGTGCACGCGAACCTCCCCTCCGGGCCCGCCCCCGCCACACGGGTGGTCCCGTTCCACGGTCGGTCAAGGCATGCCCGCGCTCGAAGGAGTGCACGCGAGCGCACAGGGGTACATGGGGGGCATTCGGGGGAGCACCGCAGGTCATGAAGATGTTTTACAAGTAAAAGATCTGGTAGTCTTGCGCGTTATGAGCAGTGCGACCCCCCATCCCACCCCCGAGAAAGAGCCGGCGCCGAAGCCCCGGCGGTTCCCGCTGGTCGACGTGCTGCGCGTCGGACGGCCCTCCAACATCTGGTTCAAGCCGGCCTTCAGCGTGGTGGCCGCTGTCGCACCGCCCAGCCTGCTTCTGGTCGCTCTCGGCCGACTGGACCTCGCCGCGTACACCATGGCCGGTTCCCTGTGCGCCCTCTACGCCCACAACCGTCCGTACCACGCCCGCGCCAAGGCACTCGCGGGCGTGGTGGCCGGCATGGTCGGCGGCCTCGCCGTGGCCCTGGTCGCCGCCTCGCTCACCGGCAACGCCGTGATCCTGGTCGCCGTCGGCGCCCTGCTGGCCGCCGTCCAGAAGGTGGTCTGCGACGTCACGCGCATCGGCCCGCCCGGCAACGTGATCCTCACCTTCGTCAGCTCCGCCTCGCTGTTCGTCCCCCAGACCCTCGGGCAGGTTCCCGGCCACGTGGCACTGGCCGCGGTGGCCGGGGTCTGGGCCTGGTCGGTCGGCATGGCACCCGCACTGGTCCGGCCGCACGGCCCCGAACGCCGCGCCACCGCCGACGCCCTGAACGCCACCGCCGCGTACGTCGAGACCGGCGGCACCGGCGACGGCCACGCGCGGGCCCGTGCCTCCGCCTACGCCGCCGTGCAGGCCGCCTGGCAGTGTCTGCTCCTCACCGGCCCCCGCTCCCTCGCCACCCGCCGGGCCCTCGAACGGCTGGTCATCCGCGCCGAGATCGCGCTCGCCGCGCCGGCCGACGCCGACCCCGCCCGGCTCCGCGCCCAGGCCCGTGCGTTGCGCGGCACGGGCCGTGTCCCGGGCGCCGACGACCCCCGCTCGGAGGCCGACGAACTTCTCGGTGTGGCCGCCGAGCGCGCCATCCCCCACC
>NZ_LIQT01000039.1 GCF_001418415.1 Streptomyces hirsutus
CCCTTCGCCCCCGGCCCCCGCCCCCCGGTCGCAAGCCCTAGGGGTCGGACCGCCGCTGCTCGGCAGCCTGCTCCCTCTGGGCTTCCTTCTCCGCTTCCTTCCGGAGTTCCTTCTGCAGTTCCCTCGCCGCTTCTTTCGCCGCTTCCCTCTCCGCCTTCTCGGCGCGGGCGAGCTCGGCCTTCTCCGCCTTCTCGGCGTCCTTCTCGGCCTTCACCGCCTCCGCGAGCTGCCGCTTCATGGCGGTCGCGTACACGTCGACGTACTCCTGGCCGGAGAGCTTCATGATCTCGTACATGACCTCGTCGGTCACCGCGCGGAGCACGAAACGGTCGTGTTCCATGCCCTGGTAGCGGCTGAACTCCAGCGGCCTGCCGATGCGGATGCCCGGCCGGATCAGCTTCGGGACGACCTTCCCCGGCGGCTGGACCTTCTCCGTGTCGATCATGGCGACCGGGAGCACGGGCGCGCCGGTGGCGAGCGCCACGCGGGCGAGGCCACCCGGCTTGCCGCGGTAGAGACGGCCGTCGGGCGAGCGGGTGCCCTCGGGGTAGATGCCGAACAGTTCGCCGCGTTCGAGGACCTCTATGCCGCTCTTGATCGCCGCCTCACCGGCACCGCGCGCGCCGGAGCGGTCCACCGGGAGCTGCCCGACGCCCTTGAAGAAGGCGGCCGTCAGCCGGCCCTTCACCCCCGGTGTGGTGAAGTACTCGGCCTTGGCTATGAAGGTGACCTTGCGGTCGAGGACGGCCGGCAGGAAGAAGGAGTCGGAGAACGACAGGTGGTTACTGGCCAGGATGGCGGGACCCTCGGCGGGGACGTTCTCCAGGCCCTCCACCCAGGGCCTGAAGGCAAGCTTCAGCGACCCTCCGACGGTGACCTTCATCGCGCCGTACAACAACCGAGTGCCTTCCTCTTTGTATGGGTCAGACCCTAACCCGGAGTCCCGTCAATGGCTCCGACGACCCTGGTCGGTGTCAGTGCGGTCGCGTACGGTGAAGGTCCTGCAACCCGTGTGCAGCCCGTCGACTTCCTCGACTCCTTTCTTTCCACGACTCCGACGACTCTTACGACCGGGAGGCCGAAAGTGCCGCTCCTGACCGGAGCCGAGCCGTATCGCCACGAGGGCGGGGAGGCCGCTGTCCTCCTCTGCCACGGCTTCACCGGTTCGCCTCAGTCGCTGCGCCCGTGGGCGGAGCATTTCGCCGAGCACGGCCTGACCGTCTCGCTGCCCCTGCTCCCGGGACACGGCACCCGCTGGGAGGACCTGCGGACCACCGGCTGGCAGGACTGGTACGCGGAGGTGGACCGCGAGCTGCGACTGCTGCGGGACCGCTGTTCGCGCGTGTTCGTGGCCGGTCTGTCCATGGGCGGCGCGCTGGCCCTGCGCCTGGCCGCGCGGCACGGCGACGCGGTGAGCGGTGTCATGGTCGTCAACCCGGCGAACCGGGTGCACGGTGTGGCCGCGCACGCCCTCCCGGTGCTCCGTCATCTCGTCCCGGCGACGAAGGGCATCGCGAGTGACATCGCCAAGCCGTCGGTGGAGGAGCTGGGCTACGACCGGGTGCCGCTGCACGCGGCGCACTCCCTGCGCACCTTCCTGCGCCTGCTCGACGGCGAGCTTCCCCAGGTCACCCAGCCGCTGCTGCTCCTGCGCAGCCCGCAGGACCATGTGGTGCCGCCCGCGGACTCGGCCCGGATCCTCGGCCGCGTCTCGTCGCTCGACGTGACGGAGGTCCTGCTGGAACAGAGCTACCACGTGGCGACGTTGGACCACGACGCGGAGCGGATCTTCCAGGAGAGCACCGCGTTCATCGGACGGCTCGCACCCGGCGCCGTCAAGGAGTCCGGTCTCGGCAAGGAAGGGACGACCACAGGTGGCTGAGCACGACTCGGACCGCGAGGACCGCGAAGGGCGTGAGGACCAGGAGGCCCGCGAGGCGCGCGAGGCCCGCGCGGGCCGGGGGCGTGACGGCAGTGGCCCGGAGCATCAGGACCAGGACGTCCCCTTCGACGAGGACGCCGCGTGGGAGGCGATCGTCGCCGGGTACGGTGCCGAGCCGCCGGACCCGTCGGGTGCCAAGCCGTTCAAGTCGGTCGAGGACCTGGCGCTGCTGGAGTCCGACACCAACACCGACACGCGGACCGAGGCCGCCGACGACGGAGCGCCGGCCGAGGCGCCGACGCGGGCCGGGGACAAGCCGGTCAAGCCGCTGGGCGGTTCGGTCGCCTTCGCCCCGGGCGTGGGCGGCCCGCGCGACTACAGCGTGTCCGAGCCGTCGGAGAACGACTTCGACGACGGCGACGAGGGCCACTTCGTACCGCCGGAGCCCCCGCCGCTGCCCGAGACCGACGTCACGTCCAAGTTCGCGTGGCTGGGGGTCCTGGGCGGTCCGGTGCTGCTCCTGCTGGCGGTACTGCTCGGCTGGGAGATGACCTGGTGGCTGACCACGCTGTGCATCGGCGGCTTCCTGGGCGGTTTCGCCACGCTGGTGATGCGCATGCGCACGGACGACGAGGACGACGACCCGGGCCGGGGCGCGGTGGTCTGAGGGCGCCAGGGATCAGGCGGCCGGGATTCTGAGGGCGGCCAGGACCGGAAGGTGGTCCGTGGCCGCCCTCAGGTCGGTCCCGGTCACCCCGGGCTGACCGTGCGGCACCCCGCAGCCCAGGACCTCGACACCCTTGCTCGTGAAGAGCGCGTCGATGCGCTGGTGCGGATCGGCGGGGGTCGAGGTGTACTCGCCGCCCCAGGGCGCCGCCGCCCAGCAGTCCGTCAGCTCCTCGCCCGCCAGCCGGCGGAAGGTACGGCCGTCCGGCCGCTCGTTCAGATCGCCGCCGGCGACCACGTGCTCCACGCCCATCCCGGCGAGCCGGTCCAGGAGCATGCCGCCCTGTGCGTACCGCTCGTCCTTCTGCAGCGACAGATGGCAGCTCAGCACCCCGAGCCGGGCCCCGCCGAACCGTACGACGGCGGTGGCGAAGCCGCGCCGGTGCAGTCCCGGGGTGAGCGGCAGCAGCACGTCCTCGGTGCGCTCGACGGTCGCCCGCAGCGAGCACATGATCGCGGGACCGGCGGCCGTGGCGCCCCCGGAGAGGACCACCAGCCCGGAGGCGGAGGCCAGCCGGGCCAGTTTCTTGCGCCAGCGGAAGAACCGCGGCGCCTCCTGGATCAGGAGCAGATCGGGGGCGCACGCGGTGATCACCCGGGCGAGGGCGTCCGTGTCGTCGTACATCGACCGGATGTTGTAGCTCAGCACACGGATCACGGCCGAACCGTCGGACTCGGTCCGGGAGTCGGGCAGCAGCGGGGTCGTCGCCATGCGGATCAAGATACGCCGACCCGCACCGGGCCGGCATCGGTACGAAACGAACCGGTCGGTGACCGTGGCGAGGGCCTCGGCGGCCGGAGAACCGGCGCCTCGGCGCTCACCGCCGCTCCCTCGCTCACCGCCGCGCGCCGCGCCGGGATCACCGGCCCCGACGCGGCGGGGACGGATACCGAAAGGCCTGCCCGGCGCGCCGAGCCGATCAGGTCCTGGCTATCGTGACGGTCACGATCACAGGTCAACTCCCGGGCGCGGCAAGGGGAATCACGGTGGAGCAGCAGGACGCGGGCAGGGACACCTCCCTACGGATCGACACCGGCAAGCCGCACCCCGCGCGGATGTACGACTGGTTCCTCGGCGGCAAGGACAACTACCCGGTGGACGAGGAGCTGGGGGAGCCGGTCCCCGGCCAGGAGAACGTGCTCAGCGGGTCCTACGTGGCGGTGGCACGCAAGGGGTGATCCCGGCCCGGGACGGTCCCACGGGCGGGGACGGCGTCTCGTGCGAAGGTGCGCGAACACCTGCGCACCGGGCTCGCCCTCCTCGGGGGACGGCGGCGCCCGCCGTCCCCCGAGGGGTCGGGCGGGCGCCGCCGTGCGCAGGGGTGGGTGGGGAGGTCACATCACCGGATCGGGTTCCCGGGCCAGGTCGGCCGCGCCCACCAGGCCGGCCTTGTTGCCGAGCTCGGCGGCCCGGACGTCGGCGACCGGGCGCCAGTTGCCGCCCACCAGCCAGCGCTTGTACGACTTGCGGATCGGGTCGAGGAGCAGTTCCCCCTCGTCGGAGAGGCCGCCGCCGACGATGAAGGCGGAGGGGTCGAAGAGGGAGGCGAGGTCGGCCAGGCCGGCGCCGACCCAGCGGGCCAGCTCACGGTAGGAGTCGACGGCCACCGGGTCGCCCTGCCGGGCGGCCATGGAGACGTGCTTGCCCTCGATGCCCTCGGGGGTGCCGTCGCCGAGGGCGAGCAGCGTCTCCGCGTTCTCCGGGGTCGCGTTGGCGCGCTGGGTGGCGTACCGGACGAGGGCGCGGCCGGAGGCGTACTGCTCCCAGCAGCCCTGTGAACCGCAGCCGCACAGCAGGCCGTCCGGGACCATCCGGATGTGCCCGAACTCGGCGGCCACGCCGAAGTGGCCCCGGCGCAGCTTGTTGCCGATGATGACGCCGCCGCCGAGGCCGGTGCCGAGCGTGATGCAGATGACGTTGCGGTGGCCCTTGCCTGCGCCGAACTTGTACTCGCCCCAGGCCGCCGCGTTCGCGTCGTTCTCCACGACGACCGGAAGACCCACGCGGGCCTCGACCTTCTGCTTCAGCGGCTCCTGGCGCCAGTCGATGTTGGGGGCGAAGTACACCGTCGAACGCTGGCGGTTGACGTATCCGGCCGCACCGATTCCCACGCCGACGATCTCGTTGCCCGCGCGTGCTCCCTCCACCGCGGAGGCGATGGCGTCCACGATGCCGTCGGGCGTGCCCGGGGTCGGCACCTTGTGGACCGAGAGGATGTTGCCGTCCTCATCGACCACGCCGGCCGCGATCTTGGTGCCGCCGATGTCGACGCCGATGGTGAGTCCCATGAATCCCTCAGTTCCGGTCGAGCCCCGCTACCGCCCACGGTACCCGAGGCCATGGGGCCGGCCTCCCGGTACGGGACACCCGTGCGGGACTCCGGGGCCCTCCCGGGGGATCTCCACCGGCATGGGTCCTCGGGCCGTCACCGCTCCTCAGTCCAGGTCGATGCGTTCCCCGCCGGAGCCGGGCTCGTCGCCCCGGTCACGGCGGTGGTCCCCGTCCGTGCCGCCGTCGCGCTCCCGGTTCCCGTCCGTGGCGTCCGCGGGATCCTTGGTGCCCTTGTCGTCCTTGTCGTCCTTGGCCTCGTCCGGGTCCCAGGGGCGGGTGTCGCGGGTGGTCCAGCGGCGCTCCTGCTCCTGGACCGCGGAGCGGTAGGCGGCGAGGAGTTCGTTGCCGGCGGCGGCGAGGTGGTCGAAGACGTCCGGGTTGCGGTCGACGACCGGTTCCACGGCCGCCTTGGCCTGCTGGACGACCTGCCGCACCACCTGCTGCGCCGCCGGTCCGGCGACCGCGCCGAACAGCGGCGACCCGAGCCCGGTGAGCCGGTCGAGCTTCTCCGCGACCACGTCGGCGAGCTTGCGCAGTTCCTCGGCGGCCGACGCGGGGGGCGGTCCGTACCGGGCGCGGCGGCGGGCCTTCTCCGCCTCGAGGTCCTCGGCGCACGCCGTCGCCCAGGCGTCCGCGTCGACGGCCCGTACGTCGGAGTCACCGGGCCGTACGTCGTCGGTGGCGGCCGTGCGCGCGTCGGACGCGGAATCGCCCACGGGCTCGTCCCCGGTGTCGTCGGGCGGGGGGAGCTGTTCGCTCATGACGGACTCCTGACTACGGTCGGCCCCTCCGACGGTACCTGAACGGGGGTACCGGCTTCACGGGGTGCGCGGCCACAGCCGCGGATCCGGCCGGAACCGGATGCGCAGTTCGTCCTCGCGCAGGGCCGCGCCGTCGACGGTGCAGCGGCGCAGCGCGGAGGGCAGCGGGACCGTCCGCCGGAACGGACCGGCGGTGACGGCGATTTCGTCGCCGTGCCGGATCAGGTCCAGTTCCTCGCGCCGGGCGCCGGGCAGCGGAATGTGCCAGACCAGGACGCCGTCCTCGGCGAGCCGGTCGGTGACGGGCCACTCGGCCGTCACGGGCCCCGCCCTGCCGCCGGAGGAAGTAGAGGCAGCGGATACGGATGCGGCGGGTGCGGCGGGCACACCCGGTACGGCGAGCGCGGTCAGGTCGTCCGGGCCGCGCGGATCGCGGCCGAGGTGGGCGACGGGGCGGACGTCGTACGTCTGGCGCCACTCGTCCAGCGTCTTGCGCTGCTGGGCGACCGGACCGGCGAGCCAGCTGTCCTCGACGCTCTCGGGCAGTACCCGGCCGGCGACCAGCACGTCGGGGCGCAGTGCGCGCAGGGCGAGGCCGAGTCCCGCGGTGCGTACGGCGGCGGCGCCGGCGGGGCCGGGTTCGGCGACCAGCCGTACGGTGGTGTTCCGGTCGGCGAGGACGGCTTCGACGGCGGCCAGTTCGGTGTCCCACCGGGCGGCCGTCCCGTACAGCCATTCCGCGGGCATCGGCACCCCGGCGAGGCGGCCGAGCACGGGGCGCAGGGCGCGGGCGGCCTGGCGTTCCGGCGGAAGCAGCCTGCGCATGGCGCGGCGGAGGTCCTCGGGGAGGGCGAACAGGGCCAGGGCCCGCTCGGCGGGCGGCAGGTCGACGACGAGCAGGTCGTGCGCCGGGGACAGCGCGGCGTCCCGCAGGGCGCGCAGCACGGAGAGTTCCTCGGCTCCGGGCAGCGGGCCGAACTCCTCGGGGTCGAGCCGGGACGCGCCGAGCAGGTCGAACGCCGAGGCGGCCCGGTCCTGCAGTGCGGCCAGGTCGGCGCGGAAGTCCTCGCCGGCGTCGACCCGTCGCGCGGTGAGGCCCGGGACGACCTCTCCGGGCACGGTGCCGACGGGCGTGCCCAGCACCGCTCCCAGCGTGTCCGTCCGGTCGGTGCCGAGCAGCAGGACGCGGGCGCCCGCACGGGCGGCGGCGAGCGCGGTGGCCGCCGCGACGGTGGTACGTCCGCTGCCGCCGGGGCCCGTGATCAGGAGGGTACGCATGGGGGTGAACGCTACCGGTGCACGTACCCGCCTCCGACCGGCCGGAAGGGCGACAGCGTGCTACTCGGCGCCCGGCTTCCCGCCGGATCCGGTCCCCGGCTCGGCGTCGGTGCCCGGCTCCTCGCCGGCCTCCACCCGCTTCTTCAGTCCCGCCAGGGCCCGGTCGATGATGACCTTCTCGGCCTTGCGCTTGATCATGCCGAGCATCGGGATCTTGACGTCGACGGTGAGCCGGTAGGTGACCTCGGTGGCGTCCGCGCCGGCCGGCTTCAGGAGGTAGGAGCCGTCCAGGGAGCGCAGCATCTGGGACTTCACCAGCGTCCAGGACACCTCGTGCTCACCGGTCCAGGTGTACGCGAGGGTCTGGTCGTCCTTGATCGCGCCGGCGTCCATGACGAGGCGCACCTGCTCCGCACGGCCCTGGCCGTCGGTCTCGAGGACTTCCGCCTCCTTCACCTCGCCGGTCCAGTCCGGATAACGGGCGAAGTCGGCGATCACCCCCATGACCTCGGCCGGTGCCGCCTCGATCGTGATGCTCGAGCTGGTGTGTTCCGCCATCGCCGTGGCTCCTCCAGATGCGGGCCGTAGTCGGATCGCCGTGCGCGGCCCACGCGCACGCCCGTGCAGCGGAAGGCTATCGCGCGCCCCGCCGGCGCAAGTCACCCGACCTGGGACATCCTCACCATTCGAGGACCCAGGGCCGGCCGCTGCTCGCGAAGTGCCCCACGTTCACGCACTCGGTGGCCCCGACCCGCATGCGCCGGGCCAGCGGCTGGTGCACATGCCCGAACAGCGCGTACCGGGGCCGGGTGCGGTGGATGGCGTCCAGCAGGGCACGGCTGCCGCGCTCGAAACGGCGGGCGACGGTGTCGTACACCAGCTCCGGGACCTCCGGCGGGATGTGCGTGCACAGCACGTCGACCTCGCCGACGGCCTCGATCTTCGCCGCGTACTCCTCGTCGCTGATCTCGTACGGCGTGCGCATGGGCGTGCGCAGTCCGCCGCCGACGAAGCCGAAGACCCGGCCGCCGATCTCCACCCGTTCGCCGTCGAGGACGGTGGTGCCGGGGCCGGCGTACTCCGGCCACAGAGCCGGCATGTCGACATTTCCGTACGTGGCGTACGTGGGGGCGGGGAAGGCGGCGAACAGCTCGGCGTACTGCTTGCGCACCGCCTCGCGGATCGCCGAGGCGCGGTCCGCGCCGATGCCCGCCCACAGCCGGGCCTGGAAGTCGCGCGCCTCCTCGAAGCGGCGGGCGGTGCGCAGTTCCACGATGCGGTCGGCGTTCTCGGTGCCGAACAGGTCGGGGAAGATGCCGCGCGAGTGGTCGGCGTAGTCGAGGAAGAGCACCAGGTCGCCCAGGCAGATCAGGGCGTCGGCGCCGTCACCGGCCGTGGCCAGGTCCCGGGCGTTGCCATGGACGTCACTGACCACATGAACGCGCGTACGCCGGTTTCCGGCCGGTGTGGATGCCATGGCGATCAAGCGTAACCAGGGTGCGGCCCTCGTGAACAGTGGTGGCCGGACCTGCGGTTACTGGCTCCCCCTCAAGGGGGTGCACTACTGTGCGCGAGGGTAATCAACCCGTTCACCGACGTGTGTGACGCAGCGAACATCTCACCGGACCCCCTGTCGTTCCGGCCATACCGGCGGGTAACGTCCGGGCAGTCCACTCGTGCTCAGGTTTTCAACAGATGAATCCTCGAGCACCCGCCCGAGCCTTGGACCGCGTTGTCGTCGCATCCCACACCGTCGTGGCGCCGGCGCCCTAAGAGGAGCAGCAGTCTTGCGCGAGTTCAGCCTTCCGGCTTTGTACGAGGTCCCTGCGGACGGCAATCTGACCGACATCGTCCGCAGAAACGCCGCGCAGCATCCCGATGTCGCCGTCATGGCCCGCAAGGTCGCCGGCGTGTGGCAGGACGTGACGGCCACCGTCTTCCTCGCCGAGGTGCGGGAGGCCGCCAAGGGACTCATCGCCTCCGGCGTCCAGCCCGGCGACCGGGTCGCCCTGATGTCGCGCACCCGCTACGAGTGGACGCTGCTCGACTTCGCCATCTGGAGCACCGGCGCGGTCACGGTGCCGGTGTACGAGACGAGCTCGGCGGAGCAGGTGGCCTGGATCCTCGGCGACTCCGGCGCCACCGCCTGTGTGGTGGAGTCGGACGGCCACTCCGCCACCGTCGAGTCGGTGCGCGACCGGCTGACCGCGCTGAAGCACGTGTGGCAGATCGACCGCGGCGCGGCCGGGGACGGCGCGGTGGAGGAGCTGGGCCGCCTGGGCCGGGACGTCGCCGACGAGACGGTCGAGGAACGCAGCTCCGTCGCCGGCGCCGACGACCCGGCGACCATCATCTACACCTCCGGGACCACCGGCCGGCCCAAGGGCTGTGTGCTCACCCACCGCAGCTTCTTCGCCGAGTGCGGCAACATCGTGGAACGGCTGCGTCCGCTGTTCCGTACCGGCGAGTGCTCGGTCCTGCTCTTCCTTCCGCTCGCGCACGTCTTCGGCCGGCTGGTGCAGATCGCGCCGATGATCGCGCCGATCAAGCTGGGCTGCGTCCCCGACATCAAGCAGCTCACCGACGAACTGGCCTCGTTCCGGCCGACGCTGATCCTGGGCGTGCCGCGGGTCTTCGAGAAGGTCTACAACTCGGCGCGGGCCAAGGCCCAGGCCGACGGCAAGGGCCAGATCTTCGACAAGGCCGCGGACACCGCGATCGCGTACAGCAAGGCGCTGGACACGCCGTCGGGGCCGTCCCTCGGTCTGAAGATCAAGCACAAGGTGTTCGACAAGCTCGTGTACGGCAAGCTGCGCGCGGTGCTCGGAGGACGTGGCGAGGCCGCCATCTCCGGCGGCGCCCCGCTGGGCGAGCGCCTCGGTCACTTCTTCCGCGGCATCGGTTTCACGGTGCTGGAGGGCTACGGGCTCACCGAGTCGTGCGCGGCCACCACGTTCAACCCCTGGGACCGGCAGAAGATCGGCACGGTCGGGCAGCCGCTGCCCGGTTCGGTGGTCCGCATCGCCGACGACGGCGAGGTGCTGCTGCACGGCGAGCACCTGTTCAAGGAGTACTGGAACAACCCGGGAGCGACCGCGGAGGCGCTCGCCGACGGCTGGTTCCACACGGGTGACATCGGCACCCTCGACGAGGACGGGTATCTGCGGATCACCGGTCGCAAGAAGGAGATCCTCGTCACGGCGGGCGGCAAGAACGTCGCCCCGGCGGTGATCGAGGACCGGATCCGCGCGCACGCGCTGGTCGCGGAGTGCATGGTCGTCGGCGACGGGCGGCCGTTCGTGGGCGCGCTGGTCACGCTCGACGAGGAGTTCCTGGGCCGCTGGGTGGCGGAGCACGGGAAACCCGAGGGGTCGACGGCGGCGGCGCTGAGCGAGGACCCCGAGCTGCTCGCCGCGATTCAGAGGGCTGTCGACGACGGGAACGCGGCGGTCTCCAAGGCGGAGTCGGTGCGGAAGTTCCGGGTGCTGCCTTCGCAGTTCACGGAGGAGTCGGGTCATCTGACTCCGTCGCTGAAGCTGAAGCGGAACGTGGTGGCGAAGGACTTCGCTCATGAGATCGAGGCGATCTACGCGAAGTAGGGCTCGGGGCCGGCCGGTGGTCGGGGGCCGGCGGTCGTGGGTCGGTCATGGCGCGGGTTCCCTGTGGTGCGGGGGGCCCGCGTTGTGGTGTGCGGCGGGGGAGGCGGAGCTTTTTCGCCCCCGCCTCCCCTCCCCGAAGCCGGTTACAGCAGGGTCTTCAGGGTTTCCGCCAGGAGGTCCCAGCGCCATTTCTGCTCGACCCAGGCCCGGCCCCGTTCGCCCATGCGGTGGCGGAGTTCGGGGTCGGCCAGGAGGGTGATGATGCGGTCGGCGGACTCGGCGGGAGTGTCGCCGCGGACGACCCAGCCGGTCTCGCCGTCGAGGACCGCGTCGGGGGCGCCGCCGGAGTCGCCGGCGACGACGGGCAGGCCGGTCGCGGAGGCCTCCAGGTAGACGATCCCGAGCCCCTCGACGTCCAGTCCCCCGCGCCGGGTCCTGCACGGCATCGCGAAGACGTCGCCGGCGCCGTAGTGGGCGGGCAGCTCGGACCAGGGCACGGGTCCGGTGAAACGGACGGAGCCGGCCACCCCGGTGTCGTGCGCGAGGCGGCGCAGGTCCTTCTCGTAGGGCCCGCCGCCGACGATCAGCAGGACGGCGTCCGGCTCGGCGGCGAGGATCGCGGGCATCGCGCGGATCAGCGTGTCCTGGCCCTTGCGCGGCACCAGCCGGGAGACGCAGACGACCACCGGACGGTCCGTCAGGCCGAGCCGCGCCCGGACCTCGTCACCGCCCGAGCCCGGATGGAAGGTCTTCTCGTCGACCCCGGGCGGCAGTTGCACCATCCGCGCGGCCGCCTCGGGGGTGAGCGCGCCGGCGATCCGCGAGCGCGTGTACTCGCCGAGGTAGGTGATCGTGTCCGTGGACTCCCCGATCCGGCGCAGCAGTTGCCGGGCCGCGGGCAGCTGGGCCCAGCCGGCCTCGTGGCCGTGGGTGGTGGCCACGATCCGCTCGGCGCCCGCCCGGCGCAGCGCCGGCGCCATCAGTCCGAGCGGCGCCGCCGCCCCGAACCAGACCGAGGTGCATCCGTGTTCGCGCAGCAGCCCGACGGCCTGCCGGGTCGCCTGCGGGGTCGGCAGCAGCATCGGCGTACGGGCGCGTACGACGGTGAAGGGCTGCTCGGCGTCGAAGGCGGCGGTGGCCCGGACGCCCTCCCGGGAGCGCTTCCAGGTCGAGGCGTACACGACGAGCTGCGCGGGATCGAGGCGCAGCGCCATGTTGTGCAGAAACGCCTGGATACCGCCCGGCCTGGGCGGGAAGTCGTTGGTCACGATCAAGGTCCTGTGCATCGTGGCAGACCCTACCGAACCGGTGTGTCCGGACCGTGGGCGCGGCGGGCCGCTGTGGCACTCTCTCTCAAGGGCGCGGGACATCAGGCCTCCTCAGGGCCCTTCAGGGCCGCACGCGGACGCGCACGGACGGGCAGGGATCAGGTGGACACGACGGGCTCGCGCGGGTACCCGGCTCGGCTGCCGGCGCGCCGGCAGGCGGTGTTCCGGCCTCTGCTGGTGTGGGGACTGACGAGAGCGCTGCTGCTGTTGTTCGTCCTGAAGGTGATCGTCTTCCCCGGCCCGGACGTCACCAGCGACGTGTCCGTGATCTACCAGGGCTGGTACGACGTCCTGCGCGCCGGAACGTTCCCGCTGGACGACGTCACCTGGCAGTACCCGCCCGCGGCGGCGCTGGCGATCCTCTCCCCCGGCCTGCTGCCGTTCCTGGAGTACGCGACGGCGTTCTTCGTCCTGGTGTTCCTCGCCGACCTGGCCACCCTGGCCCTGCTGCTGTACGCGGGCGGCCGGCCGGGCCGGACCCGGCTCGGTGCCTGGGTGTGGGTGGCGGGCGTGCCGCTCCTCGGGCCCACGGTGTACGCCCGCTACGACGTGATGGTGACCGCGGTGGCGGTGGCCGCGCTGCTGGCCGGGTCCCGGCGTCCCCGGCTGCTGGGGGCGCTGGCGGCGTTCGGCGCGCTGCTGAAGGTGTGGCCGGCGATGCTGCTGCTCGGTGTCCGCCGGCGTTCCGCGTGGGTGTCGGCCGTGGTGACCGGGGCCGGTGCGGCGGCCGTGTTCGCGGCGCTGATGCCGGGGGCGTTCGCGTTCCTGGGTTTCCAGCGCGACCGGGGCACGGAGGTGGAGTCGCTGGGCGCGCTGGTCTTCCATGTCGCCCGGCATTACGGCTGGGACGGCGAGGTGCTGCTGAACTACGGCTCGGTGGAGTTCCTCGGCCCGTACGTGGACCGGGTCAGCGCGGGCGCGATGTTCCTGAGCGGGGCGGCGCTGGCCTGGCTGCTGCTGTGGCGGCTGCAGGCCCGCCGTTTCGAGCCGCACACCTTCGTCGACGCCGCGTTCGTGGCGGTGCTGATGTTCACCACCACCAGCCGGGTGATCAGCCCGCAGTACGTGGTGTGGCTGGTCGGGCTCGCCGCGGTCTGTCTGTGCCACCGGGCGAGCCGGATGCGGGTGCCGGTGACCCTGGTGCTGGTCGCGTCGTTCGTGACGGTGCTGGAGTTCCCGCTGTGGTTCGCCCACGTCGTGGCCAGTGACGCGCTCGGTGTCACCCTGCTGTTCGTGCGCAACGGCCTGCTGGTGGCGGCCACGTTCCTCGCCGCCCGCACGCTGTGGCGCTCGACGGTCACGCACGGGCTTCCGGCCGGCCCGGCCCCCGCTCCGGCGGCCCGCGCCGCGAAGGCCCCGGCC
>NZ_LIQT01000390.1 GCF_001418415.1 Streptomyces hirsutus
GCCGTGCCGGCCCGCTGCGGCGTGGGGCCGGTTTTATGCCGGCGGCCGTCGGGGTCTCCCAGACCGTCGTGGTGCCGATCGGATGTCCGAGGCGGGCGGGTTCGCCCTGGATCCGTCGACAGCCCCACCGCGGATTCTCCCGGGCCGGTGGCAGCACCGGCGCCTTCACCGTGCCGGCGGTCGGTGGCCTGCCTGGCCTCCAGCGGCGCTAGCTGCAGTCCCACTTGACCGCGACGAGCCTGCGGTGCCACGCGGGCAGGGTCGCGGGCGTGACCGGGAACACCCGCGCCCATCGGCGTCGCGGGAACAACGCGGACGGCGCGGCGAACCAGATCCGGTCCGACGGCTCGTACCGCACCGGACCGGCGAGCTGCCTGCGCGGCACCGCGTTCCCATGCCGCAGCACCAACGACTCGGCATCCTTGGCCGCGCGTCGACGCAACAGCACCGCCGGGACCGACGGCGGCTTCCGCGTCACCCGATACACCAGTGAGGCGATCACCCGGGCAGGGTTCCAGGAGGCCCTCGTGGCGCGCCGGACCCCCTCCGGGCAGCAGCGACGAATTTCCGAACGGCACAGGACAGTCCGGGGTCAGAAAGGGGAGGGTATGCAAGATGCCGCCCAGGAAGGCGCCTCCGCCGACGATGCCACCGCGCTTCCAGGCATTGCCGCGTTCGGGTAGTGGCAGGGTGAGCGCGCGCCGGCGCATTGGTCTAGTCCGACCGGTCTCAGCTTTGGGTGGCATGGCAATGACTGTGGGCGACTTCGGGCGGGCACGAGGCTGCTGTTGTGCCGCGGTCGGTACGCCACTCGATCAGCGCGATGCCCAACGCCGCGAAGATGGCGGCGATGCCGACACCGACGGACGCTGCCACGGCCTGCCGGTAGTCGTCCCCGCTTGAAGCCAGAACCAGGTAGTACGTGCCGGGCAGTGCGGCCGTCCCCACTGCCCCGCCCAGCCGCTGTCCGGTCTGCAGCGCGCCGCCTGCGGAGCCCGCCATCCGCACCGGAACATCCCGCAGCGTCATCGTCACATTCGGGGAGATGACGAAACCACTGCCGATACCGCCCACGCCGAGGGCGGGGGCAGCGGCCCAGACGGCGACTGATGACGGGGCGAACCTGAGCAGCAGGGCCGCTGCGGCGAGCCCTACAACGACGCCGACCAGGCCGAGCACGGTCAGCAGCCTGCCCATCCGCTCCACAAGCTGTCCGGCTACGACGGCCGCGCCCGCGGAGCCCACCGCGAACGGTGTCACGGCCAGTCCGGACTGCAGCGGTGAATAGCCCAGGCCGTTTTGGAAGAACAACGCGAACACGATCCACACACCGCTGAAACCCATGAAGTAGAGCGTCGCCAGGCCGGCACCGGTGGCGTAGCCGCGGGTTTCGGTGATCAACCGCGGATGCAGCAGCGGTTCGCCGCCGTGGGCTGCGACTCGGCGCTCCCACCACCCGAAGCCGACCAGCAGCAGTGCCCCTGCTGGGAAGAGCCACCACAGACGGCGCACGCCGCCGGAGTCGGCCAGGACCAACGGCAGCATGACCGCCATGACACCGCAGCCAAGCAGGGCAACACCCGGCAGATCGAGGTGTCCCTTCTTGCCCGGGGCGACGCGGGGCAGCAGCCGATAGCCGAGCAGAAGTGCCACGGCACCGATGGGAACGTTGACGAAGAAGATCCAGCGCCAGCCCTGGGGTCCGGTGGCCAAGGCGAGGATGAGGCCTCCGGTGATCGGACCGACCGCACTGGAGATACCAACGACGGCGCCGAACAGGCCGAAGGCACGAGCACGCTCGGCTCCGGTGAACATCTGCTGGATCAGCGCGGAATTCTGAGGAGCAAGGCAGCCGGCGGCGATTCCTTGCGCCATGCGGGCGATGACGAGCACGGTGATCGTCGGTGCCGCCCCCGCTGCAATGCTGCACAAGACAAAGGTCGCGAGTGCTCCGAGGAAGATCCGGCGTCGGCCGATCGCGTCGCCAAGACGTCCGGCCAGCACCAGCGCAAGTGCGAACGTCAGCGCATACCCGGACACCACCCATTGCACAGAGGCCGGGGAGGCGCCCAGATCCCTTTGCATCGAGGGCAGCGCGACCGCGACGATCGTCACATCGAGCAGGATCATGAAGCCCGCCACCAGAGTGACCCACAAGGCGTGCCACCGGCTCGGACCTGGCTGGCCTGCTGACGTCGCCGTGCCTGGTTGTCGCCTACTCGGTTTCACGGGGGCTCCTTTCGACGGAGTCACGGCCCAGTGTCCCTGGGATATCCCGCATCCTGTTGACCGGGGCCGCGCTGCCGCTCTGGTCGGCGGCGAGGGTGAACCCGGCGCCGAACGCGGTGGCGGTGCAGGCCGCCTCGCTTCCGAGGGCGGTGTGGAGGCTGACCCGGCGTATGTCGGGCGGTGTTGTGCTCATGCCGAAGGGCCCTACCCGCAGGTGTAGACCTATCTGGCCCTCGACTGATAAGCCCGCATGTCGAGGTGTTGCGTATCGGCACTGCAGCCTCAACGCGGGCGAGTCCGACTGTCACCACGGGACCCGTTGAATGCGGTGACGAGTCGGTCCGTGGTGACGATGGCCTGGGCGTAGGTGGGGCCGTTGAGTTCGTGAGCGGCGTGCATCATCTCGGGGCTGAGGGCCGCGGTGGCGTCGCTGACCAGCGTCACGTGGTAGCCGAGCTCCATGGCGAAACGAGCGGTGGCCTCGACGCAGGTGTTGGCCAGTACGCCCACAAGAATCACGTGGGTGACGCCGTGCTGCTTGAGCTGCATGTCCAGGTCCGTGTTGGCGAACCCGCTCGACCCCCAGTGTTCCTGAACGACGACCTCGCCCGGCCACGGCTGGAAGTCAGGGTGGAACTCCCCACCCCAGGAACCCCGGGCGAAGTGGTGGAACTCCTGGATCTTCCGCTGCGAGGGGGTCGGATGGTCCCACGTCTCGTAGTCACCCGGCTCCCAGCGGCGGTGCGGCACGAACACCACGCGCACACCGTTCTCGCGGGCGGCGGCGATCACGGAGCGCAGATGGTCCAGAAGACCGACGCTGCCGGCCACGGGCTCCAGGCGCGGCCAGACCTTACCGCCCTCCGAGAGGAAGTCGTTGTAGGGGTCGACCAGCAGAACGGCCGTGCGGCGAAGATCGTAGGTCTCAGCCATGGTCCCTCCCTGCGCCGGCCCTACTTGGGCGGTTCGGCGCTGGTCTGCTCGCTGACCATGTACTGGGCGTACCAGTTGGGCCAGTCCGGATCCTCTTGGCCGGTGAGTTTCTCGTGTTCACCATGGGCGGCAGCCGCGCGTCGCAGCGCGCTCGCCAGATCGGTCGTGGAGGTGAAGGACGTCGGGCCGGGATCGACGCGCCCGGGGAGCCGGGTAGTGACCTCCTGCAGCAGCCAGGTGTTGCCGTCGGGATCACGGAAGGTGGCGCGTGAGAAGTAGCTTCGTCGCTCCGGGTCGAGGCCCTCGATCGGGCCGTCAGGCCCGAGGTGGAAGACGGCACTCACCTCGATTCCGGCGGCAACCAGCGCGGTGCGGGCGGCTTCGATGTCGGAGACGATCAGATACCCCTTGCCCGAACCGGGCGTGGCCGACGTCAGGTCCGTGCCGAACTGGACCGAGCAGGCGGAGCCGTGCGGGGTGAACTGGACGACTGAGGGCGGTGTCCGGTCCAGCCTCCAGCCGAGGCGGCCGTAGAACTCCTTCGCCCGTTCGACGTCCGATACCGATATGACGAGCACTTCGACCTTCATGTCGATGTCGTTCACGTTCATGAATCCGCCCTCTCCGCCGGGGCCTCACTGGTGGGTGCGGGGCACCATCGTCGCGTCGGCACGGCTGTGCCGCACCAGGAGGGATCACGGCCGGTACCGGAGTCCGGGCCTTGCGAACCGCTATGCAGATTTGGAGGGGTCTTTGCCGGCATACGGTCGGAGGCGGTCGATCTCCGTTCTCTCCACGTACTTCCCGCTTTCGCTCAGGAAATGACGGATGTGCGGCTGAGGTCCGTGTTCGTCGAAGGCTACGCGGTCGGCGTACAGCTCGAAGAAGAGACATTGGTTCGGCGCTCCCTCGACCTCGCTGCAGGCGTACACCAGGGTGCCCGGCTCCCGTTCGAGGACCGCCGCAGCGGCCTCCCGGACCAGCTCGTCGAACGCTTCACCAGCACCGTCACGTAGCGTGAAGCGGACACAAAGCGCCATCTGGCTCATTCCTGCCTCCTTCATGCCACTCCCACGTCTCTCCACGCATCCCGCGACCCGCGCGCGGACAGCGGCCGGGCCATCACGCGTGGCTCCGATTGCGGGGGCAGGAGGCGCGCCCCAGCATGAGCTCAGCAGACGTGCGACCTGCGGACATGCTCGTCCGCAAGCATGGTGCGCTGTCGCGATCCCTACCACGACGCCAGAGACGACCGATCCGACGCGTCACTGCATGTCACTGAGCACGCCCGTCAGAAGCGGAAAGGGAGCCCATGTCACAGGCATCCGGGAACGGCGACTCCGACGACCAGACCAACGCCGGGTTGCCCCGGCGCCACGTGCTGCGCACGGTCGGTGCGGGTGCGCTGGGACTCGGCCTGGGAGGCGTCGCGCTGACCGCCGTCACAGTGCCCCGTGGCGGGGCCCCGCAACCCCAGGCCACATCCATACCCACGCCCGAAGGCTTCGGCTCCGTCGGGCAGGCGCCGTACCTGCCGGCTGGGTTCGCCAAGACGTTCACCAGCCGTTTCGTCCAAGCCAATGGAATCCGCCAGCACGTGGTCGTCGGAGGCGAGGGGCCGCCGCTGCTCCTGATACACGGCTGGCCCGAGACCTGGTACGCCTGGCGCCTGGTGATGCCGGAACTGGCCGAACACTTCACGGTCGTCGCCGTCGACCAACGCGGCATCGGGCTGACCGAGAAACCCACGAGCGGATACGACACCCGCACCCTGGCACGCGACATGGTCACTCTGATGGACGCGCTCGGCCACCAGCGGTTCGCCGTGGTCGGCCATGACACCGGAATGCCCATTGCCTACGCGCTGGCCGCAGACCACCCGGAACGCGTCGCCCGCCTGGCCGTCGCCGAGGCGTTCCTCCCGGCCGCGACCCCGTCGCCGCCCCTGATCGGCACCGCGCAGGTCAACAACCGGCTGTGGCACATCCCCTTCAACCGGCTCACCGACGTGAACGAACAGCTCGTCCGGGGACGCGAAGGGATCTATTTCGGCTGGCAGTTCGCCACCAAGGCCGTACGAAAACTCCCCGACTACGCTGTCGACCACTACGTTCGCATCCTCGCCTCCCAGCACGAATCCCTGCGCGGCAGCTTCGGGTGGTACCGCGCGCTCGACACCACCAGCGCGCAGGACCAGCAACGTAGAGCGCGCCCGCTGACCCTGCCCGTCCTCGCGATCGGCGGTGCGGGAAGCCTCGGCGAGAATGTCGCCGGCACCATGAAACTTGTCGCACACGACGTGCGGAGCGTAGTCATCCCCGGCACCGGCCACTGGGTGGCCGAGGAAGCCCCCCAAGAAGTGCTCGCGGCGCTGACCACGTTCCTGGCCCCGTACCGTAACCAAGGCCGGAGCACACGACCCCAGCCGGCCGCGACGCTCGGCAAATGATCGCCATCGATGTGTGGCTCAGCCGACGAGTTGCTGGCCTCCGTCGATGTCGTAGGTCGCACCCGTGAGTGCGGTGTTGGTCATGATGTGCACGGCGAGCGCCGCCACGTCGTCGGGTACGACCACACGGCCGATGGGCAGCGCGGCGCGCAGCTCCTCGCGACGGGCGTCGAGCGCGTCGCCGAGCAGGCGGGCCGACAACGGCGTGTCCACGAAGCCGGCGGCGATCAGGTTCACCCGGACCGGCGCGAGCTCGAGTGCGAGACTGGCCGTGAACGCGGGCATCGCGGCGGTGACCGCGGGGGCGACACCGGGAGCGGCCCGGATCCGGCGGGCTCCCGTGCCGCCCAGGAGCAGCAGCGTGCCGCCCGGCCGTACGGCGCCGGCGCAGTGGCGCGCGACCTCGAGTGCGAGCACCATGTGGTCGCTGATCGCCCGGCGTGCCTGCTCGGCGTCCATGTCCAGAAGGCGGCCGTAGGACGGGCCGCCCGCGGTGACCATCACGTGGTCGATCGGCCCTGGCAGCTGCTGGAAGAACCGCTCCAGCTGCGCCGCGTCGTGGGCGTCGAAGGCCGCGGTGCTGAGCGCGTCGGCCTCCTCGGCCGCGGTGCGCAGCCGTTCCGGGTCCCGTCCGGTGAGGACCACGGAGGCGCCCTGGTTGCGGGCGAGCCGTGCGGTCGCCCGCCCGATGCCCGCGCTCCCGCCGATGACGACGAGGGTCTGCCCGAGCAAGGGCAGGCCGCCGGCGCTGTGCCCCCCCAGGTGGTTCAGAGGTCATGAATCCTCCTGTGCTGTGGCGTCACGGTCCCGTCCGGGCTTCTTCTCACTGTTGGAGTGGTTGCGCCAGGGCATGCTTGATCTGCTTGGTCCGCTCGTCGGCGAGCACCTCGACCCGGTCGTTCGCCAGGGCGTCCATCGTCTGCTCCGCTACATCCGCCGCGCTGATTTTCGGTGCGTCCGTGAAGCTGCTGAGGTCCGTCTCCACGAAACCGGCGTGGACCCCGATCACGAGCGTTCCCTGCTCGCGCAGGCCCTCCCGCAGCGCGCCCGTCAACGACCACTGGGCTGCCTTGGACGCCGCATACCCGGGGTACTCCGGCCGGGGCATCCAGGAGGCAGCCGACAGCATGTTCACCAGCGCGCCACCGCCGTTGCGCGCCAGGACCGGGGCGAAGGCACGGGACACGGCCCACGTGCCGAAGTAGTTGACCTCCATCGCCTCGCGCGCACCGTCGAAGGAACCTGTCAGCAGTTCGGTCTCAAAACCGGCAACGCCCGCGTTGTTGACGACGATGGTGACGTCACCGGCGGCCGCGGCCGCCGCGGCGACCTCCTCCGGCTTGGTGACGTCCAGGCGCAGCGCAGAAAGGTCATCGTCGCTCACGCTCGACGGATCGCGGACACCGGCGTAGACCTGGGCTGCTCCCCGCTCGATCAGCGCCCGGGCGAACGCGTGTCCGATACCACGATTGGCCCCCGTCACCAGGGCGATCGATCCCTTGACCTCCATCGCGTTTCCTTCCCGCTGCCGCCTGTCAAGCACAGCAGGCACTGGGGCGAGGGACGACTCTGCGATGGGAGGCCCTGAACCGGACCGTGTCCTGACACGCCCCCCGGGTCCATGCGCGACTCGCACAAAGGGAGACTCAACACCTGGAGGCCGACTCTCGATCTTCACCTACATTTCGGGCCAGTGCCGGGGCGACCAGGCCGTCGCGCACGCAGGGTCCCACGTAAGAAGTCCTCTCCATCACCAGCGTGCATCGGACGCCGCAGCGACGCACGTGAGACGGCGCTCGGCTACGGGTCCATTTCACCGTCGGCGACCAATCCACATAGAGCGACCGTCGCACGAACGTGAGGACGAAGCCCGAGGACGGGCCATCGCAGCAGCCTCGGCATCGGCTGTACGGCGACCTGACCGGCGTCGTCCGGCTCAGCACCACCGACAGCACCGGCTACCTCGCCTACATCCTGCGCGAGGACACCTCGGGCCACGGCTACGCGACCACCGCGGTGCGCCTCCTGCCGGTCGACACCAGGATCCCGCTGGTCACCGCCGAGCACCGTGTCGGAAATCCCGCCTCGGGCCGCGTGCTCGTGAAGGCTGACTTCGTTCGGATCTGCGTGACCGCCGATCTCGTGCGCTACGAGATCGCCCACGGCAGAGCACGATCCGGGCGGACTTTCCGCGCAGCCGGGCCGACGCACCGCCCGCCCGCGCTCTCCTCGAGGTCCGCACCCTGGCCGGGGCGCGGCTGTAGGTCTTCGCCGTCCTCGCGCACGCCCCCAGGCGCATCCGGGTCCCGGGCGCCACCGCGCACCCGACCGCGCAGTGGATCGTGCAGCCCGGGCGCACCCTCCTCATGGACCTGCGGGACGCCGGCAGCAGGGCCGGATTCCCGATCCGCGACCGCGACGCGAAGTGCACGACCGCCGTCGCCGCCCTGGTGGCCGACGCCGGGCTGAAAATCGCCATCAGCGGCATCCGCATGCCCAGGACGAACTCACTCATGGAGCGCTGGATACCAACCTGCGGACGCGAACTGTTGGACCGCACCCTGATCTAAAACCAGAGCCACCTCCTCCACGCCTTGCGTCAGTTCGAGGACTTCTACAACGAGCATCGACCGCACCGGACGCTCGGTCACACCGCGCCGCTGTGCGCACTACCCGCACCGATCAATGATCAGGGCCTGATCACTCGCCTCGACGTCCGTCGACACGATCGACTCGGCGGAGTCCTCCATGAGTACCGATATGCCGCATGACCAGCACGGATGCTTTATCGGCACCCGCAGTGTCGGTGAGCAGCACGCGGATGAGACGACCGTCGACGCGGACGACGGAACCGGCGGGGGCGGAGCTGGGGAAGGTGACGCGGCGGGCGCCGAACAGCGGGCCCGGGTTGATCACCAGGTAGACGCGGACGGGGCGGTCAGCCATGACGTGGCCTCTCGACGGGGGCAGCCCCGTGCGGGCCGCCCCGTACCCCATCGCGGGCTGGAGCTCGGTCGGACAGGACCAGGGCACCAACGGGTTCAGGCAGCCTGCCGGACGTCGCCCTGCTCGAGGGCCGCGGCGGGGGCGTCCTCCAGTGGATGCCGCTGATACACGGAGATTTGCCGACGGTGACGGTGTGACGGGTGAACGTGGCGCGCAGCAGCTCGGCCAAGGGGGCGAGGCGGGCGGCGACGGTGTGGCCGCGCTCGCCGAGGGCGAGAGTGTCCGAGTTTGGGCGTACAGAGAGGGAGGTTAAGGTCAGATAAGCCGCATGTCGGACAATGTTGTCGGAGGAGGGCTAGATCATGAAGTTCGCGGTCATCGGTGGAACCGGGCTGATCGGGTCACGGGTCGTGGAGAATCTGAACGCGGCCGGGCACCAAGCCGTACCGCACTCCCTGTCCACCGGCGTGGACATCATCACTGGCCAGAGGCTGGAGGCGGCCGTGGCGGGCGCCGACGTCGTCATCAACCTGGCGAATTCCCCGACCTTCGACGACGCCTCGCTCGCCTTCTTCCAGACTTCAATGGACAACCTTCTTGCCGCGAGCGAGAAGGGCGGGGTCGGGCACTTCGTCATCCTTTCGATCGTCGGCGCGGACCAAGTGCCCGATCTGGACTACTACCGGGCGAAGGTGCTTCAGGAAAACATTCTCAAGGCCGGGCCGATCCCGTATTCCATCGTCCGCGCCACGCAGTTCATGGAGTTCATGGACGCGACCCTGGCCATGACCGCCGACGGCGACACCGTCCGCCTGCCACGCACGCCAATCCAGCCGATCGCCGCTGCGGACGTCTCCAGCATTGTCGCCGAAGTCGCCGCAGACAGCCCTCTGAACGGCGTCCTCAACATCGCAGGTCCCGACGTCTACCCCCTCGACGAACTCGGCCGACTCACCCTGACCGCCAAGAGCGACGGGAGCTCTGTCGTCACCGACGACAGCGCCGGCATGTTCGCCGCCGCCCACGGCGACGTCCTCACCGCCCCGAACGACGCCCGCATCGCCCCCACCCACTACACCGACTGGCTCTCCTGAACGGTCCTGTGGGGCTCGTAAGGTCATCGCCGCAGGTCAGGACGGTGGAGCGTTCTCGGCTGGGACCATGTCCGCCGTGATCCTCTCCATGCTGTACACGGTGGCCCGCAAGCTGCTGTCCGTTCCCGGGGTGCTGCCGCGCCGCGACACTTCCAGGGACGCCGAGCTGCTCGTGCTGCGGCATGAGAATGCGGTGCTACGGCGTCGGCTTGCAGGGCCTGTCCGCTACGAGCCCGCAGACTGGTTCTGGCCGGCCGCCCTCTCCAGCCTGATACCCCGGGGCCACCGGCGTGAGGTCTTCCCCGTCACGCCCGGGACCCTGCCGGTCCGGCATCGCGGGTTGATCGCCGCGAAGGGGGACTATTGCGCCCGACGCGCCCGACGCGCCCGACGCGCCCGACGCGCCCGCACCGGACGGCCACCGACCCGCGCCGCCCTCGGGAAGCCGACCCTGCAGCCTGCCCGGGAGAACCCGCGATGGGGGCACAGGCGGGTTCAGGGCGAACCGGCCCGATCGCAGCCCCACGGGTCTGGGGATCCTCCACACGGCCGGCATCGACCCGGCCCCGCGCCGTACCGGCCCGACCTGGACGGAGTTCCCGACAGCCCGGGCCGAGGGCATCATCGCGACCGACTTCTTCCCTCCCGGCACCGCACTCGGCAGGCGGCCATACGCGCCGGCGTTCGGCGAGCACGGCACCCGGCGCCTGCAC
>NZ_LIQT01000391.1 GCF_001418415.1 Streptomyces hirsutus
GACGGCGGCGGCGATCGCCGCGCGGATCACCCGGTCCGGCGCCAACATCGACCGTGTCTTCCGGCTCGCCAAGTACCCGGTGACCGCGGTGGAGTTCGCGGTGTCCGGCACGGAGACGGAGCCGCTGCGCACCGCCCTGGTGACCGATGCGGCGAAGCTCGGCGTCGATATCGCCGTCGTGGCGGCCGGACTGCACCGGCGCGCTCAGCGCCTGGTCGTCATGGATGTGGACTCCACACTCATCCAGGACGAGGTGATCGAGCTCTTCGCCGCCCACGCGGGCTGTGAGGACAAGGTCGCCGAGGTGACCGAGGCGGCGATGCGCGGGGAACTGGACTTCGAGCAGTCGCTGCACGCACGCGTGCGGCTGCTGGCGGGACTGGACGCCTCCGTGGTGGACAAGGTGCGCAACGAGGTACGGCTGACGCCGGGCGCCCGTACCCTGGTCCGCACGCTGAAGCGGCTCGGTTACCAGGTGGGTGTGGTCTCCGGGGGGTTCACCCAGGTCACGGACGATCTGAAGGAGCAGCTCGCGCTGGACTTCGCCCACGCCAACACACTGGAGATCGTCGACGGGAAGCTGACCGGCAGGGTCACGGGCGAGATCGTGGACCGGGCGGGCAAGGCGCGGCTGCTGCGCCGGTTCGCCGCCGAAGCGGGGGTTCCGTTGTCGCAGACCGTGGCGATCGGCGACGGCGCGAATGACCTGGACATGCTCAACGCGGCGGGTCTCGGTGTCGCCTTCAACGCCAAGCCGGTGGTACGTCAGGCCGCCCACACGGCCGTGAACTTCCCCTTCCTGGACACGGTCCTGTATCTGCTGGGCATCACGCGCGAAGAGGTCGAGGCGGCGGACATCCTCGATCTGGACTGAGCCGCCTGGACTGAGCGGCGCGGAGGGCTCGCGGGCCCACCGGCCGCACCGCACCCGGTCCGTCCGGGCCACGGCCTTCCTGCTCGCGGGCGTCCTGTGCCCGGCCGCCGGGGCCCTTGCCGGGAGGGGGCCCGGCACCTGGTCCACGCCGTCGGTGCCCGGCCCCGCCGTCATGCCGTGCGGGTCACTCGCTGGGAGCCCAGTAGTCGAGCAGGGTGGCGACGCCCGGCTCCAGGGACTTCCAGGAGCCGGTGAAGGACAGCACGGCGAAAGCGGCTGCCGGATAGCCGCGGCGGCTCATTCGCTCGCCCGCGTCCCCCTCGGCCGATCCGGCGAGGATCTCGGCGACCGCCTGGACCCCGGGGTTGTGGCCGACCAGGAGCACGTTCTGCGCGTCGTCCGGGGTTTCGTTCAGCAGGGCGATCAGCTCACCGGGCGAGGCCTCGTAGATCCGCTCCTCGTACACCGTCTTCGGGCGCTGCGGGAACTCGTGCACCGCGAGTTTCCACGTCTCCCGGGTCCGGGTCGAGGTGGAGCACAGGGCCAGATCGAAGGCGATGGCGGAGTCGACGAGCTTGCGTCCGGCGACTGCGGCGTCCGTCCTGCCGCGCTCGGCGAGCGGGCGCTCGTGGTCGGCCACCGGTGGCCAGTCGGCCTTCGCATGCCGGAAAAGGACAATCCTGCGGGGTTCTGCGACGCTCATGTGACCCAGCTTCGCACGAAACAGGCCATGGGGCGCAGGTAGTTGACGGCCACTTCCAGGGTGCTCAGCGGGCTATGAGCTGCTGTGCCCGCTCGATGAGGTGGGTGATCCCGGGCTCGGCGGTCGCCGCGTGCGCGTCCGCGGGGTTCAGGAGCAGGGTGAGCAGCGCGACGAAGGCGAGTGCGGGCAGGGCGAGGGCCCACCACGGCAGCCGGAGGTCGACGCCGCCCCGGGGAGCCGGGTGGGGCCGGGTGTGCGTGCGCGCCGACATGGGGGCCTCCGCTCTTCGAGTGGTCCGTGGCCGCGTCTCGCGGTCACATCTCGAAGGTATGTACTTCCGGGCTCCCAACCCATCCGGTGACCCACCTACTTGACCCTGAGCCTGGCCCCCTAGGGGATAGGGGTGCCAGCACCACCATGGGCCCCGGGCCGGGGCGGCGGCGGGGGCGTCACGGCGCCAGGATGCTCGCGATCACACCGATGACGATGAAGATGGCGAAGAACGCGCCGAAGACGAGCAGCATCTTCTTCTGGCCGTTCTGGGGGTTCGGGTCGAGGACTGGCATGGGGCAAGTCTCGCACCCGCCACCGGTCCGGCGCGCTCCGGGGGCGGGGCGGGTCGGAAGACCGGGAGGCCGCGGGCTCAGCGGCCGGCCGCCGCCTCTTCCTCCACCGTGCGGGCGCGGCCCGCCAGCACGCCCGCGACCATCTGCGGGATCAGCAGGGCGGCCACGAGCGCCAGCGGCAGGCCCCAGCCGCCGCTGTGCTGGTAGAGGACACCCACCAGGAGGGGGCCCGGGAGGGAGATCAGATAGCCGGTGCTCTGTGCGAAGGCCGACAGCTTGGCCACACCCGCGCCGGACCTCGCCCGCATCCCGACCATGGTGAGCGCGAGCGGGAAGGCGCAGTTGGCGATGCCCAGCAGCAGCGCCCAGGCCAGGGCGCCGGCGGCGGGCGCGAAGTACAGCCCGGCGTATCCGGCCAGCCCGCTCGTGCCGAGCACGACCACGATCGGACCCTGGTGGGGCAGCCGCGCGGCGACGCGCGGGATGACGAAGGCGAGCGGCACGCCCATCACCATGGTGAGCGCGAGCAACAGCCCGGCCGTGCTCGCGCTCACGCCCGCGTCCCGGAAGATCTGCGCCATCCAGCCCATGGTGATGTAGGCGGCGGTCGCCTGGAGCCCGAAGAAGACGGCCAGCGCCCAGGCGGTCCGGCTGCGGGTGATCCGCAGCCCGGGTGCGGGCGTCTGCTCCCGTGACGGGTGCCGGCCGGGCACCCGCTCCCCCGGCGTTCCCTCTCCCGGCGTACGCCGCTCTCCCCTGTGCCGCTCCCGCGCGGGCGTCCGCTCCGCCGGTGCCCTGCCCCGCTCCCCCAGGAACAGGAGCCAGGGCAGTACGGCAGCCGCGGCGAGCGCCGCCCACAGGGCGAGTCCCGACTCCCATTTCCCGCCCAGTGCCTCGGTCACCGGCACGGTCACCGCCGCGGCCAGGGCCGTGCCGAGGGCGAGGGCCATGGAGTACAGGCCGGTCATGGAACCGACCCGGTCCGGGAACCACTGCTTGACGATGACCGGCATCAGGACGTTGCTGACGGCGATGCCCATGAGCGCGAGGGCGCTGGCCGCGAGGAAGCCCGCCGTGCTCCCCGTGAACGGGCGTATCAGCAGACCGGCGCCGATGGCGGTCATGCCGGCGCACACCACCGCACCCGGGCCGAAGCGGCGGGCCAGCCGTGGGGCGGTGACGCCGAAGACGGCGAAGCACAGCGAGGGCAGGGAGGTGAGCAGTCCGGCCACGGTGCCGCTCATACCGAGCCCGGTGCGGACCTCCTCGAGCAGCGCGCCGAGGCTGACGATGGCGGGTCGGAGGTTCAGCGCCGCCAGCACGATGCCGACGACGAGCAGCCGCACCGTCCACGCGCGCGTGCCGGACCGTCCGGCTCCTCGGTCACCGGCCTCCGGGTCACCGGCCTCCCGGTGACCCGGCTCCGGGCCGTCGGTATTCCCGGCGGGCCCCTCACGGGTCTCCGTGCCGTCGGAGGCCGGAGCCGCCGCGCACGTGGTCGTGGACGCGACCGTCCGGGATTCCTCGCCAGCCATGAAACCCATCATAGAATCATAGGATGATTGGTTGTCCACGCCTGGAGCGCCGTCCGACGCCTCCGTCGTGCGAAGGTGTGTCATGCCCCTGAGTCATCCCCGTCGCTCCGCGCTGTCCGAGCAGGTCATCGCCACGCTGCGCACCCAGATCGCCTCGGGCGAGTGGCCGGTCGGCTCCCGCATTCCGACCGAGCCGGAGCTGGTCGAACAGCTGGGGGTGGCCCGTAACACGGTCCGTGAGGCCGTCCGCGCGCTGGCGCACAACGGGCTGCTGGACATTCGCCAGGGCTCGGGCACGTATGTCGTCGCCACGAGCGAGCTGGCGGGTGTGATGCACCGGCGCTTCGCCGACGCCGACCCCGGGCACATCGCGGAACTGCGCTCCACCCTGGAGGCGTCCGCGGCGCGGCTGGCCGCCCGGCGGCGCACCGAGAAGGACCTCAAGCAGCTCGACACGCTGCTGCTGCGCCGCGAGGAGGCCTGGGAGTCGGGTGAGGCGGAATCCTTCGTGACGGCGGACACCACCTTCCACCTCGCCGTCGTGGCCGCGTCGCACAACGACGTGCTGACCGCGCTGTACGCGGACCTGAGCGAGGTCCTGCGGGACTGGCTGCGCGACGACGTGGGCCAGGAGCTGACCCCCCGGACGCACATGGACCACTCGCGGCTGCTGGACGCGATCCGCGCGGGTGACGCGGCGACGGCGGCCGAGGAGGCCGCCGCCTATCCGTTCGTGTGCCGTCCGGGACGCGTCAGCCCGCCTTCCGGTGGCTGATCCACGCCGTCCCGACCTCCTTCCAGCAGCGTCCGGCGAGCCGCACGGTCTGCGCGGGCCCAGCAGCCACCGGGGCACTGTCGCTGTCGAGGTCCCACCATCGGGCGCATTCGATGTGCAGGCGCACGTGGTCGATGCCCGGGTACGGGTTGTGGCAGTACGCGGTCACCCAGGACCCGTCGACCCCGATCCGGCAGGCGGCCCCGAAGGGATCGTCGGCCGCCGCGGCGTCCGATCCCGCGTCGGCGGGGTGCACGCGCGCGTGCGGCATCGCGTCGTACGCCAGGATCGGCACGAGGCCGATACCGGCGGCGACGGCGACGGTCATCGAGGCCAGGCGGTAGAAGCGCACAAGGGGACCTCCTCGGCCGTGCTGGGGGGAGGGGGATCACGCGGCGAACGCGTACCCCACGGTCCCCTGCCGACGTCGGACCCCGCCTGCCCTGCTGAGCCGATCGGGTGACACGGCCGAGGGCCCGCACCCCTCAGGGGTGCGGGCCCTCGAAGGCCACTGCGGGCGGAACCCGGCCGGGGCTCAGGCGCCGATGGCGTGCAGTCCGCCGTCCACGTGGACGATCTCGCCCGTGGTCTTCGGGAACCAGTCGCTCAGCAGGGCGACGACACCGCGGCCGGCCGGCTCCGGGTCCTTCAGGTCCCACTCCAGCGGGGCACGGGTGTCCCAGACGGAGGCCAGCTCGCCGAAGCCCGGGATGGACTTGGCGGCCATGGAACCGAGCGGGCCCGCCGAGATGAGGTTGCAGCGGATGTTCTGCTTGCCCAGGTCACGGGCCATGTAGCGGCTGGTCGCCTCCAGGGCGGCCTTGGCGGGGCCCATCCAGTCGTACTGCGGCCAGGCGTACTGCGCGTCGAAGGTGAGGCCGACGACGGAGCCGCCGTTCTGCATCAGCGGCAGGCAGGCCATGGTCAGCGACTTCAGGGAGAACGCCGAGACGTGCATGGCCGTGGAGACCGACTCGAACGGCGTGTTCAGGAAGTTGCCGCCGAGCGCGTCCTGCGGCGCGAAGCCGATGGAGTGCACGACGCCGTCGAGGCCGCCGAGCTCCTCGCCCACGACGTCCGCGAGGCGGCCCAGGTGCTCCTCGTTGGTCACGTCGAGCTCGATGACCTTGGTGGGCTTGGGGAGCTTCTTGGCGATGCGCTCGGTCAGGGTGGGCCGCGGGAACGCGGTCAGGATGATCTCGGCGCCCTGCTCCTGTGCCAGCTTGGCGGTGTGGAAGGCGATGGAGGACTCCGTCAGCACACCGGTGATCAGGACGCGCTTGCCCTCGAGAATTCCGCTCATGATGTTCAGTGACCCATTCCCAGTCCGCCGTCAACGGGAATGACGGCTCCAGTGATGTACGAGGCGTCGTCCGAGGCGAGGAACCGCACCGCGGCAGCGATCTCCTCGGGCTGCGCGTACCGGCCGAGCGGCACCTGCGCCACGATGCCCGCCCGCTGTTCGTCGGTGAGCACCTTGGTCATGTCGGTGTCGACGAAGCCGGGCGCGACGACGTTGAAGGTGATGTTGCGCGAGCCCAGCTCACGGGCGAGGGAGCGCGCGAAGCCGACCAGGCCGGCCTTGGACGCGGCGTAGTTCGCCTGTCCCGCCTGGCCGGCCAGGCCCACCACCGAGGAGATCAGGACGACCCGGCCCTTCCTGGCGCGCAGCATGGCGCGGTTGGCACGCTTGACGATCCGGAAGGTGCCGGTGAGGTTGGTGTCGACGACCGAGGTGAAGTCCTCCTCGGACATGCGCATCAGGAGCTGGTCCTTGGTGATGCCGGCGTTGGCGACGAGCACCTCGACCGGGCCGTGCTGGGCCTCGATCTCCTTGTAGGCCTGCTCCACCTGCTCGGAGTCGGTGATGTCGCACTTGACGGCGAGGCAG
Source organism: Streptomyces hirsutus (assembly GCF_001418415.1). Taxonomy (GTDB): domain Bacteria; phylum Actinomycetota; class Actinomycetes; order Streptomycetales; family Streptomycetaceae; genus Streptomyces; species Streptomyces hirsutus. The sequence goes on from NZ_LIQT01000391.1 coordinate 6,345, forward strand.
CCCAACTCCGTGAGGGCTGCCGGCGGCTCACCCGAGCGGTACGTGATGGCGACCTTGTCACCGGCGTCGGCGAACGCGCGGGCGATGGCGAGGCCGATGCCCCGGTTGCCTCCGGTGACGAGAACCGAGCGGCTCAACGGATCACCCTTTCGATAGCGGTCTGGTTCCCCCGCCCGAACACCTGAATGACAGGCGGCGACGGCAGGCGGCTTCACCGAAAACCTATCGGTCCGGGCGCACCGGAGGACATTCGGGCACCGACAGTGGCCGATGGGACTCACTGTCGGATCCCTACAGAAACGGCCCGGGTCCCGGTCCGCGTCGTCCCACCGCCGTGTCGCGCCACGCGCCGTGCCGTTCGCCGGGGTACAGGCGGCCGGAGCGAGCGCGGGGAAACGCGGGGGACCCGGGGGCACGGCATGATTCACTGCCTTCGACGGTCCGTCAGCGAGCGTTCGAAGGGAATCCCCACTCGTGCCCCACGAAGTTGATCAGACGTTCCTGGCGCTGCCCCTGCGCCCCCTCGCCGACGCGGCGCTCGCGCGGGCACGGGCGCTCGGGGCGGAGCACGCGGATTTCCGGCTGGAGCGGGTGCGCGACGCGTCCTGGCGGCTGCGGGACGCCAAGCCGGCCGGCTCGTCGGACACCACCGACCTGGGGTACGCGGTGCGCGTGGTGCACGGCGGGACGTGGGGTTTCGCGTCCGGCGTGGATCTCACCCCGGACGCCGCCGCCAAGGTCGCGTCGCAGGCCGTGGCGATGGCGAAACTGTCCGCCCAGGTGATCAGGGCGGCGGGGTCGAAGGAGCGGGTGGAGCTCGCGGACGAGCCGGTGCATGCCGAGCGGACCTGGGTGTCGTCGTACGGGATCGACCCGTTCGACGTGCCCGCAGGGGAGAAGGCCGGGCTGCTGGCCGAGTGGAGCGCGCGGCTGCTGGCGGCGCGTGGGGTGGACCATGTGGACGCCTCGCTGCTCACCGTGCACGAGAACAAGTTCTACGCGGACACCGCGGGGACCGTCACCACGCAGCAGCGGGTGCGGCTGCACCCCGTGTTCACGGCCGTGTCCGTCGACGAGTCGAGCGGTGAGTTCGACTCCATGCGCACCCTCGCACCGCCCGTCGGGCGTGGCTGGGAGTACCTGACGGGCACCGGCTGGGACTGGGACGACGAGCTGGAGCGGATTCCCGGGCTGCTGGCCGAGAAGATGCGTGCGCCGAGTGTCGAGCCGGGCCTGTACGACCTGGTCGTGGACCCCTCCAACCTGTGGCTGACCATCCACGAGTCCATCGGGCACGCCACCGAGCTGGACCGGGCCCTCGGCTACGAGGCCGCCTACGCCGGCACCTCCTTCGCCACCTTCGACCGGCTCGGCACGCTGCGCTACGGCTCCGAGTCGATGAACGTCACCGGCGACCGCACCGCCGAGCACGGCCTGGCGACCGTCGGGTACGACGACGAGGGCGTCGAGGCGCAGTCCTGGGACCTGGTGAAGGACGGCACGCTGGTCGGCTACCAGCTGGACCGGCGGATCGCGCGGCTGACCGGGTTCGAGCGGTCCAACGGGTGCGCGTTCGCGGATTCCCCCGGGCATGTGCCGGTGCAGCGCATGGCCAACGTGTCGCTGCGGCCGGATCCGGCCGGGATGTCGACCGAGGATCTGATCGGGGGTGTGGACCGGGGCATCTATGTCGTCGGCGACCGGTCGTGGAGCATCGACATGCAGCGGTACAACTTCCAGTTCACCGGGCAGCGCTTCTACCGGATCGAGAACGGGCGGCTCACGGGGCAGCTGCGGGACGTCGCCTACCAGGCCACGACCACCGACTTCTGGGGTTCCATGACGGCGGTCGGCGGCCCGCAGACGTATGTCCTCGGGGGCGCCTTCAACTGCGGCAAGGCCCAGCCGGGGCAGATCGCGGCGGTCTCGCACGGCTGCCCGTCCGCCCTCTTCAAGGGCGTCAACATTCTGAACACCACGCAGGAGGCGGGTCGATGAGCGCGCGCACCACCAAGCCGTACGAGATCGTCGAGCGCGCTCTCGCCCTGTCCCGGGCCGACGGCTGTGTCGTGATCGCCGACGAGCAGTCGACCGCCAATCTGCGCTGGGCGGGAAACTCGCTCACCACGAACGGTGTCACGCGCGGGCGCACGCTCACCGTCATCGCCACCGTGGACGGCGTGGAGGGCACCGCGTCCGGTGTGGTGTCCCGGTCGGCGGTGACCGTCGACGAACTGGAGCCCCTGGTGCGGGCCGCCGAGGCCGCCGCGCGGGGTTCCGGTCCCGCCGAGGACGCCCAGCCGCTGGTCACGGGAGTAGCCGAGTCCCCCGAGTTCACCGAGGCGCCCGCGGAGACCTCGTCCGCCGTGTTCGCGGACTTCGCTCCGGCGCTCGGGGAGGCGTTCGCACGCGCGCGCGCCGGTGGCCGGGAGCTGTACGGCTTCGCCAACCACGAACTGGTGTCCAGCTATCTCGGCACGTCCACGGGCCTGCGGCTGCGGCACGACCAGCCCAACGGGACGCTGGAGCTCAACGCCAAGTCGCCGGACCGTACCCGTTCGGCGTGGGCGGGCCGCTCCACGCGGGACTTCAAGGACGTCGACCCCGCGGCGCTCGACGCCGAGCTGGCGGTGCGGCTGGGCTGGGCCGAACGGCGGCTCGAGCTGCCCGCCGGCCGGTACGAGACGCTGCTGCCGCCGACCGCCGTCGCGGACCTGCTGATCTACCAGCTGTGGTCGGCCTCCGGCCGGGACGCGGCCGAGGGCCGCACGGTGTTCTCCAAGCCCGGCGGCGGCACCCGGGCCGGCGAGCGGTTGACCGGGCTGCCGCTGAACCTGCGCAGCAACCCGAACGAGCCGGGCCTGGAGTCGGCCCCGTTCGTGATCGCGCACTCCTCCGGGGGCGATCGGTCGGTGTTCGACAACGGGCTGCCGCTGGCGCCCACCGACTGGGTGCGGGAGGGCGAGCTGAACCGGCTGACCACCAGCAGGCACAGCGCGGCCCTCAGCGGGCTGCCGGTGGCGCCGGCGATCGACAACCTGATCCTGGACGGCGGCGGCGACCGCTCCTTGGAGGAGATGGTCTCGGCCACCGGGCGCGGGCTACTGCTGACGTGCCTGTGGTACATCCGCGAGGTGGACCCGGCGACCCTGCTGCTCACCGGTCTGACCCGGGACGGCGTCTACCTCGTCGAGAACGGCGAGGTCGTCGGCGAGGTCAACAACTTCCGGTTCAACGAGTCGCCGGTGGACCTGCTGGGCCGGGCCGTGGAGGCGGGGCGCACGGAGAAGACGCTGCCCAGGGAGTGGGGCGACTGGTTCACCAGGGCCGCGATGCCCGCGCTGCGGGTCCCCGATTTCAATATGAGTTCTGTCAGCCGGGGCGTATAACCTCGTTGCTGTCCGGGCCGTCACCCGACTGCCCGGACGGCAACGAACCGAAGAAGCACCGAGGAGACGCGAGAACCGTGACGGACATCGTCGACGAGCTGAAGTGGCGCGGGCTGTTCGCCCAGTCCACCGACGAGGACGCCTTGCGCAAGGCGATCGCGGACGGTCCTGTCACGTTCTATTGCGGCTTCGACCCGACCGCGCCGTCCCTGCACGTCGGACATCTGGTGCAGGTGCTCACGATGCGCCGGCTCCAGCAGGCCGGACTCCGGCCGCTGGCGCTGGTGGGCGGCGCCACGGGCCAGATCGGCGACCCCCGCCCGACGGCGGAGCGCACGCTGAACGACCCGGAGACGGTGTCCGGCTGGGTGGACCGGCTGCGTGGCCAGATCGAGCCGTTCCTGTCCTTCGAGGGCGAGAACGCGGCCACGATGGTCAACAACCTCGACTGGACGCAGAACCTGTCCGCGATCGAGTTCCTGCGGGACATCGGCAAGCACTTCCGCGTCAACAAGATGCTGACGAAGGACTCCGTCGCACGGCGGCTGGAGTCCTCCGAGGGCATCAGCTACACGGAGTTCAGCTACCAGCTCCTGCAGGGCATGGACTTCCTCCAGCTGTACCGGCGCTACGGCTGCACGCTCCAGCAGGGCGGCAGCGACCAGTGGGGCAACCTCACGGCCGGGCTCGACCTGATCCACCGCCTGGAGCCGGACGCCGAGGCGCACGCGCTGGCGACGCCGCTGATGACGAAGGCGGACGGCACCAAGTTCGGCAAGACCGAGGGCGGCGCCGTCTGGCTCGACCCGGAGATGACCACACCGTACGCGTTCTACCAGTTCTGGCTGAACGTGGACGACCGGGACATCTCGACCTACCTGCGCATCCTGTCCTTCAGGTCCCGCGAGGAGCTGGAGGCGCTGGAGCAGCAGACGGCGGAGCGCCCGCAGGCGCGCGCGGCGCAGCGCGCCCTGGCGGAGGAGCTGACCACGCTGGTGCACGGCGCCGGTCAGACGGCCGCCGTGATCGCCGCGTCGAAGGCGCTGTTCGGCCAGGGCGAGCTGGCGGAGCTGGACGAGCGGACGCTGACGGCGGCCCTCTCGGAGGTGCCGCATGTCCGGGTCGCCGCACTCGGCCCGGTCGTCGACCTGTTCGCCGAGGTCGGCCTGGTACCCAGCAAGTCGGCCGCGCGGCGCACGGTGAAGGAGGGCGGCGCCTACGTGAACAACGTCAAGGTCACCGCCGAGGACGCCGTCCCCGCGAAGGAGGATCTGCTGCACGGCCGCTGGCTGGTGCTGCGCCGGGGCAAGAAGAACCTCGCGGCGGTGGAGGTCACGACCGCCTGAGCACACCGCTCGGGCGCACCACGTGAACGTCCTCGCGTGACATGACGGGGGCGGCCTCCGGTGGACTGTGGGGTGCCCCACGTTTCCGGAGGCCGCCCCCGTC
>NZ_LIQT01000392.1 GCF_001418415.1 Streptomyces hirsutus
GTCTCCCCGACGACCGCCTTCGCCGGCCGGCGCCCCTCGCGGACCATCGGCCGGACGTCGAGGACGGGGATACGGCCCACGGAGGTGGCGGGGGCGGTGTCTACGGGGGTGGCGCTCGCGGTGCTCGCTCCCGCAGCGGGTGACCGCGCGGGCGACGGCGACGGATGCCCGTCCTTGCCGCTCGGCCGCACGGGAGTTGTTCCGGAACCGCGTTTCGCGGACGGGCGCGGGCCGGGCTTCGGGGACGCCCCGGAACCGGCCCGCTTCGGTGGTGTGGAACCGGGCGCCGGCGGCGTCTTCACGGTGTCGGGCGTCGGAGGAGATGACGAAGGGTGCTTGGCGGGCATGACCGCTCCTGTCCGCGTCAACGTAGGTGGGCGGATGACTGTGGGGAGGTGGGTCCTGCGGGGTCCTGCTGGGTCCTGCGTGATGCTCCGTGATGTTCCTTCGTGCTCCGCCGTGTTCCGTGGTGCACGGCGGTGGTCCTGAGGGGTGTACCGAAGGAGCCTTCCCACCCTATTCGGGTGAGCAATCCGACGCTTTGTTAACTACTCACGCGTATGTCGACACACAAGACCGGCCCCGCCCTGCAAGGCGGAACCGGTCCTTGACGGGCCGTTCCACGCAGCCGTCCGGCAAGACCCCCGGCGCCTCTCGTTCGCATCAGGCCGGATCCGAACGAAGGACCCTAGGGCGCCGGCGTCCGCAACAGCCGGTTCGGCGAGCCGACTCCGCGGCTGCTCACCTTCCCGGTCGTCGCCCCCTTGACCAGGGCGTCCGCCACCTGCGCCGGGGTCGCCCGCCGGTGCCCGGCGAGGTACAGCGCCGCCGCGCCCGCCGCGTGCGGGGACGCCATCGACGTACCCGAGGCGGCGACCCGTCCGGTGTCGCTGGTGGCGGACGCCGAGATGACGGCGACCCCGGGGGCGAACACATCGACGGCCGAGCCGTGGTTGGAAAAGGCCGGTTTCTTGTCCTGCCGGTCGGTCGCGCCCACCGTGATCGCCTGTTCGACCCCCGCGGGCGAGTACAGCGCGGCCGCGTTTCCCTCATTGCCCGCGGCGACCGTGTAGCTGACGCCGGACGCGATGGAGGCGCGGACGGCGGCGTTCAGTTGCGCGGTGTGGAAGCCGCCGAGACTGAGGTTGGCGACCGCGGGCTTCTTCGCGTTCCGGGTCACCCAGTCGATGCCCGCGATCACCTGGGCCGTGGTGCCCGAACCCGCGTTGTCCAGCACGCGCACGGAGACGATCCGGGCCCGCTTCGCGACGCCGTACGTCTTTCCCGCGACGATGCCGGCCACATGGGTGCCGTGGCCGTTGCCGTCCTGGGCGATCCGGTCGTTCTGGACGAAGTCCCAGCCGTGCCGGGCCCGGCCGCCGAAGTCCCGGTGCGAGATCCGTACACCGGTGTCGATGATGTAGGCCGTCACTCCGGCACCCGCCGTGTCCGGCGAGGTGTATCGCTTGTTCAGCGGCGGGTTCCGCTGGTCGACCCGGTCCAGTCCCCAGGACGGCGGGTTCTTCTGGGTCCCGACCCGGGTCACCCGGGTGTCCTGGGCGACCGAGGAGACCCGGGGGTCGGCCGCGAGCCGCGCCGCCTGTCTCGCGTCGGCCCGGATGGCGTAGCCGTTCAGTACCGTGCCGTAGGTGTGGCTGATTCTCGCCCCGTAGCGCGCGGCGAGATCCCTGCCCGCCGCCGAGCGGGCCGCGGTCCCCTCCTTCAGTGTCACCAGGTAGCTGCCTGCCACGGAGCCGGGTGCTCCGGCGCCGGATATCCGCCCCATGGGCGCGGCGTGCGCGGGCAGGGTCGCGGCCGAAACCGTCGCGGCGCACAGGATCGCCGTCATGGTCGCCGTCGTGCCCCCCGCCCGGCGCAGACGCCGCGTTCGCGTCCGTGCCATGGTCCGAGTTCCCCTCCTAGACTCGGCGTACGGCGCCGCGGCCGGGGTGCACCCGGCGCGGGCCGGCACGCCACCGTGGCAGCGTCTCGTGCGGAACGAAGCCCCACAAGAATGCCTATGGGTAGGGAATCGGCCATATACGCCTTGTGATGAATCGTTTGGTCCGGGGCACGCCGCTGCCGGGTTGTCCGACTTCCGCCGTGGATGCCGTTTCCGCCGGTAGTGTCGTGCGGGACGACCGGACGCACACTGCCGTCCCTCCGCACCGCGACTCGCGCCGAGGTGGAATTTGAAGGCGATCCGTCGATTCACCGTCCGACCCGTTCTCCCCGACCCCCTCCGGCCCCTCAGCGACCTGGCCCGCAATCTGCGCTGGTCCTGGCACACGCCGACCGGCGACCTCTTCCAGTCCGTCGACCCCGAATGCTGGGCCGCCTGCGGCCGCGACCCCGTACGGCTGCTGGGCAGCGTGGGGCCCGAGCGGCTCGCCGAGCTGGCCGGCGACCGCGCGTTCCTGGACCGCCTCGACGCGGCCGCGGACGACCTGCACACGTACATGACCGGCGACCGCTGGTACCAGACCCAGTCCGGCACCCGGCCGCAGAGCGACCAACTGCCCGCTGCCATCGCCTACTTCTCACCGGAGTTCGGCATCACGGCCGCCCTGCCGCAGTACTCCGGCGGGCTCGGCATCCTCGCCGGCGACCATCTCAAGGCCGCCAGCGACCTCGGCGTCCCGCTGATCGGCGTCGGCCTGCTCTACCGGCACGGTTACTTCCGCCAGACCCTGTCCCGGGACGGCTGGCAGCAGGAGCACTACCCCGTCCTCGACCCCAACGAGCTGCCCCTCGTCCAGCTCAAGGAGCCCGACGGCACGCCCGCCCTGGTGGGCCTCGCGCTGCCCGGCGGCCGGTCGCTGCGCGCCCGGATCTGGCTGGCCCAGGTGGGCAGGGTCCCCCTGCTCCTGCTGGACTCCGACGTCGAGGAGAACGACCTCGGCGAACGCGGCGTCACCGACCGGCTCTACGGCGGCGGCAGCGAGCACCGGCTGCTTCAGGAGATGCTGCTCGGCATAGGGGGTGTGCGGGCGGTGCGCGCGTACTGCCGGCTCACCGGGCACGCGGCGCCCGAGGCGTTCCACACCAACGAGGGCCACGCCGGTTTCCTCGGTCTGGAACGCATCGCCGAACTGGGCGCCGAAGGACTGGAGTTCGACGCCGCCCTGGAGGCCGTCCGGGCCGGGACCGTGTTCACCACGCACACCCCCGTACCGGCCGGCATCGACCGCTTCGACCGCGGCCTGGTCGCCCGGCACTTCGGCCCCGACGCCGAACTGCCGGGCATCGACGTCGACCGCGTCATCGAGCTGGGCCGGGAGACGTACCCCGGTGGCGAGCCCGGCCTCTTCAACATGGCCGTGATGGGCCTGCGCCTCGCCCAGCGCGCCAACGGCGTGTCCCTGCTGCACGGCAGCGTCAGCCGCGAGATGTTCGCCGGGCTCTGGCCCGGATTCGACCCCGAGGAGGTGCCCATCACCTCCGTGACCAACGGGGTGCACGCGCCCACCTGGGTCGCCCCCGAGGTGCTCCGGCTCGGCGCCCGGCAGATCGGTGCCGAGCGCGCCGAGGAGGCGCTGACCGTCGGTGGCTCGGACCGCTGGGACTCGGTCGCGGACATCCCGGACGAGGACATCTGGGAGCTGCGCCGGTCCCTGCGCGTCCTGCTGGTGATGGAGGTGCGGGAGCGGCTGCGCGCCTCCTGGCGGCAGCGCGGCGCCGGGACGGCGGAACTGGGCTGGATCGACCGGGTGCTCGACCCGGACGTGCTGACCATCGGGTTCGCCCGGCGGGTCCCCTCGTACAAGCGGCTGACGCTGATGCTGCAGGACCGGGAGCGGCTGACGAGCCTGCTGCTGCACCCCGAGCGGCCGGTGCAGCTCGTGATCGCGGGCAAGGCGCACCCGGCGGACGAGAGCGGCAAGCGGCTCATCCAGGAGCTGGTCCGGTTCGCCGACGATCCCCGTGTGCGGCACCGGATCGTGTTCCTGCCCGACTACGGCATGGCGATGGCGCAGAAGCTCTACCCCGGCTGCGACATCTGGCTGAACAACCCGCTGCGGCCGCTGGAGGCGTGCGGCACCAGCGGCATGAAGGCCGCCCTCAACGGCTGTCTCAACCTCTCGGTGCTGGACGGCTGGTGGGACGAGTGGTTCCAGCCCGACTTCGGCTGGGCCATCCCCACCGCGGACGGGGCGGGTACCGACCCCGACCGGCGCGACGCCATAGAGGCCGCCGCGCTGTACGACCTGCTGGAGCAGCGGATCACCCCGCGCTTCTACGAGCGGGGCGAGAGCGGGCTGCCGGACCGGTGGCTGGAGATGGTCCGGCACACCCTGAGCCTGCTCGGGCCGAAGGTGCTGGCCGGCCGTATGGTCCGTGAGTACGTCGAGCGCCTGTACGCGCCCGCCGCCGGCGGCCACCGCGCGATGGACCCGGACGCCGCGCGGGACCTCGCCCGGTGGAAGACCCGGGTGCGCGCCGCCTGGCACGGCGTGACGGTCGACCATGTCGAGACGTCGGAGACGACGGGCACGGCGGAACTCGGCACCACCTTCGGGCTGCGGGTGCGCGTCGACCTCGGCGGCCTCGGCCCCGACGACGTCGAGGTCCAGGCGGTTTCCGGGCGGGTGGACGAGGAGGACCGCATCGCCGACGCGACCCCCGTGCCGCTGAAACCGGTGGGTTCCGCCGACCTGGAGGGCTGCTGGGTGTACGAGGGCCCGCTCTCCCTGGACCGCACCGGGCCGTTCGGCTACACGGTCCGCATCCTGCCCAGCCACCGGCTGCTGGCGCAGGGCACGGAACTGGGTCTGGTCGCGGTCCCCTCGGAGGACGTCCTGGGGACCGCGGGGTTACTGATGCGGTGAGGCGGCGCCAGGGCCCGTCCGGCGGATCATGCCGGGCGGGGCCCTGGCGGGCGGACGGGGCGAAGGGCCTCAGAACTCCTTGAGGCCCTTCGTCGCGAGGCGGCGCAGGACCGTGCCGCAGCGGCGGGCGTAGGCCTGCTGCAGCCCGCGCGCGGCCGGGCCGGCCGCGCGGGCGTACCACCTGGCCGGCCTGCTGAACGCCGAGACGGTCAGCCACACCGTCCCGTCACCGGTGCGGTCCACGACGAAGGACTCCTCGCCGCACTCGGGATGACCGGGCAGCGTGCCGTAGGCCCAGCCGGCCCTGCGGTACTCCTCCACCGTCCAGACCACCCGGCAGGGCGCCCGGACCACTCCGGCGAGCGTGACGGTGACGTCGACGCCGGGCGCCGCGCGGTCGGCGGAGGTGTCGAACCCGACCCCCAGGGCCCGGTGCAGCTCCCAGGTGAGGACCGCCTCCGAGCCCTGGCGGAAGACCGCTTCGCCCTCGCCGAGGCGGGTGCGAACGTGCAGGGGATGGAATCCGGGAGGGCAGAAACCCGGCTCGCGGGTCGCGCCGACATGGTCGTAGGTGAAGTCCGCCGAAGACATGGGACCCAAGGGTAGGGCGGCCACCGGAGCCGCCCGCACGGCGGGGCGTCGCTCCGGAGGTCCGGCCTCCGGAGCGACGCCCCGTCTTCACGTGCTGCTCACGGGCCGAGCGTCACGGCCCGCGCAGGACGCCCGCCCGTCACGGCTACGGGAAGGTGAGCCCCCAGCCGTTGATGTAGCCGGTGTCCCGTGAGGCCTGGTCCTGCACCCGCAGCTGCCAGGTGCCGTTGGCGGTCTCGGAGGAGGCGTTGACCGTGTAGGTCTCGTTGACGTTGTCCGCCGAGCCGCCGGTGCGGTTCCTCAGGCGGTACGCCGTGCCGTCCGGAGCCAGCAGGTCGATGACCAGGTCACCGCTCCAGGTGTGCACGATGTCGACCGGGACCTGGAGGTTGGACGGAGCGTTGCCCGTCCGGCCGGTCACGGTGATCGACGAGGTGACCGCCGCGCCGTTGTCCGGGATGGACACGTCGGTGGTGTTCTCGAAGGTGGTGCCGCCGCCGCCACCGGAGCGTGTGCCGACGTTGATGCCGGCCCAGGCGTCCTGCACCGCCTTGTACTCGGCGCTGTCCGTGCCGTACAGCTCACCGGCGGCCGCGAGGGTGCCGGTGCGGGCGCCCGCGTAGTTGGTGGTCGAGGTGAACTTGGTGGTCAGCGCGCGGAACCAGATCTTCTCCGCCTTGGCGCGGCCGATGCCGGTGACCGGCAGGCCGTCCGAGGTGGGCGAGTCGTAGCTGACGCCGTTGATGGTCTTGGTGCCGCTGCCCTCGCTCAGCAGGTAGAAGAAGTGGTTCGCGGGGCCCGAGGAGTAGTGCACGTCGATCGAGCCGATCCCGGAGTACCAGGCGTCCTTGGACGCGCCGTCCTTGCTCGGCTTGTCCATGTAGCGCAACGGGGTGCCGTTGCCGTTGATGTTTATCTCCTCGCCGATGAGGTAGTCACCGACGTCGGAGGAGTTGGCCGCGTAGAACTCGACGGTCGAGCCGAAGATGTCGCTGGTCGCCTCGTTGAGGCCGCCGGACTCGCCGCTGTAGACGAGGCCCGCGGTGTTCGAGGTGAGACCGTGGGTCATCTCGTGCGCGGCGACGTCGATCGAGGTCAGCGGGTTGGCGTTGCCCGAGCCGTCGCCGTAGGTCATGCAGAAGCAGCTGTCCGACCAGAAGGCGTTGACGTAGTTGTTGCCGTAGTGGACCCGGGAGTAGGCGCCCACGCCGTCGCCGCGGATTCCGCTGCGGCCGTGCACGTTCTTGTAGTAGTCCCAGGTCAGCGCGGCCCCGTAGTGGGCGTCGGCGGCGGCCGACTCCAGGTTGGACGGGCTGCCGTTGCCCCAGACGTCGTCGGAGCCGGAGAACAGGGTGCCGGTGCCGGAGGTGCCGCGGTTCAGGTTGTACGTCCGGTGCCCGCCGCGCGCGCCGTCGGTGAGGTTGTACGTCGACCCGGACTGGGTGGAGGTCAGGTCGACGGTGCCGCTGTAGACGGTGTGGCCGGTCGCGTTCCGGACGGCCTGCCACTCGTACAGCTTCTCGCCGGTGGTGGCGTCGGTGATGACGTGCAGCTCCTGCGGGGTGCCGTCGTGCTGGAGTCCGCCGACGACCGTCTCGTACGCCACCGTGGGGGTGCCGCTCGCGGCCCAGATCACCTTGCGCGGGGCGCCGTCCACGTCGGGGCTCTTGGCGTCCTCGGCCTTCGCGGCGGACAGCGCCTGCTGCTCGGCCTTGGCGGTGGACACCTTGGCGGTGGTCGTGGCGGGTTTCACCGCGGCCCGGGTGGCCTTGACGACCGACTCGGTCTCGCCGGGCCTGTCGCCCTGCACGACGAGGTCGCCGCCGAGGACGGGCAGGCCGTCGTAGGTGCGCTCGTAGCGGACGTGGACGGTGCCGTCGCGGTCCTTGAGGACGTCACGGACGACGAGCTTCTCCTCGGCGCCCAGACCGAGGTCCTCGGCGGTGTCCGCCTTGGTGGCGTTCGCCTCGCGGATCAGCTCGGCGCGCTGGGCGGGGGTGAGCCGGACCGACTCGGCGGCGGGCTTCGCCTGTCCGGCGGCCGGCGTGGAGTCCGGGGCCGCGGTGGCGCTGCCGGCCTGCACGGCCGTGGCGACCAGGGCGGCGACCCCGGCCAGGGCGACCGCGGCGGTGCGGCGGCGCGTCGTGCGGGGGGTGCGTCTGTGGGAGGACCTGCTTCTCAACACTGACTCCTTCTGCGTGGCCGCGGGTTGTGCGGCCAGGGGAGACCGGCCGGCTGGTGAGCCGGCCGGGCAGAACAGGGCGGTACGCGGTACCACGTGCTGCTGTGCTGCTGTGCTGGAGCGACGGCCGCGGCACGGCGGTTCGGTGGCGCTGTGGGGTTGCCGTGCAGGGACCGTGGGAAGAGTGGCAGGTGACCGCGGTTTCTGTCAGGAGCGCGTCAGGAACTTGGCCGAAAGCCGTTCGTTGTGCGGGAGTCCGGGTTCGGTATACGAACGGGTCGGTGTGTGGGTCGTGGGGTGCGCGGGGTGGGCCGGGGGCACGGCGCAGGCATCAACCGCCGGCGGGCATGAGGTGCGTGACATCGACGGATCCCTCTTCGACCCGCGGTTCGGGGACGAGCGCCGGAGGACCGCCGGCGCGACGAACGTGGCGAGGACCGCGAGCGCGCCGGCACGGCCGGCGGCCCAGCGGGACCGGAACCGGACCGGAACCGGACCGGATCCTCCACCAGGACCTTGGTGAGCCGGGCCGCCATGACGGACATGGCGAGAACGACGGCCGTACGGGGGGGCTCCCCAGTGAGGGCCGGCCCCGCCGATGCGGGCGAGGAGGCGTACCGCCCCGCCGTCGGCGGCCGGTCGCCCCACCGCCCTCCGCCGGGCGCCGGGCTACGGCCGGTTCGGCCCCTCCCCGTGCCACGAGTGCCAGAGCGCCGCGTACGCCCCGCCCGCCGCCACCAGGGTCTCGTGCGTGCCGAGTTCGGTCAGCCGGCCGTCCTCCATCACCGCCACTCGGTCCGCGTCGTGCGCGGTGTGCAACCGGTGCGCGATCGCGATGACGGTGCGTCCCGCCAGAACGGCGGCCAGCGCGCGCTCGGTGTGGCGCGCGGTCGTCGGGTCGAGCAGGGCGGTCGCCTCGTCGAGGATCAGCGTGTGCGGATCCGCCAGCACCACCCGGGCCAGAGCCAGTTGCTGGGCCTGGGAGCCGTCCGGTGCGCAACCGCCCTCTCCCAGAGCAGTGTCCAGACCCTCCGGCAGCTCCCGCACCCACGCGTCGGCACCCACCGCGGACAGCGCGGCCCACAACTCACCGTCTTGCGCGCCCGGTTCGGCGATGCGCAGATTGTCGCGCACCGAACCGAGGAACACGTGGTGCTCCTGAGTGACCAGGACGACCTGTCGGCGCAGCCGATCCGGGTCCAGCCGGGCCACGGGCACTTCGCCCACCGTGACCGTCCCGGCGGTCGGCGCGTCCACGCCCGCGAGCAGCCGGCTCAGCGTGGTCTTGCCCGCGCCGGACGGCCCCACCACGGCCAGCCGTTCGCCCGGCCGCACCGTCAGATCGACCCCGCGCAGCACCTCGGCGCCCCCGTCGTAGGCGTAGCGCACACCGGTCACGTCGATACGGTCACCGGCCGGATCCGGAACGTCGTCGTGCCCCGCCGTACGCGACGCCCTGGCCAGCCCCTCCACCCGGGCGAACGAGGCGCCGCTGCTCTGCAGTTGCTCGATCCGCATCAGCACCTCGTCCAGTGGCCCGCTCAACTGGAGCAGATACAGGGCGGCGCTCACCACCGCGCCCAGGCTCACCGCGCCCCGTTCGTGCAGCGCCCCGCCGATCAGGAGTACGCCGGCCACCGGCACGGCGTACGAGAACTCCACCACCGGGAAGAACACCGTCCGCAGGAACAGGGTGTGGAACCGGGCGCGCCGGGTGGTCTCCAGCGCCTCCCGGCTCGCCCGGATCCGCTGCTGCTGGAGCCCGAACGCCTCCACCGTGCGCGCCCCCGCTGCCGTCGCCGCGACGATCTCCGCCACATCCGAGACGGCCGAGCCCTCGGCGAGGTACCCGGCGCGGGCCCGGCGCAGATACCAGCGCAGCACGCATCCGATCGGGGCGAGCCCCAGCAGGCCGAGGGCGCCCAGCAAGGGATCCACCAGGAAGACCGCCGCCATGACGAACACCGCCTGCACCCCGTTGACCAGCAGCGCCGGCCCGGCGTCGCGCAGGGTGGTGCCGACGACGGTCACATCGGCCGTGCCCCGCGCCGTCAGATCCCCGGTGCCGGCCCGCTCCACCACCGACGAGGGCAGCGCCAGCGCCCGGTCCACGAAGCCCTCCCGGACCCGGGCCAGCGTCCGCTCCCCGAAGCGGTGCCCCACGTGACGGGCCCAGCGGGCCAGCAGCAACTGCCCGACCGCGCACAGCAGGATGACCGGCGCCAGCCGGTCCACCACGCTCACACCGCCCCCGTCGCGCACCCCGTCGATGATCCGCCCCAGCAGCCACGGCCCGGCCAGCCCCGCCAGAGCGGCCAGCGAGTTCAGGGCCAGCACCGCGGCGAAGGCCCGTCCGTCCGCCTTCACCAGCGCCACGGCCGCCCGGCGCACCTCGGTGGGCTCGGCGACCGGCAGTCCTCCTCGGCTCACCGCACGGCCCCCTCACCGGCTTCCTCGGCAGATCGCCCGGTTGATTCCCCGACGGCCTCCCTGGCCACCAACGCCCGGTATCCGGGCTCACGGTCGAGGAGTTCGCGGTGGCTGCCGGTGGCGGCCACCTTGCCGTCCACCAGGAAGTGCACCTGGTCGACGCGGTCCAGCAGCAGCGGCGAAGTGGACGTCACCACCGTCGTACGGCCCCGGCGCGCCGCGCGCAGCCCCTCGGCGACCGCGGCCTCGGTGTGCGCGTCGAGTGCCGAGGTGGGCTCGACAGCCAGCAGCACCTCGGGATCGGACAGCACCGCACGTGCCAGCCGGACGCGTTGCCGCTGCCCACCGGAGAGACTGCGACCCTGGGCGGACACCGTCGAGCCCAGACCGTCGGGCAGCCCCCGCACGATGTCGTCGGCGGCGGCCGTGCGCAGGGCGCGCAGGACGTCCGCGTCCTCAGCCGCACGGCGGCCGGCCACCACCTCACGCAGAGGGCCGGCGAACAGATCGGCCTCGTGGTCGGCGACCAGAATCCGTTCCCGGACCTCGGCGAGCGCGATCGCGTCCAGCCGCCGCCCGCCCCAGGTGGCCGACGACGGCACATACCGGCCGAGCCGGTCCACCACGCCGACCGCGTCGGCCGGGCGCGCCGCGGTGAGCGCGGTCAGCCGGCCCGGCAGCACCCGCGCCCCGGACTCGGGGTCGTACAGCACCGACGGTTCGGCGGGCGCGGCGACCTCGCCGGTGCCGGCCGGCGGTTCCAGCCGGAGGAACGCCGCCACCCGCCGGGCGGCCACCACACCCCGGCTCAGCTGGTAGCCGCATTCGATCAGGAACATCACCGGCCACACCAGCACGGCCACATAGCCGTATACCGACACCAGCTCGCCCACGCTGATCTGGCCCTGGGCGGCCAGCCGGGCGGCGATCCAGGTCACCCCTGCCAGAAAAAGCATCGGCAGGCCGGCACCGAGCGCCTGCATCCAACTGGTCACCGCACCGACCCGGTACCCCTGTTCGCGCAACCGCTGCGAGTCCCGCCGGAACGCCTCCCCCATCAGGCCCTTGCCACCGAGCCCGCTCAGCACCCGCAGACCGCCCGCCAGATCCCCGATCCGCGCGGTCAGCACGCCCTGCCGCTCCCGGTACTCCGTCTCCGCCCCCTGCAACCGCCCCGCCAACGGCCCCACCACGAGGGCGATCACCGGCACCCCGAGCAGCACGACCGACGCCAGCAGCGGCGACACCGACAGCAGCAGTCCGGCCACCACCCCATAGGCCACGACCGCTCCCACCCCGGGCCCGACGGCGGTGAGCGACTGGCTGATCATCTGCACGTCACCGACCCCGATGGTGACGACCTCTCCGGCCCCGGTGGAGCGCGCCAGCGAGGCACCGAGCCGCACCGACTGCCCGACGACCACCTTCACCGTGCGGAAGTGGGCGTCCATCCGCACCCGGGTCATCGTGCGGTGCCGCATGATGCCGAGCCAGGAGTTGACCCCGTTCACCGCGAACAGGGCCCCCGTCCAGAGGGCCAGGGCCCCCATGTCGCCCGGTTCGAGCCCCTCGTCCACCGCCCGGGACATCAGATACGGCGTCGCCGCCAGCAGCACCATCCACACGCTGCCGAACACCGCCCCCGCCGCACACCGGCCCGGCTGCCGCAGGACCAGCCACCACAGATAGCGGGCCCCGCCCCGGCCGTCGGGCGTGCCGGGATCCCCGTACGCGTCGATCATCCGCTCACTCCCCCCGCGCTGCCGCGCCTACGCAAGACTGTCCCGCCAGGCCCGGTGCAGGCCCGCGAAGCGGCCCGTGCCCGCGACGAGTTCGGCCGGGGTGCCGTCCTCCACGATCCGGCCGTGCTCCATCACCAGGACGCGGTCCGCGATCTCCACGGTGGACAGGCGGTGGGCGATCACCACCGCCGTACGGCCCCGCAGCACCGTCGCCATCGCACGCTGCACCGCCCGCTCGCCGGGGATGTCCAGCGAACTGGTCGCCTCGTCCAGGATCAGCACGGCGGGATCGGCCAGCAACGCCCTCGCGAAAGCGACGAGCTGGCGCTGACCGGCCGAGATGCGGCCGCCCCGCTTGCGTACGTCGGTGTCGTAGCCGTCCGGGAGGGAGCTGATGAAGTCGTGGGCGCCGATCTCCTTCGCCGCCTGCTCGATCTCCGCGCGGCCGGCCTCCGGACGGCCGAGGGCGATGTTCTCGGCGACCGTGCCGGAGAACAGGAACGCCTCCTGTGTCACCATGACCACCCCGCGCCGCAGTTCGGGCCCCGACAGGTCGCGCAGGTCGACGCCGTCGAGCAGGACCCGGCCGTCGGTGGGGTCGTAGAAGCGGGCGAGCAGCTTCGCCAGCGTCGACTTGCCCGCACCGGTCGAGCCGACCACCGCGACGGTCTGCCCGGCGGGGAGCGTCAGATCGAAACGGGGCAGTACCTCGCCACCGGTGCGGTAAGCGAACCGGACCCCGTCGAAGACGACCTCGCGCCCCGGATGCTCCGACCGCCGCTCCGGCAGCTCACGGGGGGCCACCGGCTCCGGCACGGACGGGGCCTGGGCCAGCAGACCGGCGATCTTCTCCAGCGAGGCCGCCGCCGACTGGTACGCGTTGAGGAACATGCCCAGCCGGTCGATCGGGTCGTACAGGCGCCGCAGATACAGCACCGCCGCCGCCAGCACACCGAGCGCGAGCGTCCCGTCCGCCACCCGGTAGGCGCCCCACAGCACGGCCAGCGCGACCGTCGTGTTGGCGGTCACCCGCGAGCCCACCACATAGCGGGCCATCTCCAGCAGCGCGTCGCCGTTGGTCCGCTCGTGCCGCCGGTTCAGCTCCCGGAACGCGGTGTCGTTGACGGCCTCGCGGCGGAAGGCGCGCACCGGGCGGATGCCGTTCATCGTCTCGACGAACTTCACGATCACCGCGGCGATCGCCGTCGACCGCAGCCGGTACACCTCGGAGGCCCGCCGCCGGTACGACCGTACGAGTGCGTACAGCGGGACGAAGGAGGCCACCGCCACCGCGCCGAGCCCGAGGTCCAGCCAGAGCAGCAGCACCGAGATGTAGACACAGGACACGATGACCGTCACCAGCTCCTGCAGGCCCTCCTCCAGCAGCTCCCGCAGCGACTCGACGTCCGTGGTGGAACGGGAGATGAGCCGGCCCGAGGTGTAGCGCTCGTGGAAGTCGACGCTGAGCGCCTGCGCGTGCCGGAAGATCCGGCCGCGCAGATCCAGCAGCACGTCCTGGCTGACCCGGGCGGCGGTGGCGATGAACGCGTACTGCAGCACGCCGCCCGCCGCCGCGCACAGCAGATAGCCCACCGCCACCGCGATCAGCGGCCCGTGGTCGGCGGACCGGAACGCGGGCACGCCCCGGTCGATCGCGTACGCCACCAGCAGCGGGCCCGCCTGCACCGCCGCCTGCTGGAGCAGCAGCAGAAGCGCCGTCAGGGCGACCCGGCCGGGCATCGGCGCCAGCAGGGAGCGCAGCAGGACGCCGCTGGCATCCGGGGGAGTGGGCAGGACGTCCCGGTCGAAGGGGGCGCCGGCCTCCCGGACCCGCGGCTCGTCGTCCTTGCCGTCCTCGTCGCGGGCGGGTGCGGTGGGAACCGCCGTCATCGCTGTTCCTCCTGTTCCCGCGCCGGGTCGCCGGCCATGAGGTGGGCGTACTCGGAGTGGGTGCGCAGCAGTTCGTGGTGGGTGCCGACCGCCGTGATCCGGCCGCCGGAGAGCAGGGCGACGCGGTCGGCCAGCAGGACCGTGGACGGGCGGTGCGCCACGATCAGGGCCGTGGTGTCGGCGAGCACCCGGCGCAGGGCGGCCTCGACCGCGGCCTCCGTGTGCACGTCGAGCGCGGACAGCGGATCGTCCAGCACCAGGAAGTCGGGCCGGCCGACCACCGCGCGGGCCAGCGCGAGGCGCTGCCGCTGCCCGCCGGAGAG
>NZ_LIQT01000393.1 GCF_001418415.1 Streptomyces hirsutus
CCGAGCGCGCCATCCCCCACCGCTCCCTGTGGTCCCGGCTGGGACCGCTCACCCCCATCGCCGTACGTACCGCTCTCGGCTGCGGCCTCGCCGGATACGCTTCTCTCGCTCTCGGGGTCGGGCGGCCCTACTGGGCCCTGACCACCGCCGCCGCCCTCTACCAGGCCAACATCACCCTCACCTGGAGCCGGACCGTGCAGCGGGTCGTCGGCAACCTCGTCGGCGTGCTGGTCTTCGCGGCCGTCGCCCCGATCGCCAACCTCGGACCGCTCGCCCTCGTCCTGTGCTGCCTCGTCTTCAACTTCGGCGCCGAGGCGCTCATCGGCCGCAACTACTGGCTCGGCAGTGTCTGCGTCACCCCGCTGGCCCTGCTCGTCACCGAGTTCCCCGGCTACCAGGGGACCGGCTCCCTGATCACCGATCGTGTGGTGGACACCCTGGTCGGCGCGCTGGTCGGCTTCGGCGCGGCCCTGGTCGTCACCAACCGGCGGGCGGGCAACCGCGTCGCGACGGCGCTCACCACGGTGGGCCTGCGGCGCGAACACGCGGCCCGGCTGCTGGCCGACCCGCAGGCCGACCCGGCCGCCCTGGAGACCGCCCGGCGCGACCTGGCCGCCGCCCTCGTCGACCTGCGGGCCACCGCCGACGCGGCCGCGGGCGAATGGTGGCTTCGCACGCTGCCGCAGGAGCGGGTCGTGCTCGCGGAGCAGGCGGGACACCGTACGCTCGCGGCGATGGTACGACGCCAGGGCCTGGCGGCCGGCTCCGGCGCGGAGACGAACCGGAGCGCGGTCGCAGGCGCGAGTCCGGACACCGGCCCGGGCACGGGCTCGGGCGCGAGTCCCGACACCGGCCCGGGCACCGGCACCGGTAAGGGCGCGAACGGCGACACGGGCAACGACACGGAGGACGTACGGCCATGAGAGCGACCGAAGGCCTCCCGGCCGACGGAGGACGTCCCGCCGGAGGGGCCCACCGGGCCGACGGCGGAACCCCGGCGGACGAGGCTCTCCCGGCCGGCGCGGGAGTCCCCACCGGCGAAGGCACACCGGTGTCCGGCCAGGACACCGTCGCAGAGGTGGTCCGGCAGTGGCGGGCGGTGTACCCCGGCCTCGACACCGGGCCCATGGAGATCATCGGGCGCATCAACCGCTGTGCCGCCCTGCTCCAGCAGGCCGAGGACGCCCCGCTCGGCCGGGCCGGACTGACCCGTCCCGAGTTCGACCTGCTCGGCGCGCTGCGCCGCACCGGCCGCGAACTCACCCCGGGGGAGCTGGCGCGCGAGACCTTCTCCTCGGGCGCCGCCGTCACCAAGCGCCTCAAGCAGCTCACCGCGCGCGGCCTGGTGGAGCGCCGCGGTGACTCCCGCGACCGCCGAGTGGCCCGGGTCCGCCTGACCGACGCCGGGCAGGACGCGGTCGACGGGGTCATGCCCGCGCAGCTCGCCTACGAGAGCGCCGTACTGTCCGGCCTGGACGGACCGGCGCTCGGCGAGCTGGCCTCGTTGCTCGCCGAGTTGCTGGGCCGGCTGGAAGGACGCCCGGGCGCCCCGCGGACGTGACGAACCCCGGTCGTCGGGATCGCCGTACCCGGTCTCAGATCCCCGGCCGGTACCGCAGTGGATGATCGGCCGGGATCTCCACGAGGACGATCGGTGTGCCGTCCGGGTCGGCGATCCACATCTCGATCAGGCCCCACGGCTCCTTCACCGGCGGCCGGACGATCTCGACGCCCTCGTCCTTCAGCTCATCGTGGGCCGCCACCACGTCCGCCACCTGGAGCCACAGCCTTGTCGCGGGGTCCGCCGCGCCTGCCGGGCTGTCGGACCGGCCGGACAGCTCCAGGAAACCGCCGCCGAGGAAGTAGACCGTGCCGCGCTCCGGGCCGGTGGCGAACTCGCGGTACACCGCGAGGCCCAACTGCTCGCCGTAGAAGACGCGGGAGCGCTCGGGATCGGTGGGACGGAGGAGGATCCGGCTGCCCAGTACATGCACCATGCGGCCGAGCGTAGCGGCCGGGATAACCTCGTCCGTGGCCGAGCCACGCCGACAACCGGTACAGCCGATGCACGTGCGGACTGCGAACCGGGGACCGCGTGCCGCGGACTGCGGACGACCTGAGCGAAGAAGCGGAGAAGTGCCCCATGGAATCCGTCACCGAGAGCGTACTCACCTTCCGTGACGCCACCGAAGCCGATGTGGACGGCCTCGTCGCGCTGATCGAGTCGGCGTACCGGGGCGACTCCAGCCGGGCCGGGTGGACCACCGAGGCCGACATCCTTCAGGGGCAGCGGACCGACCCGGAAGGCGTGCGGGAGGTCGTCAAGTCGCCGGACAGCCGGCTGCTGACGGTGGAGCGCGAGGGCCGGATCGTCGCCTGCTGCCAGCTCGAGCACCGCGGTGACCACGCCTACTTCGGCATGTTCGCGGTCAGCCCCGGGCTCCAGGGCGCCGGGCTCGGAAAGGCGATCATCGCTCACGCCGAGCGGCAGGTGCGGGACACCTGGGGCGCGCGTGAGATGCACATGACCGTGATCACGGTGCGCGAGGACCTGATCGCCTGGTACGAGCGGCGCGGTTACCGCCGTACGGGCAGGACGACTCCCTTCCCGTACGGCGACGAGCGGTTCGGCATTCCGCTCCGCGCCGACCTGCGGTTCGAGCTGCTGGTCAAGGAACTGACCTGACGGCCGAACGCACGGTCCCGGCCGCCCCCGGACGGAGCCGGCCCGGCCGTCACGCGGTGAAGCGGCCGGTGCGTTTGATCTCCGGGTAGTCGGTGGTCGCGCCGTCGAGCCCGAGGGCCCGGACCAGTCTGAGGTGGTCCTGCGTGTTCACCACCCAGCCGATGATCCGCAGGTCCGCCTTGCGGGCCTGCTCGACGATCTCCAGGGTGAGGCGGCGGATGTTCAGGCAGACGGTCGACGCACCGGCGCCGACCGCCCGCTCCACAACGTCCGGATGGTAGCGGCTCGCGACGAGCGCGGTGCGTACCCCGGGCACCAGACGGGCGATCTCGGTGATCGCGTCGTCGTGGAACGAGGACACCTCGATCCGGCCCACCAGATTCCGCCGGTTCATCACCTCGGCCAGGGCCCTGGCCGCCTGCACGTCCTTGATCTCGGCCTGCAACGGGGCGTGGACGGCGTCCAGCACCTCCTCGAGGACGGGGATGCGCTCGCCGCGTCCGGCGTCCAGGGCGCGCAGTTCGGCGATGGTCCGGTCGGCGATCGGGCCCGTGCCGTCCGTCGTGCGGTCCAGGTCCGTGTCGTGCATGACGACGAGCGCGCCGTCCTTGCTCAGGTGCAGATCGAGTTCGATGACGTCGAGACCGGCCTCCTGGGCGGCGACGAAGGACCGGAGGGTGTTCTCGGGCTCGACACCCATGACTCCGCGGTGACCGATGGTGAGGAAGTTCAAGATGCGACTCGCTTCCGTCGACGGCGACGCGGGACCGCGTCCCTGCGGCCCTCCTGGACCGTATCGTCTGTGCCCGCCCCGTCCAGATGCTGAACAGTGAAGTCGAGGAGTGTCACCCACTCGCGTGATGGGCAGGAAAAAATGCGGTGACGACCGGGGTGGCGCAGGATAATTTACGGAGGTGTCCCTTGCTGGGAGAAACCTCGTATGTATACGGTCGGCGTACGCAGTTTCTTCGCTGGAGGATGGGATATGACGGAAATTCTTGTGCAGGTGGGTACGGAGGGGCACGTTCCTTCGGTGGCCAGGGTGGTCGAGCACCCGGCGTGGCCCGTGCTCAAGGATGCCGTGGAGCGGATCAGGCCCTGGCAGGCGAAGGACGGATCGATCGACCTCGACGCCGAGGGGGCCCCGGCCCGCGCCGAGGCCGAGCTCGAGGTGTGCCGCGTGGTCGACGCGCTCGACGAGCTGTCCCCGCTGCTCCCGCACGACCGCGCCTATCACGAGGCCCTGGCGAAGGACCTGACCCGCTGGGCCGAGGGCGGCTTCGAGGTGCCCGACTTCCTGGACTCGCTGCTGGCCTTCCACCCGGCCGCGCACCGCGAGGACGGCCTCCAGCACCTGGTCGTCTTCCCGATGTACACGCAGAACGGAAACCCGGACCGCAACCTCGAGGCGGTCGTGCTGCGCATGGTGTGGCCCGACTGGCTGGCCGAGCTGGAGCGCACCCGCTACGACAACCCGCTGTTCTGCGGCATCTCGTTCGAGGACTTCACCGCGGGCTACGACACCAACTCCGCGGTGCTCTTCCCCGAGACCATCGCCGTGCGCGAGGCCCCCGAGCGGTTCACCTGGGGCGGAATCTTCTGCGACCGCGAGGCCGCCCGCTTCCGCCGGGTGTCCGCCGCCGCCGTCGACCTCCTGGGCCTCGAACTGCCCGACGACGTCGCGGCGCTGGTGCACGACCAGAAGCGCTGCGAAGAGGCGTTCGTCCTGTGGGACATGGTGCACGACCGCACCCACAGCCACGGTGACCTGCCTTTCGACCCGTTCATGATCAAGCAGCGCCAGCCGTTCTGGATGTACGGCCTGGAGGAGCTGCGCTGCGACCTCACCGCCTTCAAGGAGGCCGTGAAGCTCGCCGGCGAGGGCGTCCCGCAGGCTCGTGACGTCCAGGTCGCGGTGCTGTTCGACCGCATGTTCCGCTTCCCGGTCACCGGCGAGCGGGTCCGCAACTACGACGGCCTCGGCGGCCAGCTGCTCTTCGCCTACCTGCACAAGCACGACGTCGTCCGCTGGACCGACAACAAGCTCGCCATCGACTGGGACCGCGCCCCGCAGGTCACCAACCAGCTGTGCGCCGAGATCGAGACGCTGTACCGCGACGGCATCGACCGCCCCAAGCTCGTCCACTGGTTCGCCGGGTACGAGCTGGTCTCCCGCTACCTCTCCCCGCACCCGGGATCCAAGTGGGCCAAGGGCCCCGACGCCCTGGACCTGACGCAGCCGCCGCGGAAACTCGTCGATGACGTGCTTCCGGACGAGTTTCCGCTGAGCATGTTCTATGAGGCACTGTCCAAGAAGCTGAAGAACGTAATCGCCTCGACCCGGGGCATCACGGCGGACAGCGCCGAGCGGATCGCCGCGTGAGCGATCTGGTTCGCACCACTGCGCAGGAGGCGATGACCATGGGGAACGGGGCACTCGACGGTGCGGTGATCGCGGTGGCCGGCGCGGGGGGACCCGCGGGGCGGGCGACACTGCTCAGGCTGGCCGAGGCGGGGGCGATCGTCATCGGCTCCGACAACGATCCGGAACGGCTGGCGGAGGCCGTGGACGCGGCGCGCTACGCGCACGGCGGTGCCACCGTCACCGGTGACACGGTCGACCTGCTCGACCTGGACTCCACCCGCGAGTGGGCCGCGCGCACCGAGAGGGAGTTCGGCCGTGTCGACGGCCTGGTCCATCTCGTCGGCGGCTGGCGCGGCAGCGAGACCTTCACCAAGACCAGCGTGGACGACTGGGACCTGCTGGAGATGCTGCTGGTCCGGACCGTGCTGCACACCTCTCTCGCCTTCCACGAAGGGCTGCAGCGCAGCGACCGCGGCCGGTACGTCCTGATCAGCGCGGCCGGCGCCACCAAGCCCACCGCGGGCAACGCCGCCTACGCCGCCGCCAAGGCCGCCGCCGAGGCGTGGACGCTGGCCATGGGCGACTACTTCCGCAAGGCGGGGGGCGAGCAGGGGCCGACATCGGCGGCTGTGATCCTGGTGGTGAAGGCGTTGGTGCACGACGCGATGCGCGCCGAGCGCCCCAACGCGAAGTTCGCGGGCTTCACGGACGTCAGGGATCTCGCCGAGGCGATCGCCGGCGTCTGGGACAAGCCCGCCGCGGAATTGAACGGAAACCGTCTGTGGCTGACCGAGAAGCCGTGAACCCACCCCGGACCGACGCGCGCCGCCATCACGACCCGGATGTCCGCGGTTTCGCCAGCGACAACTACGCCGGGGCTCACCCGGAGGTGCTCGCCGCCCTGGCCCTGGCCAACGGCGGGCACCAGGTCGCGTACGGCGAGGACGCGTACACGGAGAACCTCCAGCAGGTGATCCGCAGCCACTTCGGCCCCACCGCCGAGGCCTTCCCGGTCTTCAACGGCACCGGTGCCAACGTCGTCGCGCTCCAGGCGGTCACCGACCGCTGGGGCGCCGTGATCTGCGCCGAGAGCGCGCACATCAACGTCGACGAGGGAGGGGCGCCGGAGCGCGTCGGCGGGATCAAGCTCCTCACCGTGCCCACCCCCGACGGCAAGCTCACCCCCGAGCTGATCGACCGGCAGGCGTACGGCTGGGAGGACGAGCACCGGGCGATGCCGCAGGTGGTGTCCATCGCTCAGGCCACCGAGCTGGGCACGGTGTACACGCCGGACGAGATGCGCGCCCTCTGCGAGCACGCGCACGCCCACGGGATGAAGGTGCACGTGGACGGCTCCCGGCTGGCCAACGCCGCCGCCACCCTGGACGTGCCGATGCGCACCTTCACCAACGCGGCCGGCGTCGACCTGCTCTCCCTGGGCGGCACCAAGAACGGTGCCCTGTTCGGCGAGGCCGTCGTGGTGCTGAACCAGGACGCCGTCAGCCACATGAAGCACCTGCGCAAGCTGTCCATGCAGCTCGCGTCCAAGATGCGCTTCGTCTCGGTGCAGCTGGAGGCCCTGCTCGCGCGGGACCTGTGGCTGCGCAACGCCCGGCACGCCAATGAGATGGCCCAGCGTCTCGCCGAGGGCGTGCGCGCCGTGCACGGCGTGGAGATCCTCCACCCGGTCCAGGCCAACGCCGTCTTCGCCCGCCTGCCGCATGCCGTGACCGAGCGCCTGCAGAAGCGCTTCCGCTTCTACTTCTGGGACGAGGCCGCGGGCGACGTCCGCTGGATGTGTGCCTTCGACACCACCGAGGACGACGTGGACACGTTCGTGGCGGCCCTCAAGGAGGAGATGGCCCGCTAGCGGCCGTCGCGCAGTCGACATCCTCGCAGGGGTGTGCACCCGACCAAAAATGTATTGATCTTCGGTCGGGTGCATACCTATGCTCCGGTGGTATGCAGACCATCCAGGAAACCCCGGATCTCTCCGCCTATCTGGCCGCAGACGAGGTGATCGACCACCACCACGACCTGGTCCGCGAGGCTGCCGCCGGGCTCGCGGCCGGAGTGGCCGACTCGTATGAGTATGCGCGAGCGGCCTTCGAGTTCGTGCGCGACACCATCCCGCACTCGCAGGACTCCGGCGACCCCCGCGTCACCTGGCGTGCCTCCGACGTCCTGGAGCGGCGCACCGGGATCTGCTACGCCAAGGCCCACGCACTGGCCGCACTGCTGCGGGCCGAGGACATCCCGACGGCGCTGTGCTACCAGGATCTCGGGGTGGTGCACGGTCTGGTCGCCGTGCGGTTCCACGGTGCCTGGCACCGGCAGGACCCCCGGGGCAACAAGCCGGGGGTCGACGCCCGCTTCTCCCTGGACGGCGAGCGGCTGGCCTTCACGCCCGATCCGGCCTCCGGTGAGAGGGACTACCCGCTCCTGTACGCCGCACCGCACCCCGTCGTGCTGGACGCGCTCAAGACCGCGCGGGACCGCCCGCACCTGTGGCGGACGCTGCCCACCGCACTACCGGAGCACGCCGGAACGTGACGTGCGCGTCGGCGGCTCAGCGCGCCTCGGCCGCACGGACCTGCTCCGGTGTCGGCGCCGTGCCGCCGAGGTGGGCCGGCATCCACCAGGTGTCGTCCGGGCCCTTGGGGCGCACCGGGTAGGCGCGCTGCGCGGCCTCCAGCAGTTCCTGCACCCGTTCCCGGAGCTGCCGGGTGATCGCGCCCGCGTACTTGTCCTTGGACGCCTCGACCGCCTCGCCGACGCGCATGGTGATCGGGAGGTGGCTGCGCTTGAAATTGCGGGGGTGCCCCTTGGTCCACAGGCGCTGGGTGCCCCACACGGCCATCGGGATCAGCGGTACGCCCGCCTCCTGCGCCATGCGCGCGGCACCCGACTTGAAGCTCTTCAGCGTGAAGGACTGGGAGATCGTCGCCTCCGGGAAGACGCCCACGATCTCGCCCGACCGCAGCGAGGCGAGCGCGTGCGCGTACGCCGCGTCGCCCTGCTTGCGGTCCACGGGGATGTGCCTCATCCCGCGCATCAGCGGGCCCGAGATCCTGTGCCGGAACACGGCGTCCTTCGCCATGAAGCGCACGAGCCGCTTCTGCGGCAGCGCCGCGAGGCCGTTGAAGACGAAGTCCAGGTAGCTGATGTGGTTGCTCACCAGTACGGCGCCGCCCGTACGCGGGATGTTCTCCGAACCCCGGCAGTCGATCTTGAGGTCCCACGCCTTGAACAGAGTCTGGGCGAAACCGATCACGGGACGGTAGACGAGTTCTGCCATGGGTGCGGTGGAACCCTTCCTGCTCTGCCTGGGTAGGGGGACTCCCAGTCGAAGTTACGCAGCCGTAGGTTTACGGCTTGTCGCTGATGGTGCCCCAAGAACGACCGCCGAACCAGCCCTGGTGCCTGCCTGCGGCGAGATTCTTGTCACGTCCACTCCCTTGATCCACCTTGGGCTTTTGCGTCGCCATTACCCCGCGCACCGTCGTCCGCCGCAGGAGCAGGTGCGTCTCGCCTCCCCGGGCGGTAACCGAACGTGGTGGCCAGGGAGCTCCGAAGTCCGCCGGTCCGATCCGGCTCCGCAGGACACGCCGGAACAATCAGCCGTACGGCGGCGGCCGTCCCGTCCGCCGGGCCGGCAGCCGTATGTTCCCGGTGGCCAGCACGGCGGCCGGCACCACGGTCGTCACGGCGGCCCCGAGACGGGCCTTCTCGCGTCGGTGTCCATGGATCGGGCATTCCGTACGGGAAACCCCTGCGGGTGCCGGGAATCTTTGCGGTCCCGTGAATGCTTCGACGGATGATGACCGGGCTCACGGGGTGTGTGCCGGTGCTCGCGACGGCGAGCACCTTCGGAGTGCTGCGGCTGCGGCGGAGCGGGGGAGTACGGGTGCGAGGGCGGGACGACGGCAAGCGGCTGAGGGCGGAGGAACTCGGCGCCGACCTCGGTGAACGGGCCACCCTCGTCCAGTTCTCCAGTGCGTTCTGTGCGCCCTGCCGGGCGACCCGGAGAGTGCTCGGCGAGGTGGCCGGTCTGGTCCCCGGCGTGGCCCACGTGGAGATCGACGCCGAGGCGCACCTGGACCTCGTGCGCCGGCTGGACATCCTCAAGACGCCCACCGTGCTGGTCCTCGACGCCGACGGCGGTGTCGTCCGGCGCGCCACCGGCCAGCCGCGCAAGGCCGATGTGATCGCCGCGCTCGGCGAGGCCGTATGACGGGGTGGGCCGCTCCGCTTTCCTCCGCTGCCAGGGGCGTCTCCACGCCCCGCGTCACCGGTCCGGGGACGATCGCTGCTGCGTGCCGGTCGAGTTCCGGTTACGCTGCGTTGCGAAGGTCACAGTTCAAAGCGCTTGCTCAGCGGGAATGAACTGGGTGTACTGGCGAGTAATATTTAGCTCGGAACCGTGGATCGCCCCGATCGGGAACGGCCGTTTGAGGCGCTTATGCTGCCTGAAGGCAGGCAGCCAGAAATGACGATTGCAGTAGGAGAGCCGGCGTGAGCTTGAGGATCGTTGTCACCGTGAAGTACGTGCCCGACGCCACCGGCGACCGGCACTTCGCCGATGACCTGACCGTCGACCGCGACGATGTGGACGGTCTGCTCTCCGAGCTGGACGAGTACGCGGTCGAGCAGGCGCTGCAGATCTCGGAGAACTCCGACGACGACGTGGAGATCACCGTGTTGACGGTGGGTCCCGAGGACGCCAAGGACGCGCTGCGCAAGGCGCTGTCCATGGGCGCCGACAAGGCGATCCACGTCGAGGACGACGACCTGCACGGCACCGACGCCATCGGCACCTCCCTGGTCCTGGCCAAGGCGATCGAGAAGGCCGGCTACGACCTGGTCCTCTGTGGCATGGCCTCCACCGACGGCGTCATGGGTGTGGTGCCGGCGCTGCTCGCCGAGCGCCTGGGCGTGCCGCAGGTCACCCTGCTCTCCGAGGTCGCGGTCCAGGACGGCACCGTCACCGGCCGCCGGGACGGCGACGCCGCCTCCGAGCAGCTGCAGGCCTCGCTGCCGGCGGTGGTGTCGGTCACCGACCAGTCGGGCGAGGCGCGCTACCCGTCCTTCAAGGGCATCATGGCGGCGAAGAAGAAGCCCGTTCAGTCCTGGGACCTGTCCGACCTCGACCTCGAGGCCGACGAGGTCGGCCTGGCCGGCGCCTGGACGAAGGTCGAGGCCGCGACCGAGCGTCCGGCCCGCAGCGCGGGCACGATCGTCAAGGACGAGGGCGAGGGCGGCAAGCAGCTCGCCGCCTTCCTCGCGAGCCAGAAGTTCATCTGAGCCAACAGGCCCCGCTCGCTTCCCGCCCTCACACTTCGCAAGCAGGAGAGAAGAAGTCCCATGGCTGAAGTTCTCGTCTACGTCGACCACGCGGACGGCGCCGTCCGCAAGCCGACCCTGGAGCTGTTGACGCTGGCCCGCCGCATCGGCGAGCCGGTCGCCGTCGCGCTGGGCAACGGCGCCGCCGACACCGCCGGCGTGCTGGCCGAGCACGGCGCGGTGAAGGTCCTGACCCACGAGGCCGCTGAGTACGCCGACTACCTGGTGGTGCCGAAGGTGGACGCCCTCCAGGCCGCGGCCGCGCAGGTGTCCCCGGTGGCCGTGCTGGTGCCCTCCTCCGCCGAGGGCAAGGAGATCGCCGCCCGCCTCGCGCTGCGCCTGGGCTCCGGCATCCTCACCGACGCCGTCGACCTCGAGGCCGGCGACGAGGGCCCGGTGGCCACGCAGTCGGTGTTCGCCGCCGCCTACACCACCCGCTCGCGGGTCTCGAGGGGCACCCCGGTCATCACGGTCAAGCCCAACAGCGCGGCCGTGGAGCCGGCCCCGGCCGCCGGCGCGGTCGAGGCGCTGTCCGTGACCTTCTCCGACAAGGCGAGGGGCACCCAGGTCGTCTCGCGGACGCCGCGCGAGTCGACCGGCCGCCCCGAGCTGACCGAGGCCGCGATCGTGGTCTCCGGTGGCCGCGGCGTCAACGGCGCGGAGAACTTCGCCCTGATCGAGGCGCTCGCCGACTCCCTGGGTGCGGCCGTGGGCGCCTCGCGGGCCGCGGTGGACGCCGGCTGGTACCCGCACACCAACCAGGTCGGCCAGACCGGCAAGAGCGTGTCGCCGCAGCTGTACATCGCCTCCGGCATCTCCGGGGCGATCCAGCACCGGGCGGGCATGCAGACCTCGAAGACGATCGTGGCGGTCAACAAGGACGCCGAGGCTCCGATCTTCGACCTGGTCGACTACGGCGTGGTCGGCGACCTGTTCGACGTCGTCCCGCAGCTCACCGAGGAGATCAACACCCGCAAGGGCTGATCCCCTCAGGGCCGTACGGGCCCGGGGCCCCCACGACCGCGCCCGGCGCGGTCGTGGGGGCCTTCGCCTGTTCCGGAACGGGGCTGCCCCGGCTGTCCCGGGGTGAGCGACGCCTGCACCGGCAGATGGTCGCTCGGGAACCGGCCTCCCGGGGCGTAGGTGTTGACCGCAGCGCGGTGCACCGTGACGTCGGGTGTGGCCAGGACCCAGTCGATACGGGCACCGCCCGGCACCAGCGGCCCGTACCCGTGGAACGTCCCGTACGCCTCGCCCCGCTCGGCCGCCGCGTCCCAGGTGTCGACGAGACCGGCGCCCAGCATCGTGTCGTACACCGGGTTCCCGTGGGCGGCGACGTTGAAGTCCCCCGTCACGATCACGGGCAGGGAGCGGGCCAGCCCGGTGACGCGCTCGGCGACCAGGGCGGCGGCCCGCTCGCGTGCGTACTGGCTCGCGTTGTCCAGGTGGGTGTTGAGCACGTAGAACTCCCGGTCACCGGCGCGCAGATCGCGGAAGCGGACCCAGGTGACCATGCGGATGTGGGCGTTGCTCCAGGTGTTCGAGGCGATCAGGTACGGGGTGTCGGAGAGCCAGAAGTGGTCGTACTCCAGGGGGGCGAGCCGGCGGGTGTCGTAGAGGACCGCCATGAACTCGTCGCGGCTGCCGCCCGCCCGGCCGGTGCCGATCCAGTCGTAGGACGGTCCCAGGTCCGCCTCGATGTCGCGCAGCTGCTGGTGGAGGCCCTCCTGGGTGCCGATGACGTGCGGCTGCTCGCGGCGCAGCAGCCGGCGCATCACGGGTCTGCGGGCGGCCCAGCTGTGGGGCTCCGCGGTACCGGCGAAGCGCAGGTTGAACGACATGACCTCGAGCGGCCCGCCCTGGCGTTCCGGGCGTTCTTGGCCTTCCCGGGCCGAGGCGGGCTCGGGAGGCAGTGCTGTACTGGAGAGCGGAAGGGCGACGGAGGCGGCGAGCGCGGTCTTCAGACCCAGGCGGCGCGTGACTCGGCTGGGGTTCGGCACAGGAGCTCCTTCGCTGGTGCTGCGCGGCGGTGTCCGGGAGGGTCGGGCGTACGTCGGTGTGCGGGTGGCGCGGGGTGGTGCGGTGCCGGGTGGTGCGCGGTTCCGTGTCAGACGGTGCCAGATGGATGTGGACATGCCGAGAGGGCGGAGGGGATCGGGATGTCGGAGGAGGGTGAGGTGGTGTTGACCGGTGTGAAGGCCGCCCGATAACTTCATTCAACGGATTGTTGATTCCGCATTGCGGAAAGTGCGGATCGGGCGTGCCCGCGGGGACATGAGGGATCTGGAGGGCGTGGATGAGCCAGGGCCGGCAGGAGCGGGTGGCCACGAGTATCGCGGGTGCCGTCGGCGCGGAGATCGACGCGTTCCTGGCGCCGGTCGACGCCGAGCTGGAGCGCCGCTACCCCGGAGACCCCGGCACCCGTCAGCCCGTCCACACCGTCTACGTCCCCGGCGACGCCTTCACCGCGGGCACCCTCCGCTCCTGGGGCGACCGGGCTTTGGCCGCTCTCGACGAACACGCTCCGGACGCCGCCTCGTTCGCCGCCGCCGTCGGGATGGACCCCGTCCTGGCCGAGGCGGTCTACGGCCGCGTCCGCGCCAAGCTGGAGCGTGAACCCGTGGAGGACCTGCGGGTCGACTTCGAGGACGGCTACGGCAACCGTCCCGACGCCGAGGAGGACGAGGCCGCCGCCCGCGCCGCGCGGCTGATCGCCGAGGCGCACCGGGACGGCACGGCGGCCCCGTACACGGGCATCCGGATGAAGTGCATGGAGGCCGCGGTGCGCGACCGGGGCATCCGCACCCTCGACATCTTTCTCACCGGCCTGGCCGAGGCCGGTCCGCTGCCCGGAGGACTGGTGCTGACGCTGCCCAAGGTCACCTGTCCCGAGCAGGTCACCGCCATGGTGCGGCTCCTCGACGCATTCGAGAGGGCGCGCGGGCTGGAACCCGGCCGGCTCGGCTTCGAGATTCAGATCGAGACCAGCCAGGCCGTTCTCGCCGCCGACGGCACCGCCACCGTCGCCCGGATGATCCAGGCAGCCGAAGGGCGTGCCACAGGCCTGCACTACGGCACCTTCGACTACAGCGCCTGCCTCGGCGTCTCCGCCGCCTACCAGGCCAGTGACCACCCGGCCGCCGATCATGCCAAGGTCGTCATGCAGGTTGCCGCCGCGGGCACCGGCGTACGCGTCTCGGACGGCTCCACCAACGTCCTGCCCGTCGGCCCGACCGCACAGGTCCACGCCGCCTGGCGGCTGCACCACGGCCTCACCCGCCGGGCCCTGGCCCGCGCCTACTACCAGGGCTGGGACATGCACCCCGGGCATCTGCCCACCCGCTACGCGGCCGTCTTCGCCTTCTACCGCGAGAGTTTCGAACAGACCACCGCCCGGCTCGCCCGGTACACCGCCCGGACCGCCGGCGACGTCATGGACGAGCCCGCCACCGCCAAGGCCCTCGCCGGCCACCTGTTGCGCGGCCTGGACTGCGGCGCCCTGGACCACGCCGAGGTGGCGCGGGCGACCGGCCTCACCCGCACCGACCTGGAGGGTTTCGCGTTCCCGCACCGCGGTGACCCGAAGGCCTCCGCGCCGTAGCCCGCACCTCTGCGCGACAGCCGTGCGGGAGCCGTGCGGGAGCCGTGTGGGGCAATGCTCCGTGGTGACCGGCGGGTTCGCGTCGTCTATGTGAGGGGCGGCGGCAACGACAGGCCGGCGCCCGGGCTGTCCGTCCGCCGGGACCGCACGTGCCGCTCCAGACCCGACGCCGTCACCAGACGCTCCTCGGCGAACACCCGTGTGCCCCGCGCGCAGAGCGCCGGATCGGCGCGGGCCCGCGCGCTGAACTGTTCGGCGGAGACGCCGAACAGTTCCCGCAACGCCCTTGAATTCAGAAGGAGTTCGGTGAGCAGGGGGCGCTGGCCGGGGTGGCCGCGTGGGGCCCGGGTGCCGTCGTGGAGGACGCCGTGCCGGTTGACGTACGCATGGGTGCCGGGGAGCGCGGTACCGTCGGGGAGTTCGATGCGGACGTCGGCCGAGGACAGCCAGACGCGGTCGTAGTTTCCGTCCGGCAGGGGGACGCCCTCGCTCGCGTCGATCACCGCGAGCTGCTCGGCGTCGAGCCAGATGACGAACAACTCCCGTACCGTCCCCGGGGCCTCGACCGGTGACGCGGACACATACCCCATGCGGCTCACGTGCGCCGAGACCCCCACGTCGACGCCGGTCACCCGGGTCCGCACCATGGGGAGGGGCGAGGAGATCCCGAACCGGTCCATCTTGTGCCGCAGTTGGCCGGGGGAGGCGTTGGACCCGACGGCCAGGACGGGCACCCGGTCCTCGTGGACCAGGCGGTCCAGCGGCCGCAGCAGGTCCCCGTCCAGCAGCCCCGACTCCCGCGGCCACGCACCCGGGTACCGCAACGGATGCTCGCGCGGCGCCTCGGCCAGACCCAGCGCCCGCAGCGTACGGTCCGCGTCCCGCACGCGGTGCGCACGGTCACTCGAGCGGCGGGGGCGGTCGTCTGCGCGGTCTGCGCCGCCCGTTCGGATCCTCGCGGACACGGGGGCTCAGTCCGCCGGGGGCAGCTCGCCCGAGCCGCGTGTGATCAGCTTGGTCGGCAGTTCGATCCGCTCGGGGGCGAGCAGGGTGCCGTCCAGCTGCCGGAAGAGGCGTTCGGCGGCGGTCCGGCCGAGGGCCGCGGAGTCCTGGGCGACGACCGTGAGCCCCGGCCGGAGCAGATCGGCGAGCTCGATGTCGTCGAAACCCACGAGCGCGACAGGGCGGGACCGCTCGCTCAGGACCCGGATCACGGTGACCGTCACCCGGTTGTTGCCCGTGAAGACGGCCGTGACCGGATCCGGGCGGGACAGCATCTCCTCGGTGGCCCGGCGCACCCGCTCGGGGTCGGTGACCCCCAGGGACATCCAGGCGTCCTCCACCGGTATGCCCGCGTCCTCCATGGCGGCGCGGTAGCCGCGCAGTCGCTCGGACGCGGTGTGGATGCCGGGCATGTCACCGATGAAACCGATCCTGCGGTGCCCGTGGGCGATGAGGTGGGCCACGCCGTCACGGGCGCCGCCGTAGTTGTCCGACACGACGACGTCGGCGTCTATCCGGCCTGCCGGCCGGTCCACGAAGACCGTGGCGACGCCCGCCCTGAGCTCGGGCTCGAGATACCGGTGGTCGTCACCTGCCGGAATCACCACCAGACCGTCCACCCGGCGGGCGCACAGTGCCAGCACGAGCTCCTGCTCGCGGTCGGCGTCCTCCGCGCTGGAACCGTTGATCAGCAGCGCGCCGTGCGCGCGGGCGACCTCCTCGACCGCCCGGCTCAGCGGACCGTAGAACGGGTCCGCGAGATCCTCCAGCACCAGGCCCACACTGGCGGTACGGCCCTTGCGCAGCACTCGCGCGCTGTCGTTGCGGCGGAAACCGAGAGCCTCGATGGACTCCTGCACCCGGCGCTCCGTCTCCGGCGTGACCCCGGGTTCGCCGTTGACCACCCGAGAGACCGTCTTCAGGCCGACCCCGGCACGGGCCGCCACGTCCTTCATGGTCGGGCGGTTGCCGTAACGGGACCCTGAGAGGCGGTGGGTGCGGCGGGGTGTCTCCGGCACGGTGCGGTGTCCTGTCCTGTCGACCACGGGCTGCGTGGATCCATGGGGTTGTACGAGGATGTGGCGTCGAGCATAGAGCCTGGACAACGTTGTCAGGCTCAGGGACACTGTCCACCGCGCATCCCGGCCCGCGAGCGATCGCTGCCCGTGGGGCGTGGCTCGCCCCGTGTGTCGCTTCATGGCCGCGCATGGGCTGTTTCAGCGCCTTTCTCATGGTTGACGGGGAGAACCGAGACTGATGCACACCGACCTCGTGGCAGCGCTCGACATCGGCGGCACCAAGATCGCCGGCGCGCTGGTGGACGGGCAGGGCCGGATACTGGTCCGTGCCCAGCGGCCGACGCCCGCCGAGGCGGACGGCGACACCGTGATGCGGTCGGTCGAGGCGGTGCTGGGCGAGCTCGCCGCGTCCCCGTTGTGGGGGCGCGCGAGCGCTGTCGGTATCGGCAGCGCGGGCCCCGTGGACGCCTCCGCGGGCACGGTGAGCCCGGTGAACGTGCCCGGCTGGCGTGACTACCCGCTGGTCGCCGGGGTCCGGGCGGCGACCGGTGGACTGCCCGTGGAGCTGATCGGCGACGGTGTGGCGATCACGGCGGCCGAACACTGGCAGGGCGCCGCCCGCGGCCACGACAACGCGCTGTGCATGGTCGTCTCGACCGGGGTCGGCGGCGGACTCGTGCTGGGGGGCCGGCTGCACCCCGGGCCGACCGGCAACACGGGGCACATCGGCCACATCAGTGTGGACCTCGACGGCGACCCGTGCCCGTGCGGCTCGCGCGGCTGCGTGGAGCGCATCGCGAGCGGGCCCAACATCGCCCGCCGAGCCCTGGCGAACGGCTGGCTCCCCGGACCGGACGGCGACACCTCCGCCGCCGCGGTGGCCGCCGCCGCCCGCGCCGGGGACCCGGTGGCCGTGGCGTCGTTCACACGGGCCGCGCGGGCGCTGGCCGCCGGAATCGCGGCCACCGCGACGCTCGTCGAGATCGACATCGCCGTGGTCGGCGGAGGGGTGGGCAAGGCGGGCGAGGTCCTCTTCGCCCCCCTGCGCCAGGCCCTGACCGAGTACGCGACGCTGTCGTTCGTCCGGCGTCTCGTGGTGGCGCCGGCGCGGATGGGCACCGACGCCGGGCTGGTGGGCGCCGCGGCGGCGGCCCTGACACTGCGGACGGATCCGGCGGCGGCGGGCGTCTGACCACGGCCGGGGCACGGATGCCCGCGGGAGCGTTCACGCTCGTCGTGAAGGTCCGTGCGTGTCCGTACGCGTCCGTGCGTGACCCCGGGGCGGTTTCCGCCGTTGAGCCCGGCATGAAGAAGCGCAGCATGCTCGCCATCGCCACCTTGGCCACCGGTTTCGTCGTCGCGGCGGTCACTCCGTCGCACGCGCTCGGCGAGGGCCTCGAGGGCCTCCCCGTCGGTGACGCTCTCAGCACCCTCGACCACACCGTCATCGCCGACGGCCCGGCCGACGCGGCCGACGGCGACCGGAAGGCCAAGGGCTGAGGGGCCCCGCGAAACCGCCCGACGGCGCCGGTGCCCTCCCGGGAGGGCACCGGCGCCGTCGGTGTGCGTTCTCAGCCGTCGGTGTGCGTTCTCAACGGGGGCTGGTTTCCGTGGCAGGGTGGAGCGGGCAAGCCACAGGGGGCCCAACAGAAGAGGGGGAACCGTGATCGTCTGGATCAACGGTGCGTTCGGTGCGGGGAAGACCACGACCGCACGGGAACTGATCGAACTGATCCCGAACAGCGCGCTCTTCGACCCCGAGGTCATCGGCGGGGCGCTCAGCCATCTGCTTCCGCCCAAACGCCTGGCCGAGGTCGGCGACTTCCAGGACCTTCCCATCTGGCGCCGGCTCGTGATCGACACGGCGGCGGCCATGCTCGCCGAACTCGGCGGGACCCTGGTCGTTCCCATGACCCTGCTGAGGCAGGACTACCGCGACGAGATCTTCGGTGGCCTCGCGGCCCGCCGTATTCCGGTCCGGCATGTCCTCCTCGCTCCGGCGGAAACGATCCTGCGTGAGCGAATAGCGGGCCGGGAGGTTCCGCCGGACCTCCCGGACGGCGAGATACGGATCCGGCAGTGGTCCTACGACCACATCGAGCCGTACAAAACCGCCCTGGCCTCCTGGCTCACCGCCGACGCCTATCCGGTCGGCGCCGGCCCGCTGAGCCCGTACGACACCGCCGTCCGGATCGCCGAGGCGGTCGGCAGCGGCGAGGCGCCCGCTTGCGACATCGTGCAGACGCCCGAGCCGACGGCCGAGACCGTCGCCGCCGGTGTCCTCCTCTTCGACGAGCGCGACAGGGTGCTGCTCGTCGATCCGACCTACAAGCCGGGCTGGGAGTTCCCCGGCGGGGTCGTCGAACCCGGCGAGGCGCCCGCGCGCGCGGGCATGCGCGAAGTCGCCGAGGAGACCGGCATCCGCCTCGACGAGGCGCCGTCCCTGCTCGTCGTCGACTGGGAACCGCCCGCGCCGCCCGCCTACGGCGGCCTGCGCCTGCTCTTCGACGGCGGCCGTCTCCGCGCCGCCGACGCCGCGCGGCTGCTGCTGCCCGGCCCCGAACTCCGCGACTGGCGCTTCGTCTCCGAAACGGAGGCCGCCGGCATGCTGCCCCCGGTGCGCTACGAACGGCTCCGCCGCGCCCTGCGGGCACGGGAACGCGGGAAGGCGATGTATCTGGAAGCGGGGGTGCCGGTCGGCTGACGTCCGGAACCCGGCCGGACCTCGCGCGGCCCGGCGCGGCCTGTTCGCGGTGCGAGGCCCGGCCCGGTGCGTGGTTCCCCGGCCGGGCGCCGCACCGCAGCAGTGCCGCGCGGGCGGGATCAGCCCGTGGACCCGGCCGCGGACGCGTAGTTGTGCAGGAACAGCGCCTCCGTGACCGACAGCCGTTCCAACTCGTCGGGTGAGACGCTCTCGTTCACCGCGTGGATCTGTGCCTCCGGCTCGCTCAGGCCGATGAGCAGGATCTCCGCCTGCGGGTAGAGGGCCGCGAGGGTGTTGCACAGCGGAATGGATCCGCCCTGCCCCGCGTAACTCATCTCCCGGCCCGGGTACGCGACCGCCATCGCGTCGGCCATGGCCCGGTAGGCCGGGCTGGTGGTGTCGGCGCGGAACGCCTGCCCCTGTCCGATGTGCTCGATGCTCACCCGCGCGCCCCACGGCGTGTGCGCCTCCAGGTGCGCCTGGAGCAGCGCGGTCGCCTCGGCCGCGTCGACCCCCGGCGGCACGCGCAGGCTGATCAGCGCGCGGGCACTCGCCTGCACGGACGGGGTCGCGCCGACGACCGGCGGGCAGTCGATGCCGAGGACGGTGACGGCCGGGCGGGCCCAGATGCGGTCGGCGACCGTACCGGAGCCGATCAGCTCCACGCCGTCAAGGACCTTGGCGTCCTTGCGGAACTGCTCCTCGTCGTACTGCAGTCCGTCCCAGGCGCTGTCGCCGGTCAGCCCGTCGACGGTCGTGCTGCCGTCCTCGGCGCGCAGCGAGTCCAGGACGCGGACCAGGGCGGCCAGGGCGTCGGGCGCGGCGCCGCCGAACTGGCCCGAGTGCAGGTTGCCTTCGAGGGTGTCGACACGCAGACGGACGAGCGTCATACCGCGGAGGGTGGCGGTCACCGTCGGCAGACCGGCGCGGAAATTGCCGCTGTCGCCGATGACGATGGTGTCGGCGGCCAGCAGTTCGGGGTGCTGCTCGGCGTACCGTTCCAGGCCGCCGGTGCCCTGTTCCTCCGAACCCTCGGCGATCACCTTGATGTTGACCGGAACGCCGCCGTCGGCCTTGAGCGCGCGCAGCGCCAGCAGGTGCATGATCACACCGCCCTTGCAGTCGGCGGCCCCGCGCCCGTACCAGCGGCCGTCCCGCTCGGTGAGCTCGAACGGCGGGGTGTCCCAGCCGGCCTCGTCCAGCGGCGGCTGCACGTCGTAGTGGGCGTACAGGAGCACCGTCCTGGCGCCCTCGGGGCCGGGAAGGAAGCCGTACACCGACTGGGTGCCGTCGGGGGTGTCGAGGAGGGCCACGTCCTGGAACCCCTCGGCTGTGAGCGCGTCCGCGACCCAGCGGGCGGCGCCTTCGCTCTCGCTGCGCGGGAACTGGCCGAAGTCCGCCACCGACTTGAAGGCCACCAGTTCGGCGAGCTCCTCCTTCGCCCTGGGCATCAGCGAGGCGACGGTCACGGCGACCGGATTCGACGACATGGGCACGCTCCTTGTGGGTGCGACGTTGATACGTGTGCGTACGTTCGTGGGCGAGACGATCGTGGAGCACGGGTGAGGTCCGGTGTACGGGGCACCCATGCCGCACGATCCTCCCACAACGGCCTCGAGTGATCGTCGCCGTAGTATGCGGTGGACAGACGGGGGTACCCCCTGCTCGAGCGATGCCGGGAGCTGGGGGCGGGCAGGCGGCTGGATCGGGAGCAGTAGACCATCGTGAGCAGCGAGAACTCTTCGGCGGACGACGCGCGGCAGGTATGGGACGTCGTCGTGGTGGGCGCGGGACCCGCGGGTGCCTCGGCCGCCTACGCGGCAGCGGTCGCGGGGCGGCGCGTGCTGTTGCTGGAGAAGGCGGAACTGCCCCGCTACAAGACGTGCGGGGGCGGCATCATCGGCCCGTCGCGGGACTCCCTGCCTCCCGGCTTCGAGCTTCCGCTGAAGGACCGGGTGCACGCGGTGACGTTCTCGATCAACGGCCGCTTCAGCCGTACCCGCCGGTCCCGGCAGATGCTGTTCGGGCTGATCAACCGGCCCGAGTTCGACCACCGGCTGGTGGAGCACGCGCAGAAGGCCGGCGCCGAGGTGCGCACCGGTGCCGCCGTGCAGCGGGTCGAGCAGCACGGCTCGGCGGTACCGGACCGCCGCACGGTCGCCCTCGTCCTGCAGAGCGGCGAGACCGTGCTCGCGCGGGCCGTGGTCGGCGCGGACGGCAGCGCCGGACGCATAGGAGCACACGTCGGGGTCAAGGTGGACCAGGTCGACCTGGGTCTGGAGGCGGAGATCCCGGTGCCGGACACCGTCGCCGAGGACTGGAAGGGGCGGGTGCTCATCGACTGGGGCCCGATGCCCGGCAGTTACGGCTGGGTCTTCCCCAAGGGAGACACGCTCACCGTCGGCGTGATCTCCCGGCGTGGTGAAGGCGCCGCGACCAAGCGGTACTTGGAGGACTTCATCGGGCGGCTCGGTCTCGCCGGCTTCGAACCGAGCATCTCCTCCGGCCACTTGACCCGGTGTCGGGCGGACGACTCTCCGCTGTCGCGCGGACGGGTGCTCGTGTGCGGGGACGCCGCCGGGCTCCTGGAACCGTGGACCCGCGAGGGCATCTCCTTCGCGCTGCGGTCGGGCCGGCTGGCGGGGGAGTGGGCGGTGCGCATCGCCGAGGCCCACGACGCCGTGGACACGCGCCGACAGGCGCTGAACTACGCCTTCGCGGTCAAGGCGGGGCTCGGTACCGAGATGAGCGTGGGCAAGCGGATGCTGGCCGCGTTCGAGCGGCGCCCCGGGGTGCTCCACGCCGTCCTCACCGGCTTCCGCCCCGCCTGGAACGCCTTCCGGGACATCACCCGCGGTTCGACGACGCTCGGCGAGCTGGTCCGTACCCATCCGCTGGCCCACCGCGCGATGATCGCACTGGACCGGCGTCCTTCGGGCGGCGGCTCCGGTGCCGCGGACAGGTCCGAGGCCGGGGGCGCGTCCGTCAGTTCGTGACCGTGATCCGGAAGACCGGGTGGTCGGGGGCGACGCGGCGCAGCTCCTCGTCGGAGGAGTCCGGGCCCACTCCGTCGAAGAAGACGCCGACCTCCGCCTTCCAGCGCTTGAGGTAGGCACGCAGCAGTGGCGGCTTGTCGTCGTCGGCGACCTCGGTCGCGGTGAAGGCTTCGACGCTCTTCCCGAGGTGCAGCTCGCCGCCGCCGGCCGCCCGCATGTTGTGCGTCCACTGGACGTGGCCCCGGGGTGCGACGAGGTACTGAGCGCCGTCCAGGGTCATCAGATTGACCGGGGTGGTCCGCCACTGGCCGCTCTTGCGGCCGCGGACCGCAAGCACCCTGGACCCCCAGACGCTCAGTCCGCGGCGGGTCAGCCACGCCACTAGGCGGTTGAGGACGTTGACGGTGAACCAGCCGGGCTTCTTGACGTGCGTGGACATGAGGACCCCAGGTGAGAACGAGTCGGGTCGCCGGAGTGGCGTGGCGAAGGAGACGGGGAACGGAAGGAGAGCGCTGCTCCTTTTCGTGAGCACTGCTCTCTGTTTGGTGGCGCCAGTTTGCACGGTTCGATGTCATTGTGCAAGAGCGGTGCTCTCCTTTGTGTCCAGTGCTCTCTTTTGCGTGCAGTGCTCTGATTTCATGGAAGACTGGTTCCATGAGCACCGCACACGGCGCCCGTGCACGGGCCAGGATCGAAGTCACCGCGGCGATCAAGGAGGCGGCCCGCAGACAGCTCGCGGCGGAAGGCGCCGCCAAACTCTCGCTGCGAGCCGTGGCCCGTGAACTCGGCATGGCGTC
Source organism: Streptomyces hirsutus (assembly GCF_001418415.1). Classification (GTDB taxonomy): domain Bacteria; phylum Actinomycetota; class Actinomycetes; order Streptomycetales; family Streptomycetaceae; genus Streptomyces; species Streptomyces hirsutus. Next base: position 22,514 of record NZ_LIQT01000393.1, read on the forward strand.
CTCTGCCCTGTACCGGTACTTCCCCAGCCGCGACGAGCTGCTGACCGCTCTCATCATCGACGCCTACGACTCCCTCGGCGAGGCCGCCGAAACGGCCCATGCCGAGGCCGCCCACACCCCGCCGGCCCGGCGCTGGACCGTGGTGTGCGAGAGCGCGCGTACCTGGGCGCTCGGGCACCCGCACGAGTACGCGCTGATCTACGGTTCGCCGGTTCCCGGCTACAAGGCACCCGACACCACCGTGCCGGCCGCCTCCCGCCTGGCCTTCCTCGCCCTCGACATCCTGCGGGACGCACACCGCCGCTCCGCTCTGGCGCTGCCGCCCCTGTCGGCCGACCTGCGGCCGGAGGCCGAGCGGATGGCCGCCGACCTCGCGCCCGACCTCCCCCCGGAGGTGGTGGTGGCGATGGTGGCGGCCTGGGCCGAGCTGTTCGGGCTGGTCGGGTTCGAACTGTTCGGACAGTTCCACCGGGTCGTGGAGGACCGCGAGAGGTTCTTCCGGCACGCGGTGGACCGCCTCGCCCGTTCGGTCGGCCTGCCGGCGTCGTCGTAGCCCCGGCCCTCCCGCCGTTCCGCCGCCCACGCCGACGCGTACTTCCGGGGGAGTACGCGTGATCACCTCGCCGGGGTGACGCCGCCACCGGCATCCGGCGTCTAGCGTGACGGACATGGACGAGCAGCGCGGGCACGGCGGCGGGCCGCCGGGCGGGCGGAGGCCCGGTCCTCCCGGCTGGTGGCGGTACGGCCCGTCCGGGAGGGGCCGCTGGGCCGACGGGGCCGACGGAGACGACGGGGACGACGCCGGGAACCGGCGTTCACGGTGGCCCTGGCCCTCCACCCTGCTGCTCACCGCCTTCGTGCTGATCGGCTCCGCCTTCGCGGAGCACTCCCAGGAGGGCGAGCGCGTCGCCCTCGATCCCTTCGCGCGCCTGTTGCTGTTCGCGGCCGGAGCGGTGCTGCTGTGGCGGCAGCGGCATCCGGTGCCGGTGGTGTTCGCCACCGTGGCCGTCGTGCTGCTCTATCTGGGCGCCGGCTACCCGTACGGGCCGGTGTTCCTGACCGTCGTCGTAGCCTGCTTCAGCGCCGTCGTCACCGGTCATCGCCGGGCGGCATGGGCGGCGATGGGAACACTCTGGGCAGGTCACCTGCTGCTCGCCCATGTGCTCCACCGGTGGCTGCCGCCGGCCGGCGACGCGGCTGCCTCCTGGAGCGAGGAGATCGTGGTCGCCACCTGGGTGGTGGCCGTCGTGGCGGTGGCGGAACTGGCCAGGGTCCGCCGCGAGCAGTGGGCACGGGAGCGCGCCGAGCGCGCCCGGGCGGTACGGCGGCGCGCGGACGAGGAACGGCTCCGGATCGCCCGCGAACTGCACGACGTGCTCGCGCACAGCATCTCCGTCATCAACGTGCAGGCGGGTGTCGGACTCGCGCTCCTCGACAGCGACCCCGAGCAGGCGCGCACCGTGCTCGCCACCATCAAGGACCAGAGCAAGGAGGCACTGGGGGAGGTGCGCCAAGTGCTCGACACGCTGCGCGCCCCCGGTGACGCGCCGCGCGCGCCGGCCCCCGGCCTGGACCGCCTGCCCGAGCTGGTGGAGCAGGCGGCGGGCGCGGGCCTCGACGTCACCGTCGAGGGGAAGCCGCCGAAGCTTCCGCCCGGCGCGGACCTGGCCGCCTTCCGGATCCTCCAGGAGGCCCTCACCAACGTGGTACGGCACTCCGGGTCGCGGCACGCGCGCGTACGCATCGACCAGGACGGGGGGAGGCTGCGGCTGCGCATCGACGACGACGGGCCCGCCACCGGTGCCGACGCGGGCGGCAGCGGCAACGGGCTCGCCGGGATGCGGGAGCGGGCCGCTGCCCTCGACGGCACCATCGAGGCGGGCCCGCGTCCCGACGGCGGCTTCCGGGTGCTCGCCGTGCTGCCGCTCGACGCCGAGGAGGACCGGTGATCCGTGTAGTGCTCGCCGACGACCAGGCACTGGTCCGGGCAGGCTTCCGGGCTCTGCTGGACGCGCAGCAGGACATCGAGGTGACGGGAGAGGCGCCCGACGGCGCCGAAGCGGTGCGGTTGATCCGGGAACTGCGGCCCGACGTCGTCCTGATGGACATCCGCATGCCCGTGCTCGACGGACTCGCCGCCACCCGCCGGGTCACCGGTGACGCCGGTCTGGCGGACGTGAAGGTGGTCATGCTCACCACCTTCGAGCTGGACGAGTACGTCTTCGAGGCGATCCGGTCGGGTGCCTCGGGCTTTCTGGTGAAGGACACCGAACCGGACGAACTCCTGCGCGCGGTGAGGGCGGTGGTTTCCGGTGACGCACTGCTCTCACCGGGGGTGACCCGGCGCCTGATCGCCGAGTTCGCGGCCCGGTCCAAGGAACCGGCCGCCGCCGGCACGCTGTCCGGCCTCACCGAGCGGGAACGGGAGGTGATGGCGCTGGTCGGCATCGGCCTGACCAACGAGGAGATCGCCCGCCGTCTGGTCGTCAGCCCGCTCACCGCCAAGACCCACGTCAGCCGCACCATGGTCAAACTCGGCGCCCGCGACCGGGCGCAACTGGTTGTCCTCGCCTACGAGTCGGGTCTGGTGCGGCCGGGCTGGCTCGGCTGACCCGCCGGCCGGAACCGCCTCAGCACACTGACCACCCGAACCAGGAAGAGGACCGGCGCAAGCGCCGTCCCCGCGCCGAGCAGCAGTTCCTCGACGGCACCCGGGAGAGTGAAGAGCAGTGCCGGACCCGCCGCGGCACCGAAGACGACCGCAGCCGCGAACGCCGCGCTGCACAGCGCGTAACCGATCTCGACGGTGATGGCATCCCGCTCGGCCTGAGTCCGCCGCACCCGCAACCCCCCGCCCGAGTCACCCGCTTGACCTTTTGGAGTCAAACAGCCCGGGGCCGGAAGGGCAAGGAGCCCGAAGCGCGTATGTGGTCGGACGGTGTGCCTGCTACGGTGCGGCCATGGCGGCGAAGCAGGCCGAACAGGCGCTCGTGCAACAGTGGCGGGACATATTGGCCCTGCATGCCCGCACACAGTGCGAACTCGACCGTGCACTGCACGAACACGGCCTGTGCGGCAGCGACTTCGAAGTCCTGGACATCCTCGCGGGTGCGGTGCGCGGCTGTTCCTACCGCGTCCAGGAGATCGCCGAGCGTGTCCACCTGACCCAGAGCGCGCTGTCCCGGCTGATCGCCCGTCTGGAGCGGGAAGGGCTCGCCGAACGGGGCACGTGCGCGGAGGACCGACGGGGCGTTCGGGTCTCGCTGACGGCCAAGGGGCGCGCGCTGCACGGCGAAGTGCTTCCCGTTCAGCGCGCGGTGCTCACCCGGATGCTCACACACCCCTGAGCCGGGTTCCTCGGGGCGGGAACCTAGATCACGGCGGACGCGTCCCGCCAGAGCGTGGCGAGAGCCGGATCGCCCGATGTCGTCGGCACCGGCAGTCGGTTCCACAACGCGAGATACAACTGCTCCGCCGGACCCGCCAGTTCGCATTCGGCGTCCCCGTCCGCGTCCCGCGTGGTCACGGGCGGCTCCGGGGACAGGCGTACGGTCCACACCGCGTCGGTATCGGTGGCCCGCACCCGCAGGACGCGCGGCACCTCGGTACGGACCCGGCTCCTGCGGAGTGCGTGGAAGCCGCGCAGCAGCTCGTCGATGCCGTCCACCGCGAAGTCCGTCGCGACCGGGGCCGGAGCGCCGCCGCGCGCCGATTCCGCGTCGAAGCGGTGCACCGCCGTCTCGTGCGCCTGGCGGCGGGACCAGAAGGCAAGGGCCGAGGGCGATCCGGGCAGAAAGGTGAAGCACTCCACGTCGGGGGCCGCGCCCGACAGAGTGCCGACGAGCCCGCGGTGCCCTTCGCGGTACCAGGCCAGGAGCTCGGGGCCGTCCAGCTCGGGAGGCTCGCCCATGGGACGGGGAGGGACATGCCCGTCGGCGACGAAGGCGGCGGCCCACCGGTGCACCACCCCGGTGTGCCGGACCAGGTCGCGCACCCGCCACTCGGGGCAGGTCGGCACCTCGGCGTCCGGACCGGCCTTCTCGGCGGCTTCGGCCAGCAGCCGGCCCTCTTCGTCCAGGATCTCCACGAACCGGGAAACGTCCATGAGGAGGAGTCTGCCGTACCGGACCGGGGCCGGTGGAGTGTATGTGTGTCGGCAAGCTGCCCCTAGGTCAGGCCGGGGCCGCCTTGCGGGTCGCGAACCCGATCACCGTGGCCACCGCCGCGAGCACCGCCACGCTGGTCAGGGCGGCCGGAAGGCTGAACCGGTCCGCCATGAACCCGATCGCCGGCGGACCGAGGAGCATGCCGCCGTACCCCAGGGTGGACGCCGTGGCAACACCACTCGGGTCGGCGAGCGCGCCCGCGCGTTCGATGGCCACCGGGAAGAGGTCGTCGAGGCCGGTACCGCCGTCGCCCACGGGTCGCCGCATGAGGGTGTAGCGAGAGCTGGTACTCCGTAGGCCCGTGGATTCCGCCCGTGAGGGCCGCGAAAGGGCTCGCCCCGACCGTTCCGTCGCCGGTCGTCACGCGGACGGTGAAGAAGAGCGGCTGCTCCGGGTCCCGGCCCGGCATGGCGCTCACCGCGTCGCACGCGAGGGAAGCATGCCGCCGAGCCGTCCGCCGGACGGTGACGTCGGCGATCTCGATCCCGTGGACCTCGCCCCAGGTCCAGAATTCTGTCTGCTCGCGGCCCAGTGGCTCGACGCCGTCCTTGGCGAGCTGTAGCCCCGAGGTGTCCCCTTCCGGTTCGGCCCCGCATGCACGGATTCCTCGGTGATCCAGAACAGGCCGACCAGGGGCATGTGGGCTTCCGGCGGCATCGTGCGGCGTCGGGAGGCGGCAGCCGGTCCGCCCCTCCGGCGGTGACGATTCCCCCCACGTCCTTCCGCCTCCCAGGCGCGGAGCGCTGTCAAAGGGTTCCGTTTCCGGGGCCGACCCGGTCCGTGCGGCAGCGGACGAGCCGTCGATACCGCCGTAGGGGTGGCTTCGTAACCCGTGTGAACGCCTCGAATGGTGAGAGTCGGATATCTGACTGACGGTAGATCACGTCGGGGCTCGGTCAAACGTGCTGATGCAGAGTCAGCAGCCGGGGTCACCGACGGAAGGACAACTCGGATGCGCTCTGCCCGCATGCTGCTCGCCACCGCGACGGCCACCGCGGCCCTCGTGGTCTCGGCGCCCACAGCCTTCGCCGTCACGGCGGGCGACTGGGATCACGACAATTCTTCCTACAGCAAGAAGCACGACGAGGACAGCAGCCACGACAAGCCGCGCGGCGGAATCCACACGGGTGGCGGCGCCCTGACCACCGGGGGCGAGGACGACTGGAGCGGCAAGCACGACAAGGACGAGTCGAAGGACAAGGACGAGTCGAAGGACGAGTACAAGGACAAGGACGAGGACAAGGGCAAGCCCAGCGGCGGTGTGCACACCGGCGGTGGCGCCCTGACCACCGGGGGCGAGGACGACTGGAGCGGCAAGCACGACAAGGACGAGTCGAAGGACAAGGACGAGTCGAAGGACGAGTACAAGGACGAGGACAAGGACGAGTACAAGGACGAGTACAAGGACGAGGACGAGGACGAGGACGAGTACAAGGGCAAGCCCAGCGGCGGTGTGCACACCGGCGGTGGCGCCCTGGCCGCTGTCAATGAGGACGGCTGGAGCGGCAAGTACGACAAGGACGAGTACAAGAAGGACGAGTACAAGGACAAGGACGAGGACAAGGGCAAGGACGAGTACAAGGATGAGTACAAGGATGAGTACAAGGGCGAGGACAAGGACGAGTACAGCGGCAAGAAGGACTGGGAGCACGAGAAGCCGAGCGGCGGTGTGCACACGGGCGGGGGCGGGCTTTCCGACCCGAGTGTCTCCGGCGCTGGCCTGGCCGCGCTGACCGTTCTCGGCGCCGGCGCCTACGCCCTGCGACGCAAGAAGGCGTCCGGAAGCGTGGCCTGATCCATGCCTGGCGTCATAGCAGCCGGGGCCGCCATGACACAGGGCGCGTGTCATGGCGGCCCTGCTCTCCCTTTCGCCTTCCGTGTGTTCGCTGCCGTGTCCGAATGAGGTGGTCCCCCGATGGCAGCCCGCCCCCTTTCCTCCGTTCCTACAGATCCGGCCCCGGCGCGGCGGAGGCTGCGCGCCGTCATGACGGCGATCTTCTGGGGCACGGCAACCCTGGTGCTGGCGGTGAGTCTGCTCGGGGGCAGGGGAGATCCCCCTGCCGACGCCCGCGGCCCGCACGCTCCTCACGCGACGTCCGCCACCGCCACCGCCACTGCCTTCGCCTCCAGTCCCGTGGCCAGTCCCACGGCCAGCGGTTCCGCCAAGGCCCGGCCGGCCGGCAAGCATCTGCCACGGTCCGCCCCGACCCGGTTGCGTATCCCCGACATCGACGTCGACGCGCCCTTCACCGATCTCGCCGTCGCCGCTTCGGGTGAGCTCGAGGCACCGCCCCCGGACGACACCAACCTGGTCGGCTGGTTCGCCGACGGCGCGTCCCCGGGGGAGCGCGGAGCATCGATCATCGCCGGACATGTGGACACGAAGATCTCGGCCGCGGTGTTCGCCCGCCTCTCCGAACTCGAGAAGGGCGACCGCTTCGAGGTGAAGCGGGCCGACGGGCGTAAGGCGGAGTTCGTGGTCGACCACGCGGAGTCGTTCGCCAAGAACGACTTCCCCGACGAGCGTGTCTACGCAGACACGGACGACGCCCAGGTCCGGCTGATCACCTGCGCCGGGGACTACGACCGCAAGGCCAAGGACTACACCGAGAACCTGGTGGTCTTCGCCCACCTGGTCTGACCCGTACGGAACGATCGGGCCGCCCCGGATGGATCGCTGCCCGGAAGGGGGAGGAGGACACCCTTCCGGGCAGCGCGTTCGTCAGGCCGAGGAGCAGACGGCCCCGTTGAGGGCGAACGCCGACGGACTGGGGTTGCCGTCCGTCGTGGTGGCGGTGAAGCCGAGGGTGACGGAGCCCGCCGCAGGGATCGACGCGGTGTAGGAGGCCGAGGCGACACTGACCCCGGAACCGGTCTGAACAGGGGTGCCGCCCCACATGTTGGTGATGCGCTGGGCACCGGGGAAGGTCCAGTTCAGGGTCCAGCCGTCGACCCTTGAACTGCCGGTGTTGCGGATGACGATCTCGCCCTGGAAGCCGCCGGGCCATTGGTTCGTCACCCGGTAGGCGACCGCGCAGGAGCCCTGGCTCCCGCCGGGGGACGTGGTGACCGTCACCGTGCCGGAGCGCGGCGAGCGGTTGCCGGCCGCGTCCCGGGCGTACACGGCGAACGTGTGGGAGGTCTCGGGGGAGAGGCCGGTGAGGGTGGCGGAGGTGCTTGCGGTCGTGGTGGCGACCGTCTCCTCGCCGCCGCTGATCCGGACGACGTCGTAGCCCGTCACTCCGGTCTCGTCGGTGGCCGCCGCCCAGGAGAGCGTGGCCGACGACGAGGTCACCGAGGAGACGGTCGGCGTGCCGGGGGCGGTCGGGGCCGTGGTGTCGCCGCCTGAACCGGACGAGTAGATCTCGGCCTCCTCGGAGGTCGCGGCGATGCCGTTGGCACCGTTGAAGAGGCGCTGCCCCCAACTGGTCAGCCGGTCCGGGTCGAAGTTCGTGACCATGTCCAGGTACTCGACCCCACCGCCGTTGCCGCTCCAGGACCAGCCGAGGTAGCCGAGGCCGAGTTGCCGGGTGACGGCCAGGATGGCGTCCTCGTCGGGATTCCCGTCGGAGTGGTCGTGGCCGAACTCGCCGACCACGATCGGGAGGCGCGCGGAGACGAAGCGGCCCAGGTAGTCGCTGACCTCGGCGGCGGTGTCGAAGACGCCGTACATGTGGATGGAGAACACCGTGTTGGCGTCCGGGTCGGCGGCGAACACCGAGGCGGCGTTGTCACGCATGGTGAACGCCCAGTCCTGGCCCCAGTTGGGGGCGTCGACCATCAGCGTGTGGTCGAATCCCGCGTTGCGCAGCTTCTGGATGGCGGCCTTGGTGTCGGCCGTCCAGTTCGCGTAATTGGTGTTGCCGTAGGGCTCGTTGCCGATGTTGACGATGACATGGTCCTCCTGGCCGGTCAGCGCGCTCCGCACGCCGATCCAGTAGTCGGCGGCGCGGGAGAGGGTGACCGCTCCGCTCTGCTCGCCGTAACCGGTGGTGTCGTGCACCTCCAGGACACAGATCAGCCGGTTCTGCTTGCACTGCGCGACGACGTTCGCCACATCGGCGGCGTTGTTGGCGGTCCACCGGTCGCCACTGGAGAGGACCACACGCACGGTGTTGGCGCCCTTGGCCTTGATGTGGGCGAGGGAACTGATCCGGTCCGCGTACCAGGTGTGGGCGTGGTTGACCCCGCGCATCACGAAGTCGTTCCCGGAGGCCTCCAGCAGCCGGCCGTTCTCGACGTGGAAGCCGGTGGGTGCCGCGTGCGCCGGGGTGCCGAGGGCGAGCAGGGGGAGCAGGAGGCCCAGGAGGGCGGCGACCAGGCCGGCTGCGCGGGGGAGTGCGGTGGTGGGGGTGGAG
>NZ_LIQT01000394.1 GCF_001418415.1 Streptomyces hirsutus
GGGCGCCCCGGCCGCCGGCGCCGGACCGGAGGAAAGGGTGTCCTCGCCCCTCTGCTCCGTCGGCTCGGCGTCCGGCTCGTCCACGTCCAGTGGCGGCATCCCCGCCAGCAGGGGCAGCAGCTCCCGCAGCCGGTCCCCGAGCTCCGAGGCCCGCAGCCGCGAGGCCGGCGCCTTGGCCAGGCACTGCACGAGCAGCTGCCACAGCTCGTCGGGGATACCGGGAAGCGGGACGACCGACTCGGTGACATGGCGGCGCAGCACCGCTCCCGGATGTCCGCCGCCGAACGGCGTGAAGCCCGCGAGCAGCTCGTACAGGACCGTGGCGAGCGCGTAGATGTCGACCGACGCGCGCGGCGGCAGGCCCTCCACGATCTCCGGCGCCAGGTAGTCCGGCGTTCCGATGATCTTCGTGGCGCGGGTGCGGCGCGGGGTGTCGATGAGCTTGGCCACCCCGAAGTCGGTCAGCAGCGCGCGGTGCGAGCCGCCGGGGCCGACCGGGCCCTGCATGTCCAGCAGGATGTTCTCCGGCTTGACGTCCCGGTGGATGACCCCCGCGGCGTGCGCCGCCGCCAGACCGTCCGCGACATCGGCGACGATCGCCACGGCGGCCTCCGGGGCGAGCCTGCGCTCGCGGTCGAGGCGGGTCCGCAGATCCGTACCGCGGACCAGGTCCATGACCAGCGCGAGATCGTTGCCGTCGACCACCAGGTCGCGCACCGAGACGATGTGCGGATGCTCCAGACCGAGCAGCGCCGTCCGCTCCTGCACGAAGCGTCCGACGAGCTCCTGGTCCGAGGAGAGGTCCTCGCGCAGCAACTTGACGGCGACGGGCCCGTCCGGCCCCTCACCGAGCCACACCGTGCCGGCGCTGCCCCGCCCGAGGATCTGGTGGGCGGTGTACCGGCTGCCGATCTTCCGTGCCAAGACTGCTCCTACCGACGCGTGTTGCCGCCAAAGCTACGCGCCCCGGAAGCCAACCTTCACGGGGGATCCGGAAATCACCCGGCGGGTGTCGACATATCAGCAAACCGGCCGGACGCGCCCCGGACCGTCGGTGGCGCCGCGGCACCGGAGCACCGGCGGCCCGGAACGCCGAGGCCCCGGAGGGCCGGACTACTGCGGCGGGTCGGACTCGGACCCGCCCAGGTCCTGGAACCAGTCCACTGTGTTGTTGAACCAGTCGGTGAGCTGCTCCCAGTAGCCCTTGCCGCTGCCGATCCAGCCCTGCAGCGGGCTCAGCTCCCAGATCAGCCAGCTCGCGACGACCAGGATGAGGATCGTGAACAGGCAGCCCTTCAGGCAGCCGAGGCCGGGGATGCGCATCGGGTTGGCGCTGCGCTGCCGGGGCTCGCGCGCGGGGCGTCGCGGCTCCGGCGGCGGGGTGTGCCGCTGCGGCTCCGGCTGGCGCGGCCGCTGGGACCGCTGGGACCGCTGCGGCGGGGACGGGGCGTACTGCTGGGGCTGCTGAGGTTGCTGTGCCTGCTGGTACGGCTGCGGCTGACCGTAGCCGGAGCCGGGCTGGGGCTGCGGGCGGCGCTGCTGGGGCTGCTGCCGGGAGACCTGCCGTTGGGGGCGGCGGCGCAGCGGGTCCTCGCCCGGGTCGAGGTACTGGACCTGGGTCTGCTCGTTGCGGTCGCGGGCCGCGCGCATCTGGTTCTGCCAGGGATGCGGATCGTCGGACCCGGGCTGCCCCTGGCCGCCCTGACCGGGCGGGCCGGGCGGCACCGGGGGCATGACGGCGGTCGGGTCGGCGGCGCCGGAGGGGCCGCCGGCGCCCGCCGGGGCGTTGGCGCCGGTCTGCGGCAGGACGCTGGTCGCGCCGTTGGGGTCGTACGCACCCCCGGTGTGCGGCAGCACCTGCGTCGGGTCGGCGGAACCGGGCGCGCCGGGTGTGCCGGGCACGGGGGCGGGCGCGGGGT
>NZ_LIQT01000395.1 GCF_001418415.1 Streptomyces hirsutus
GCCACCGCCACCGCCACCGCCGCCGCGGGCGCGGGGAGGCGGGCCGGGCCGTGGCGACCGCCTGACGGGATCCGGCCGAAGAGGCCCGGCCCGAGAAGCCGATCCCGATTCAAGACCTGATCCAGACACCTGATGGAGGCGATACCTTTGCCCGTCCGAGGAAACGTCACTGCCGGAGCGTGCGCGCTCCTGGCCCTCGGGCTGCTCGCCACGGGCTGCGCGGGAGGCCGGGACGACGCCGTCTCCGCCCCGCCGGCGAACCCGTCGGCCGCCGCCACCCCGCACGGATACGTCGAAGGGGCGCAGGAGAAGGCCGAGCAGCAGTCCAGGCTGCTCCTCAACGACCCGAGGAGCGGAGACACCCGCGTCCTCGACCTGATCACCGGAGAGACCCACGAGGTCTCCCGGACGCCGGGCACCTCGGCCCTCACCACGGACGGCCGGTTCGGCTACCTCCACGGCGCGGACGGCACGCGCGTCCTCGACACCGGCGCCTGGACGGTGGACCACGGCGACCACGTGCACTACTACCGTGCGGCGATACGCGACGTGGGCCGCCTCTCCGACGGCTCCGGCGCTTCCGGCACTTCCGGCACTTCCGGCGCCTCCGGCGACCCCGGCGACCCCGGTACGCGCGTCCGCGGCGATGCCGCGGTGACCGTCGTGACCCACGGCGACGGACGGGCCGAGACCCACCGCCGGGCCGACCTGGAGGCAGGGGAGCTCGGCACTCCCCGCCCGCTGCCCGGGAGGCACGCGGGCGCCGTCGTGCCGTACGCGGAGCACCTGCTGACCCTCACCGACGGCGCGAAGGGCGCCCCGGAGGCCGCGGTGTACGACCGCGAGGGCGAGCGCGTCCCGGCGCCGGACGCCGTGTGCGAGGAGCCGCGGGGCGACGCCGTCACCCGGCGGGGAGTCGTCCTCGGCTGCGCCGACGGCGCCCTGCTGATCCGCGCGGACGACGGCACGTTCACCGCCGAGAAGATCCCCTACGGCACGCGCGTCCCCGAGCGGGAACGGGCCACGGACTTCCGTCACCGGGCCGGCAGCGACACGCTCACGGCGCCGGCCGGAGACCGGGCGGTATGGGTCCTGGACGTCACCGAACGCACCTGGACACGAGTGGAGACCGGGCCCGCCGTCGCCGCCAACACCGCGGGCGAGGGCTCACCCCTGCTCGTCCTTCGCCCCGACGGGACCCTGCACGGCTATGACATCGCCACCGGCGAGCGGGTGTCCCGGACGAAGCCGCTGCTGAAGGACGTACCCGGCACCGGACCGGACGCGACGGCGCCCCGGCCCGTCATCGAGGTCGACCGCAGCCGCGCCTACCTCAACGACCCGGCGGGCAGGCGCGTGTACGAGATCGACCACAACGACGGCCTGCGCGTCGCGCGCACCTTCGACCTCGACATCGAGCCGGCCCTGATGGTGGAGACAGGCCGATGACGACGACACCGAGGCGCGCCGTGCTGCGGCTGCGCCGCCTGCTCCTGACCCTGATCACCTTCGCCCTCGCCGGCACGGCCACCGCGTGCGCGACCGGCGACGACCGGCCCCGGGTCGTGGTGACGACGAACATCCTCGGCGACGTCACCCGGGAGATCGTCGGTGACGAGGCCGACGTCACGGTGCTGATGAAACCGAACGCCGATCCGCACTCCTTCGGCCTGTCGGCCGTACAGGCCGCCGAGTTGGAGCGGGCCGACCTCGTGATCGTCAACGGGCTGGGCCTGGAGGAGAACGTACTGCGGCACGTGGAGGCCGCCCGGGAGTCCGGGACCGCCACGCTCGAGGTCGGCAGGGCGGTGGACCCGCTCGTCTTCCGGGCACCCGCCGACGGAGGCCCCGAGGCGGAGGCCGGACAGCCCGACCCGCACTTCTGGACCGACCCCGACCGGGTGCGCACGGCCGCCCGCCTCATCGCCGACCGGGTCGTCAAGCACGTGGACGGCGTGGACGAGAAGGCGATCCGCGCCCACACCGACCGCTACGACGGACAACTCGCCGACCTGACCACCTGGATGGAACGCTCCTTCGCCCGCATACCCGAGCAGCGACGCGCCCTGGTGACCAACCACCACGTCTTCGGCTACCTCGCCGAACGCTTCGGCTTCCGGACGGTCGGCGCGGTCGTCCCGAGCGGGACGACGCTGGCCTCACCCAGCTCCTCGGACCTGCGCTCGCTCACCGGGGCCATGCGCGAGGCCGGGGTGCGGACCGTCTTCGCGGACTCCTCACAGCCCACCCGGCTGGCCGAGGTCCTGCGCACGGAACTGGGCGGCCGGGTACGGGTCGTCGCGCTGTACTCCGAGTCCCTGACCGAGCAGGGCGAGGGCGCCGGCACCTACCTGCAGATGATGCGCGCCAACACCACCGCCATGACGGACGGCCTGACCGGCGACTGACCCCCGAGCGCAAGCCCCCGTTTTCGAACACCACCTCCCGAAGCCGCACCCGCGCGGCAGAAAAGGAACACGCACAGTGAACATGTCGATACGCAGCAGAGCCCTCACCGGTACGGCCCTCGCCCTGGCGGTCTCCGCGGTCCTGACCGCCTGCGGAGGCGGCGGCGACACCTCCTCGTCCTCCTCGTCCGACACGAAGGGGCAGAAGGAGCAGAAGGCGGCGAAGGGCACGCGGGACACCGGGGCCGCCGCGGTCGAGGAGCCGCTGGTCGCCACCTTCGACGGCGGCCTGTACATCCTGGACGGCAAGACCCTGAAGCTCGCCGAAACGATCGAACTGCCCGGCTTCAACCGCGTCAACCCCGCCGGTGACGACGCCCACGTCTTCGTCTCCACCGACTCCGGCTTCCGGGTTCTCGACGCCGCGAGGCGGACCCTCACCGACATCACGTACGAAGGCGCCAAGCCGGGACACGTCGTACGGCACGCCGGCAGGACCGTCCTGTTCACCGACGGCACCGGCGAGGTCGACGTCCTCGACCCCGCCGCCCTCGCCGGCGGCGAGAAGCCCGAGGGCCGTACCTACACCTCCGCCGAACCCCACCACGGCGTCGCCATCGAGCTGAGCAACGGCGAACTCCTCAGCACCGTGGGCACCGAGGACGAGCGCACCGGCGCCCTCGTCCTCGACAGGAACGACAAGGAGATCGCGCGCAACGAGGACTGCCCCGGAGTCCACGGCGAGGCCGCCGCCCGGGGCGAGGCCGTCGCCGTCGGCTGCGAGGACGGCATCCTCATCTACAAGGACGGCGAGTTCACCAAGGTCGACGCGCCCGACGACTACGGCCGCATCGGGAACCAGGCCGGCAGCGACGCGTCCCCGGTCCTCCTGGGCGACTACAAGACGGACCCGGACGCCGAGTTGGAGCGGCCCACGCGCGTGTCCCTGATCGACACCGGAACGGCGAAGCTGCGCCTGGTCGACCTCGGCACCAGCTACTCCTTCCGCTCGCTGGGCCGCGGGCCCCACGGCGAGGCACTCGTCCTCGGCACGGACGGCGCTCTGCACGTCATCGACCCGGAGACGGGCAGGACCGAGAAGAAGATCCCCGTCGTGGACAAGTGGCAGGAGCCGCTCGACTGGCAGCAGCCCAGGCCCACCCTTTTCGTCCGCGACCACACCGCGTACGTCTCCGAACCGGGCACGCGCGAACTGCACGCCGTGGACATCGAATCGGGGGAAAAGGTCGCCTCCGTGACCCTGCCGAAGAGCACCAACGAACTCTCCGGCGTCGTCGCGGGCCACTGACACCCGCCGGCCCCGCCCGGTCCGGCGCAGCGCCGGGCCGTACGGAGAGGGGGTGAGCCCCGCGCGGTCACCGCGGGGAGGGCACCGGGCGCTAAGCCCCCGAATCCAGGGTCCCGGGATCTCCCTCGGCGGAACCGGCGGAGGGGGCGGCCTGCTGCGGAGCCGTCAGGTACTCGTAGGTACCGGTGATGTGGAGCAGGCGCTCCAACCGCGGACCCATGTTGTCCAGGTGGAAACCGGTCCCGTCCTCGGAGGTGTGGCGGTGGATCTGCAGCAGGACGGCCAGGCCCGCGGAGTCGACCGTTCCCAGACCCTGGCAGTCCAGCCGGAGGTCCCGTACGTCCTCGCCCCCGCGCAGAGCGTGCAGGACCTGGTGGAGAACCTCGTCGCCGACCTCGTAGTCCAGGTCGCCGACGAGGGCCAGGCACACGGTGTGCGGGGCGCCGCCGGCGAGAGGCAGGACGGGCGGTGAGAAGGGGAAGGCAGCCACAGATGATTCCCACGTGTCGAGGTCGGGAGTGCCAGGCCGCGAGGCCTGTCGTTCGGATCAGGGAGCGGGAGCGGACCGGGGCCGGACGAAGGGCCCCAGCGCGTCGCGCCCGTCGGCGATCAGGCCACGGGCCCGCGGGAAGTCGCGCAGTTGTCCGTCCAGCAGGTCCAGACCCGGCAGCACGGCGTGAGCCGGGACGCCGCGTGCGGTGAGGACCTCGGCGGTCCAGGCGAGGAAGTCCGTGAAGACGTCCGCGTCGTCCACGTAGAGGGCGGCGGCCAGGAAGTCGACGATCTGGGCGAGGTCTTCGGCGGTGCGTTCCCGCTGTTCGTCGGTGTAGTCGCGCATGGCGGGAAGGCGCTGCTCCAGGTCCTGGAAGGTCCGGCGCACCAGGACGCGGGCGCAGCGGGTGACCAGGGTGTATTCCTGGTCGGCCAGGTGCGGAAGGTCGTCGAAGGCCTGGGGAGGCGGCCGCGGCACGGGCAGCGGGCCGGCGGCCAGCCGGTCCGCCGCGCCGCGCGCGTCGGAGGCCCAGGCGTCGGCACCGAGCAGACGGGCGTAGCGGCCGTCGAACCCGAAAGCGCGGCCGCCGACCATGACCGGCACGCCGGTGGCCTGGACGGCGGTGATGGCGGCGTGGGCCACGGGCAGCCGGGTGGACAGCGAGCCGGACAGGCAGACGACCGTCGACCCGGCGCGGTGGATCCGGCCGACCAGGTGAGCGGTGGGGACCTGCGCTCCGAGGTAGTCCACCTGCCAGCCGCGCAGCCGCAGTACCTCGGCCAGGAGCCGTGCGGGCAGGGCGTGCCACTCCTTGTCCACGCACGCGACCGTCACCCTGCCGCGCGCGGTCGTGGGGCGGTGGACGGGCAGAGTGGCGATGGCGCGGTCGTTGATGGCCGTGGCGGCGTGTTCGTCGGCCACGCTCATGCGGTTGGCCGCCCACTCGACGCCCACCTTGCGCTGGACGGCGCCGATGACGTCCAGCAGTACCGTCTCCGTGTCCAGCCCGCCCCGGAGGGCGTTGGTGACGAGGTCGACGGCCGAGTACTCGTCCGCAGCCCGGACCGCGGTCCAGAGTTCGTCCGCGTATTCCCGGGCCCGCTCGTCGCCGTGCGGGGAGGCGGGGCGGGTACGGACGGGGGGACGACCGGTGCCGTGTTCGCGGTCCGTGGCGGGAGCAGCCGTCATGCGGTGTACCTGCCTCGGGTGGTTCCGTCCACAGCGCTGAGGTGCGCACCGCGGGGTGCGGTGATGGCCAGCACGGCGATGTCGTCGTGGACTCCTCCGCCGATCCACTCGTCGGCGAGCATCTGGACCCGCTCGACGACCGCGGACGCGGGAAGGCCGGCACACTCGGCCAGGGCGCGCTTGAGGCGTTGCTCCCCGAACATGGTGTCGCCCATCGGCCCGCCCTTGGCCTCGGTGACACCGTCGGTGTACAGCAGGCACGACTCACCCGGCGTCAGCCGTACCCGGGCGGTGCGGGAGCTGACCGTCGGCAGGACACCGACCAGGGAGCCGCCGGTGTCGGCTTCCTCCACGGTGCCGTCGCCGCGCACGATCAGCGGCGGGGGGTGCCCGGCGGAGGTCAGCCGCAGCACGACGTCGCGGTCCTCGCGGCTGGCGGAGACCAGCACCAGGGTGGCGAAGCGGGTGCTGTGGCTGTTGCGCATGGCGTTGTTCAGCAGCCGCAGCATTCTGCCGTGGTCGTCCGCCATCGGCAGCAGGGCGTGCAGCGTGTTACGGATCTTGCCGGTGAGTACCGCGGCCTCCAGTCCCTTGCCGGCCACGTCCCCCAGGACGGCGAAGGTGTCGGGGGAGTCCTCGCCCGGCGGGTGGACGTCGTAGAAGTCCCCGCCGATGCGGTCGGTGTCGACGCTGGGCCGGTAGCCGCCGGCGAACTCCACCCCTTCCACCTGCTGGAGAGCGGGCGGAAGGAGTGCGCGCATGAGAATGTCGGAGACCGTGTTCTGCTCGGCGTAGAGACGCGCGGCGGACATCGCGGCACCCGCACGGGCGGCGAACAGGCCGGCGAAGGCCTCCTCCGACTCGCTGAAAGCGGCCTTCTGCGCCCGCCGGAACAGGATCAGCGCCCCGGCCGGCACACCGTGGCCCGGAAGCGGGGTGATCACCAGCGAACCGACCTCGCCGAAGTTCTCGGGAACCAGCCAGTCGGGAGCGGTGGCGGGGTCGATCCACCGTGACGGCACCGGTGGAAAGCCCTGCAGGGCCTCCGCCAGTCCAGGTACCGTCTCCGGCTCGCTGGAGACGGTGGCCCGGGTGAGACGCCCCTGCCGGTCGCACATGACCATCGGCAGTTTCCGGGCCGTGGTGGGCGCGATGACCACCGCGGCGTCGGCCAGGTACTCGGCGGCCAGACGCGCGGTGACCTCCATGCAACGGTTCAGGTTCAGCGACGAGAGCAGGGCACTCGAGGCCTCGGAGAGGAACCGCGTGCGTTCGCGCTCCCCCTCCAGTTCCTTCAGTGCGGACCGGTAGGCGGTCTCTTCCACCAGCCACCACGCCGCCCTGCCGCCGGGAAGAGGGGACGGGCGCGCCGAGAAGAAGCGCTCGCCCACCGTGCCGGTCACCGTGGTGGCGCCAGGGGTGCGCTGCGGGGCGGTGAGCCACTCCGGGGACGGCAGAGGCCGCCCTGCGTGGGCGGCCGGAAAGAGGGCGGTGGCCGAATCGTTGAGTTCCACGACACGTCCTTCCGCGTCCACGATCACCACCGGGTAGGGGGCTGCGGCAGCGTTCGCCACACTGGTGGAGCCGGAACGGAGGCCGTCCGGGGAATAAGTCATATGCCGGAGCCCTTGTGCTCGGGCTCTCACCTCAGATCACACGAAGAAACACTTGTCAGTCGACAACTGTCCCGTAATCGGGGCGTGTCCGCAACCACCCCTCGCACCGCGGGTGCCCCCGACCCGACGGCTGAGCTGAGTTCTTCGCCGGGTACCCCCGTGCGCGAAGCGCATGTGCGGGGCCGGCCCGGGCTCCCCGCCCCGTCGGCGCGGCCCCGTCGGCGCGGCCGCGCCGGACCGGCCGGCCCCCGACCGCCGACCGGAGGCAGGGCGGGCCCGCGCCGCACGCGGCGACGGTGGCCCGGCAAGCGGGGACCGCCGGGTTCAGAAGGGCAGTCGGCCACGGGTGCGGCGACCGGCGGAACCGCTGCGCCCCACGGCCCTCGAGCTGCTGCGGAACGGCTTGCTGAACAGGCGCCCCAGAGGGCCGGGTGCCTTTCCTCCCGCACGGGAGCCGAAGCCCAGGGCCCGCTGGGTGCCGTGTTCGGGCCCGCGGGACAGGCGGGGCGCGAGGAACGCCAGTACGGCGAGAACGGCACAAAGGGCGATGACACCGACGATGACCACGAAGACCTCCAAGGGCTGTGACGTAGCTGTCGTTTGCCCTCGCCTGCGGGGGATAAAAGCGGTCAAGGGATCGCTCGGTGAGCGGGAGGCCCGCCCGGGGACCGTTTCCCGGGATGTGCCGCCCGCCGTCGTCGCCTCGCTGCGTCGACCTCCGCCGGACGAGGCCGGGCAGGACGGACTGCCTCGCGTGCCGGCCGGAGAACGGATGAACCCCGACAACATGACACAGCGCACCCTGTCCTCCCCGTCCGCCGACCGGTCCGCCGGTGAACGCGCCTTGCGGATGCGCCGCAGGCTGGAACGGCTGATCGGCATCGCCGCGACGGAGGGGAACGCCCTCGTCGCCCTGCGCAACGGTGATGAGATCTTCCCCGCGATGCTGGAGAGCGTGCGCTCCGCCGAGTACACGGTGGACATGATGACGTTCGTCTACTGGAGGGGCGACATCGCCCGGCAGTTCGCCCAGGCCCTGGCGGAGCGGGCCCGCGCGGGAGTGCGGGTCCGGCTGCTGCTGGACGGGTTCGGCAGTCGCACGATAGAGAAGGGCCTGTTGAAGGACATGCGCGAAGCCGGCGTGCACGTGGCCTGGTTCCGGCAACCGGTGGCGCTCTCACCGCTCAAGCAGAACCATCGCTGCCATCGCAAGGCGCTGCTCGTGGACGAGCAGGTGGCGTTCACCGGTGGAGTGGGCATCGCCGAGGAATGGTGCGGCGACGCTCGCAACGAGCGCGAGTGGCGCGACACGCACGTCGAGGTGCGCGGTCCGGCGGTGGACGGCATCGCCGCGGCGTTCGCACAGAACTGGGCCGAGTGCTCCGGCGAACTCTTCGACCGTCACGACCGGTTCAGCGGACACCGGCCCCAGGGGGACGCGGTGGTGCAGGTGGTGCGCGGTTCGGCCAGCTTCGGCTGGCAGGACATGCAGACCCTCATGCAGGTGATGATCGAGTCGGCCGAGGAGCGGTTCCGGCTCACGACCGCCTACTTCTCGCCGGACGCCTACTTCATCGAGCTCCTGTGCCGGGCCTCGCGGCGCGGTGTGGAGGTGGAGATCCTGTTGCCCGGCCCGTACACCGACAAACGGGTCTGCCAGCTGGCCGGACAGCATTTCTACGAGGACCTGCTGGCCTGCGGCGTGAAGATCTACCAGTACCAGCCGACGATGCTGCACGCGAAGGTCATCACCGTGGACGGAACGGCCGCGCTCATCGGGTCGACCAACTTCAACCGGCGGTCCCTCGAACACGACGAGGAGGTCATGCTGGCCGTCCTCGACGAGGAGTTCACCGCCACCCTCGACACCCACTTCGACGAGGACGTGGCGGTCAGCGAGCAGATCCGGGGAGGGCGGTGGGGGAGACGGTCGCTGCTCCAGCGGGCGCGCGAGACGGCCGTCCTGCCCCTACGCCGTTTCCTGTGACGTCCGCGCGAGCGCGCCGGAGGACGACGGGGCACCGGTGAGGTCATGTCTCAGTGGCCGCGGACGCCCGCTGCTCCCGGTGACCGGCGAGCGGGGCCGGCGGAGGATACTGTTGACCCGTGCCCCGCGTCCCCGTTCCCCGGGACGTTGAGCCACGGACGAGGGGGAAAGCGCTGAAGCGGGGCGGGACGCACCGGACGGAACCCGGAGAGCGGGCGGGGTCCAGCCGGTTCAGCCCGCGACACGGGGACGACCATCCCATCGGAGTGCCGGAGTGCCCCACGTGGTGAACGCGCAGACCGCACCCCGCTCGCCCCGGCCCGGGCGAGCGGCCGAAGCGGCGTGCGAGGTCGTCGAACTCCTCGAGGTGCTGTGGGACCGGGGACGTGACGCGGCCCCGGTCGCCCCCGTCTCCGCCTCGCAGTTGCGTGTGCTCTACAGCCTCGAACGGGAACAGGGGATCAACCTGCGCAGGCTGGGGGAGATCCTCGGATCCTCCCCGCCCTCCGTCAGCCGTCTCTGCGACCGGCTCGAGGCGCTCGGCTTCGTGGAGCGGACCCCGAGTCCCGTCAGCAGGCGGGAGCTGATGCTCAACCTGACCAGGCGCGGGGCGGCATATCTGCGTGAACTCCGGGTGCAGCGTGAGGAAGTGCTCCGATCGGTGATCGAGAGCATGCCCCCCGATTCCCGCGCGGCCCTGCGCGACGGGCTGGACGCCTTCCGCGACGCGGTGGAACGGAACGCGCTGATCCACAAGACGCCCCGGACGGACAGAACCGCCTGAGGGCGCCCGGGACGCACCCCGAGGGCGGGCCCCGCTCCGTGGCGGGCAGGCCGACGGAACCGTCTCACGAACCGGGTCGCGATCCGTTCCCGGTACGCCCGTACCAGTCGAGGCAGACCACCAGGGCGTCGTCGTCGACCGGGCTCTCTCCCCGGTACGTCGCGAGCTCACGCAGCACCGCGCCCGGCACCTGCGCCGGCGGCAGCAGCCGGGTGGCCATGAGGGCCCGGGCGAGTGCCCGTTCGCTGTACTTCTCCCCGGCCGAGGAAGCCGCGTCGTAGACGCCGTCGCTGCCGATCAGGAAGCGGTCGCCGGGACGCACCTGAAAGTGCTCGGACGCGTACGGGGTGTCCTCGAACATGCCGAGGGGCAGCTGGGCGTCGAAGGGCAGGGCGTCCACGTTTTTCCCGCGCAGCCGCCACATCCGCGGGGACCCCGCGTCCACGGCCTCGACCTCGCCGGTCGCGAGGTCGAACCGCAGCAGCAGGACGGAGACGTGGGCGTCGCCGCGGTACTGCGCGTACACCGCCTGATCGGCGAGGCGCGCCTGGTCGGACAGGCCGAGACCGGCGCGCCGGGCGTTGCGCATCGCGTTGACGGCGAGGTGGGTGAGCAGAGCGGCCTCGATGCCCTCCCCCATGCCGTTGGCGACGGTCAGCGTGAGGTGGTCCGCGGACACCGACCAGTCGAAGTTGTCCCCGAAGATCGCGTACGCGGGTTCGAGATGCCCCCCGAGGGAGAACTCCGGACGGGAGCAGGCCCGGCCCGGCAGCAGCTGCCACTGCATCTCGGCCGCCAGGGTCAGACGCGTGGCACGGCGCGCCAGGACGTACAGGTCCGTGTCGCGTTCGGCCACGAGGATCTCGTGGCCGAGAACCTCGCAGATGTGCTGCATCTCGGGAAGGAGTGCCTGCGCGTAGCGGCCCTCCGGCATCGTGACGGACAGCACGCCCGTCCGGTCGCCCCGAATGGTGACCGGGAGATGAACGTCCACCGTGTGTCCGTGAGGATCGGGAACCACGTACGGTTCCTGGGATCCGAAGGCGCGGCCCTGAGGGCTGTCGTGGATCATGACCGGTTCCGTCGTGAACGGAACGGGTTCGACGGCCTGCAACGACCTCATCGCGTAATCGGCCATCCGCAGTTCGACGCGCGCCGCACCGTACTGTTCCGCGAGAGCCGCCGTGACGATGTCCAGCAGCGCGTGCGGTGGAGCCGCCCGCAGGGCGCGCTCGACGGCGGCGAGTCTGTTCACGTCATTCCGCTTCCCTGCGTACCGGACCCGGCCATGTGGCGACGGCTGTGGGCCGATGGGTTCGCTCCGCGGTGGACGCGCCGCCCCGTGGGCCGGCCCCAGTTTACCCCGACCGCAATATCGTGACGATTCCCGCCCGGATTCCCCACACCCTCCCAAGTCCCTTTCTCGGGACCGCCGTCCTTCCTGCGCGGCAGCCGTGCGGACTCCAACGGCGAACCGGGCCGCCTCCTGCGGCCACTGAGGGCGCCGGGAGCGAAGGACTGAGCGGGGGAAAGAGGCGAGGGGGAGAGCGGGAGCCCGTGACCAGGCCTTCCACGCCGCAGAGGGCCGCAGGTTCTTCCACCGGCGGCGCCGGGTCAGCCGCACATCGTCCGCGGCCGTGTTCTCCCCGGCGCGGGCAGGGAGGATGGGCAAGGTCGTCGGCACGCACACACCGAGGTGAGAGATGCAGTTCACCACCCGTCCCACCCTTCAGGGCACCTTCGGCATGGTGTCGTCCACGCACTGGCTGGCGTCCCAGTCGGCCATGGCCGTCCTGGAGGGCGGAGGCAACGCGTACGACGCGGCCGTGGCGGGCGCCTTCGTACTGCACGTCGTCGAACCGCACCTCAACGGACCGGCCGGCGAGGTACCCATCCTGCTCGCGCCCGCCGACGGCGAGGTGCGGGTGCTGTGCGGGCAGGGCGTCGCACCGGCCGGGGCGAGCGCCGCCCACTACCGGGCGCTCGGCCTGGACCTCGTCCCGGGCACCGGACCGCTCGCCGCCGCCGTGCCCGGCGCCTTCGACGCCTGGATGCTCCTGCTGCGCGACCACGGCACCCGCTCCCTCGCCGACGTCCTCCAGTACGCCGTCGGATACGCCGAGCACGGACACGCGCCCGTGGAGAACGTCGGCGGAACCGTCGAGACGGTACGGGAACTCTTCGAGACGGAGTGGACCTCCTCGGCGCAGGTGTACCTGCCCGGCGGCCGGGCGCCGCGCCCCGGCGAACTGTTCCGTAATCCGGCCCTCGCGGCCACGTGGCGGCGGCTGCTGGCCGAGGTCGCCGGCGCGGGCGGCCGGGAGGCGCAGATCGACGCCGCGCGGGAGGTGTGGCGCACCGGCTTCATCGCCGAGGCACTGGTCCGGCAGGCCGGGCGGCCCACCCTGGACACCAGCGGCGAGCACCGCACCGGCACGCTGACCGCCGCCGACCTCGCCGGCTGGTCGGCGACGTACGAGACCCCGGCGACGTACGACTGGAACGGCTGGACCGTGTGCAAGGCGGGCCCCTGGAGCCAGGGCCCCGTCCTGCTCCAGCAGCTCGCCCTGCTCCCGCCGGAACTGCCCCC
The DNA here is from genome assembly GCF_001418415.1 of Streptomyces hirsutus. GTDB lineage: Bacteria > Actinomycetota > Actinomycetes > Streptomycetales > Streptomycetaceae > Streptomyces > Streptomyces hirsutus. Next base: position 12,376 of record NZ_LIQT01000395.1, read on the forward strand.
GTACGGCTCCGCCGACTGCACGCACCTGCTGATCGAGGGCAGCAAGCTGGCCATGGCCGACCGGGAGGCCTGGTACGGGGACGCGGCCGAGGTGCCGCTCGACGACCTGCTGTCGGCGGAGTACAACGCCGAGCGGCGCACCCGGGTGGGACCCCGGGCCTCACACGTGCTGCGGCCGGGCAGTCCCGGCGGGCGCACCCCGCGACTGAGCGCGCAGGCACGCGCGGCGGCCGCCGGCGCGGGCGGCCCGCGCGAGGCGGGGGGCCGGGGGAGGGACGCCGTCGTGCCGGGCGTCGGCGAGCCGACGGTCGCCAAGCCCCCCACGTCCCCCGTGCCGGGCGAACCGGAGGTCTCCGGCGACGGGGCCACCCGGGGCGACACCTGCCACCTGGACATCGTCGACCGCTGGGGCAACATGGTCGCGGCCACCCCGAGCGGCGGCTGGCTCCAGTCCAACCCGGTCGTGCCCGAACTCGGCTTCCCCCTCGGCACCCGGCTCCAGATGACCTGGCTGGAGGACGGACTGCCCAACACGCTGACGCCGGGACGCCGCCCCCGGACCACCCTCACCCCGTCCCTCGCCCTGCGCGACGGGGTACCGGTGATGGCGTTCGGCACGCCCGGCGGGGACCAGCAGGACCAGTGGCAGCTGCACTTCTTCCTCGCCGTCGCGCTGCGCGGCCCGGTACGCGGCGGGCTCGACCTGCAGGGCGCGATCGACGCCCCGAACTGGCACCACGACAGCTTCCCCGGCTCCTTCTACCCGCGGGGCACGCGCCCCGGCAGCGTCACCGTGGAGTCCCGGACGGACCCGGCGGTGGTGCGGGAGCTGCGGCGCCGGGGCCACGAGGTGACGGTCGGCGAGGCCTGGTCGGAGGGCAGGCTGTGCGCGGTCGCCCGGGACCCGGCCACGGGCGTGCTCTCGGCGGCGGCGAACCCGCGCGGCATGCAGGGCTACGCGGTGGGCCGCTGAGCCCATACCCGGTCGGACCGAGGACCCATATTCATGCGGATACCACCTGGAGTGCACCGAACGGGTGGGGTTTGTCAGTGGGGCATGTTCTCATGGGAGGCATGATCAAGGACAACGAAACCATCGAAGAGTTTCTCGCACAGCACGCCGCCGACGTGGAGGACGCCGTCCGCAAGGCCGCCGCACAGGAGATCATGCCGCGCTGGCGCCGGCTCGCCGACCACGAGGTCGACCGCAAGTCCGGCCCGCACGACCTGGTGACCGACGCCGACCGGCAGGCCGAGCTGTACCTCACCGAGGCGCTGCTCGCCCTGCTGCCCGGCTCGGTCGTGGTGGGCGAAGAAGCGGTGCACGCCAACCCGGCGTCGTACGAGGGGATACGCGGCGAGGCGCCGGTGTGGATCATCGACCCGGTCGACGGCACCCGGCAGTTCGTGCACGGCGACACCGGATTCTGCACCCTGGTCGCCCTCGCGCTCGGCGGAGTCGTCCACGCCTCGTGGACGTTCGCCCCGGTCCACGAAGAACTCGCCACCGCCGTGAGGGGACAGGGCGCCTTCCTCGACGGCGTGCGGCTGCACGCCGGTTCCCCGGATCCCGGCAGCGATCTGCGCGTGGCCACCTCCCACCCGGACTTCACGACGGACGACCAGAAGCGCTCCCTCCTGGGCCTGTGGACGGACGGTGTGGCGCCCCGCTCCTGCGGCTCGGCCGGACTGGAGTACCTGGCCGTCGCCCGCGGTGAGTCGGACGCCACCGCCTTCTGCTGGGAAGCCGCTTGGGACCACGCGGCGGGCCTGCTCCTCGTCGAGGAGGCGGGCGGCACCCACCTGACCCGAGCCGGCGAGCCCTTCCGCATCACGGGCGGCAACGACCTCCCGTTCACCGCGGCCCGCGACGAGGCCACGGTCCGCCGGGTGACGGGACTGCTGTCGGCCGGAGCCTGACCTCCGGGTCCGACGCGCCGGCCGAGGCGGTGATGCGCCGGCCGACGACCTCGAACCCGGTGACGGCGCCGACCGGCGGCCGGTTCTCCGGGCGGGCAGGCGGGCGAAGTCCCCGAAGCCACGGCCGGGCCCGCCGAAGTCCACGGCGAGACCGGTGCGCCCGGCTCCCCGGGGCGGTGCGACGGCCGTGCCGGTGACGACCGCCCCTTCCGGCAGGGGCCCGGTGCGGTGCCGGGTGAAGTGCCGGTGCGGCCTCGCCGAGTCCCACGCCCGCGCGAACTCGGCCCCGGTGACGTTCCCGGCGTGCGCCGGCAGCGACCGGCCAAGGACCGCCTGCCGCAGGGCACGCCCCTCGCCGTCGAGTTCGTACCCGTACCGGGCGCCCGTACCGGAGAGGGGAAACCTCAGCCGCCGAGTCGCGCGGCGGAGGTCGCCCGGGGCCGGGAGGGTGTCGCTGCCCCGGCATATCCTGGGTTTTCCGATCGCCCCGGCTGCCTCCGGGTGCCGTCGGCCGACGAAGGAGTTCCGAAGGTGGTGTCGATGCTCGATGTGGTCGTGGTGGGTGCGGGACCGAACGGGCTGACCGCCGCCGTGGAACTGGCCCGGCGCGGTTTCTCCGTCGCGTTGTTCGAGGCGAGGGGCACCGTCGGGGGCGGCGCCCGCACCGAGGAACTGACCCTGCCCGGCTTCCGGCACGACCCGTGCTCCGCGGCCCACCCGCTGGGCATCAACTCGCCCGCCTTCCGGGCCCTCCCACTGGAGCGCCACGGCCTGGAGTGGCTGCACGCGGACCTGCCCATGGCCCACCCCTTCCTGGACGGCACGGCGGCCGTGCTGTCCCGGTCGGTCGGCGAGACGGCCGCCTCCTTCGGCCCGCGCGACGCCGGAGCGTACCGACGCCTGGTCCAGCCCTTCCTGCCCCGGTGGGACACCCTGGCCCGCGACTTCATGTCCCTGCCGCTCACCGCGCTGCCCCGCGACCCGCTCGGCCTCGCCCGCTTCGGCCTCGTCGGACTCCAGCCCTCCACCTGGCTGATGCGCCGCTTCCACGACGAGCGGGCCAGGGCCCTGTTCGCCGGACTCGTCGCCCATGTGATGGCGCCCCTCGGCGGCTTCGCCACCGGCGCCATCGGCCTGGTCTTCGCCCTCGCCGCGCACGCCCGCGGCTGGCCCGTCGCCCGCGGCGGCTCCCAGGCCATCTCGGACGCCCTCGCCGCCTACCTGAAGGAACTCGGCGGCGCCGTCCACACCGACTACGAGGTCAAGCGTCTCGACGACCTGCCGCCGGCCCGCGCGTACGTCTTCGACACCTCGCCCACCGCCCTCGCCCGCATCGCCGGCTTCGGCAACCACTACGCGAACTACCGCTACGGCCCCGGCGTCTTCAAGATCGACTACGCGCTGGACGGTCCCGTGCCGTGGACCGCTCCGGAGGCGCGCAGGGCCTCCACCGTGCAGATCGGCGCGGACAGTGCCGAGATCGGCGCCGCCCTGCACGCCGCGTCCCGGGAAGGCCGCGCCCCCGACCGGCCGTTCCTCATCACCGTGCAGCCCGGCGTCGCCGACCCCACCCGGGCACCGGCGGGCAAGCAGGTCTTCTGGGCCTACGGCCACGTCCCGAACGGCTGGACCGGCGACCTCACCGACGCCGTGGAACGCCAACTGGAGCGCTTCGCCCCGGGATTCCGCGACCGCGTCCTGGCCCGCGCCACCGCGGGCCCGCCCGAACTCGCCGCCCGCAACGCCAACTACGTCGGCGGCGACATCGGCTCCGGCGCCGCCGACGGCCTCCAGCTCCTGCTGCGTCCCAAACTCTCCCTGTTCCCGTACTCCACCCCGCACCCGGCCGTGTTCCTCTGCTCGTCGGCCACCCCGCCCGGTCCCGGCGTCCACGGCATGTCCGGGCACAACGCGGCGAAGGCCGTCTGGAGGAGGCTGCGGCAGACATGACCACCATCACCCTCGTCCAGGGCGACATCACCCGTGAGCACGCCGACGCCATCGTCAACGCGGCCAACTCCTCCCTGCTCGGCGGAGGCGGCGTCGACGGTGCGATCCACCGCCGCGGTGGCCCCGAGATCCTGGAGGAGTGCCGCCGCCTACGTGCCTCGCACTACGGAAAAGGCCTGGCCACCGGCCGGGCCGTCGCGACCACAGCGGGCGCGCTGGACGCCCGCTGGGTGATCCACACCGTCGGCCCGCGATTCAGCCACGAGGAGGACCGGTCGGAGTTGCTGGCCTCCTGCTATCGCGAATCCCTGCGCGTGGCCGACGAACTGGGCGCACGCGAGGTCGCCTTCCCGGCCGTGTCCACCGGTATCTACGGCTGGCCCCTGGACGACGGGGCGCGCATCGCCGTCGAGACGGTGCGGAGGACCGGCACGGCCGTCGAGGAGGTGCGGTTCGTCCTCTTCGACGACCGGGCCTACGAGGCGTTCGCCGCACAGCTCCGCTGACCCCCTGGACGCCGTCGAGACGCGTGCCCGGCCCGTGATGCCGCCCCTCGCCCGGTCGTGCGCACCGGGCGGGGCGCCGGCGCGACCCTCGGTACGCACCGGCCCGGACCGACAGCGGCGCACGCCGGCCGGACGCCGCACACGGAACCGGTCGACGCGGCGCCTCCACGACCCGATCCGCCGACACGCCGAGGCTCCGCTTTCACGGCCGACACGCTGCGCGAGTTGCCGTATGCGCGTGGTCACCCACACCATGGAGATCTCGTCCGGAGGCCGACCGGTCCGGCCTCGGCGCCGGGGACGGAAGGGGTGCCCCACATGACCAGGTACTTCGAGAGCGGCACCGGTGAACTCGTCCCCGACGCGCTGTCCGGATTCGCCCGCGCACACGCGGACCTCGTGGAGTACGACCCCGCGGACGGATACATCACCGCCCGGCGCACCGCACCGACACGGACCGTGGGTCTCCTCTCCGGCGGCGGTTCGGGACACGAACCCCTGCACGCCGGATACGTCGGTACGGGCATGCTCGATGCCGCCTGCCCCGGGAGGCTCTTCGCCTCTCCGCACAACCGGCAGATCTTCCGGGCCTCCCGCGCGGTGGCAGGGCCGAACGGCGTGCTGCACATCGTGAAGAACTACACGGGGGACCGGATCAACTTCGGTATCGCGGCCGAGCGGCTCGCCGACGCGGGGATCGCCTGCGGGCGGGTCCTCGTCGACGACGACCTCGCCTCCGACTCCGAGGAGATCGCCGCCGGACGCCGCGGCACGGGCGCCACGGTCCTGGTGGAGAAGGTCCTGGGCGGTGCCGCGGACACCGGAATGGGGCTCGACGGACTGGTGGAGCTCGGCACCACCGTGGCGAACCGGTGCCGGACGCTCGCCGTCGCGTCCGCCGCCCACCACGTTCCGGTCACCGGCGAACGCGCCTTCGAGCTGCCGTCCGGCGAACTGGAGTACGGCGTCGGTATCCACGGCGAACGCGCCGACCGCACTCGGAGCCAGAAACAAGTGGGCGTACTGGTGGAGGACATGGCGGGCGCCTTGCTGGACGCACTGCGCCCCGGACCCGACGATCCTCTCATCGCCCTGGTCAACGGACTGGGCTCGGTCACGTCGCTCGAGCTGTACGGCATCTTCGGGGAGCTGGGCCGCTTCCTCGACACCCGGCGGGTGCGGCTCGCCCGGCACCTCGTCGGCGACTACGTCACGGCGCTCGACATGCGGGGCTTCTCCCTGACCCTCATGGTCGCCGACCCCACGGTGCTGGACTTCTACGACGCTCCGGTCCGCACCCCGGCGTGGCGATGGTGAGGGGCCGACCAGCCGACAGGAGCAGGAGGACGGCACCATGACGACCGCCGTTTTCGACAGCACGCGGACCCGTGACTGGACGCGTCGCTTCGCCGCATCCGTGTACGCCACCGAGGCCGAGCTGACCGAGCTCGACCAGCGGGTGGGAGACGGTGACTTCGGGACCAATCTCGCCGCCGGGGTCCGGGCCGCCGTGCTCCGGCTCGACCGGACGGGGGCTCCGGCGGGCTCCGCGGAGACGCTGGGGGCCGTGGCCGCCGCCTTCCTCGACGAGATCGGCGGGACCAGCGGCCCTCTGTTCGGTCTGCTGTTCCAGGCGTTGAGCAGGGCCGCCGCCGATTCCGACGTCGGCTTGACGACGGGCGCGCTCGCCGAAGGCACCGCCGAGGGCCTGGCCGCCATCCGCCGTGTGGGTGGTGCCGTGCCCGGGGACAAGACACTGGTCGACGCGCTGGCCCCTGCCGCCGCCGCGCTGCGGGCGGCACAGGGCACGCCTGCCGCGGCGGCGCTGGCCGCGGCAGCGGACGGCGCATGGCGGGGGGTGAGGGACACCGCGTGCCTGACGGCGCGCAGGGGCCGGGCGAGCTACCTGGGTGAACGGGTGACAGGTATCCCCGATCCCGGAGCGGTGGGCGTCGCCCTGTTCTTCGCCTCCGCCACCGAGACCGTGCACACCCTGGCCCCCCACCTGTCCACCGGTTGACCCTTCCCCCGCCCGGGGAGACGGGCCGGACGTCGTGGCCTGCCCCTCTCCCCGGGAGGGGAGGCCGCCTCCCGAACCGGGGGCGCCGGAACCCAGGGGGCACTGGGGCCCGTGTACCGGGCCCCAGTGCCCCCTACACACCGATCCTGCTTCGGGCCCATGCCAGCAGTTCGCCGTCGGCGAGGTGCGCGACCCACAAGTCGGCCTTCTCCGCCTCTCGACCCGGCGGGCGCGGTCCGATGCCGAGGACGCGCAGGCCCGCCCGGCGGGCCGACTCCATGCCGGTCAAGGAGTCCTCCACGGCCAGCGCCTCCTCGGGCGGCACACCGCAGAGACGGGCGGCCACCCTGTAGACGTCGGGCTGCGGCTTCGGCCGTACGCCCTCCTCGGCGACCACGACGTGGCCGAAGCAGCCGAGGAGCCCTGCCCGGTCGAGGCATGACTCCACCACCTCGCGGGGGCAGTTGCTCGCCACGGCGAGAGGAAGGTGGCGGGCGGCCCTCCGGACCAGCGAGGCAGCGCCCGGCATGGTGACGGGGTCCCGGTCGACCAGCGCGGTGAAGGTGTCGAGGAGCGTCCCGGTCAGGTTCTCCACGAGGTCCGGTTTCCCGGTCTCCTCGGCCATGAGCGCGCCGCACTCGGTGTAGTGCATGCCCTTCGCCCGGTCGGCGAACCCGGCCGGCGGTTTGAGACCGAACGCCCGGAAGGTGATGTTCCGGGCTTCCTGCCAGTGCTGTTCCGTGTCCATCAGAGTTCCGTCGCAGTCGAAGACGATGGCGGCGGGTGACCAGGAAAGGATGCGATGAGCTGTCATGCACGTGCCGTTCTCGAAGGCCGCGTCGACCGGTTCGATGCCGGGGCGCAGGCGTGTCTGGATGGAAGTGATCCACTCGCGGACATGAGTGGGGCGGGTGATGCCGTACGGCTGCCGCAGTCGTGCGGGCGCGGCTGAGGGCGTCGTGACGGACGCGAGGCGTTGTTCCGGGCGAATCCCGAAAACATCGTGGCCGTTACGTTAATTTCGCTTCTGTGATTTCCGCAATCACCAATTCGGGTGCATGGGAACGTCGCGCCCGAAGGCCGTCGGTCTTCCGGGTGAGGGGCGGAGAAAGGGGCCGGTGTGCTGGAAATGCGGTCGGCGTCCCTGGTGGGAGCTGCTTTTGGGGTGCCGCGGAGCCGGCCGGGGCAGAGGTTCTCAGGCTCGGCCGAAACGATTCTTCCCAAGGGGGCGACGCAGGGTGAGTTGAGGTCCGTACCCACGCATGGCCCAAGAATAATAAGATCTTCGCGCGCTGCGCATGTGCCTCAATGGGGGGTGCCCGGATTTTCCTGTCGTAGCGTTGGCGCGTTTGATCGAAGGTGGAACTGCAGTGCAGGACAGGGCGCGTGCGACCCGCAAAGTGCTGTTGGAGTCGGCAGCACATCTATTCGTCGAGCGAGGATATTCGGGAACGAGTGTCAATGACATAAGCGATCACTCGGGAAGAACCAGTGGGGCGATCTATTTCCATTACTCCAGCAAGGAGAAGCTGGCACTGGCCGTGGTCCGCGAACAGTTCGCCACCTGGCCGCAGCTCGCCGCCGCCTACGCCAGGCCGGGCATCCCTCCGCTGGAGAAGCTGGTCGGCCTCAGCTTCCGTGTCGCGGAGTCCCTCAGCGAGGACGTCGTGGCGCGTGCCGGTGCACGGCTGTGGGCGGAACGCCGCACCATCGAGGCCGACGTACCCACGCCGTTCGACGCCTGGTCGGTGGCCGCCACCCGGCTTCTCGCCCAGGCCCGCACCAGAGGCGAACTCGCCGAAGGAGTCGAGCCGTCGGCCGCGGCCGTGACACTCGTGTGCGCGTTCTTCGGGCTCTGCACCCTGACGGACGAGATGCCGGGCGGGCGGAACTGGCAAGAGCGGCTGGACCAGTGGTGGATGCTGGTCCTGCGGTTCCTGCAGGCGAATCCCGACCCGGCCGCTCTGCTCGCCCGCGCGCGGGTGCGGATTGCCGCGCGCCAGGAGGACCCGGCCTTGTCCCGGACCTGACGGAGCACCTGCTGGGGGCGGCGGGCCGGGCGAGCGCCGGGCAGCCGGGGCCGAGGGCCGGCCAGTGCACTCCGGGGACGAAGCGATGGAGGCCGCCCGCCGCGCGTTCGGCCTCCATCGCCGCGGCGAGGACGCCGAACGCCGTGCAGCCGGGACCGCGGGGACCGGAGTTCAGCCGGATGACGTACGGGGCCGAGGATTCCGTACAGCTGCGACGGTCCGAGGAGGAACACCGTGGCAGCACCGCCACAGGCACGGTGACGTGAGAGCGGTGACCGGCCCGCCGATCCCTTGTGCCGGAGAGGGGCGATGGCGCGGGGGAGGCGCGTTCGAGGGGGTGGCGCAAGGAGTGATGCGCGGGCCGGAGCCCTGGCCGGCCTCCCGTTCGGCCGTGCAGCGGAGCACCGCCCCCGCGGCGTGCGGCAGCCCGCGGGCTCAGTCGGTGAGGCCCAGCGCCCCGGCCGCCTGGATCGCCAGCCAGACCTCCGTGAGCGCGCCGGTCGAGGACAGGTCGCGGCCGGAGAGGGCGCCGAAGCGTCGCAGCCGGTAGGCGAGTGTGTTGGGGTGGATGTGCAGCGCCGCGGCGGCGGTCTCGGTGCGGCGGTCGCGTTCCATCCAGGTGCGGGCGGAGACCAGCAGCTGGGAGTCGTGCTCCGCGTCGTAGCGCAGCACCTCGCCGAGCACGTGGTCGACCAGCGCGGTCAGGACCGCGGGGTCGTCCGACAGCCAGCGCCCCGTCGCGTCGGAGCCGTAGCGGACCAGCGGGCGGCCCGACTCGCCCGCCTTGGAGACCGCCCACAGGGCCTCGCGCTGGGCGACCTTCAGGGCCGCGCCCGGCCGGAAGGGGCGGCTCATCCCGGCCGTCACGGCCGGCAGCGCGCCGATGGTGTCGGCCAGTTCCGGCGCCCCGAGGACGTACCGGTCCTCGCCCCAGGTCAGCAGCAGATGGGAGTGGTCCTCGAGGCAGGCCAGCAGCGCCTCGTCGGGGGTGTGCCGGACCACGATCAGGACGGTGTCGCCCTCGATGGAGTGCCGGGCCAGCCTGCGGCGGGCGGCCTCCGGGTCGAGCACCTCCTGGAGCAGCTCGGCCAGCGTCTCGGCGCCCTCGCGGCGCAGCGTCTCGCGTTCGCTGCGCACCATCGCCACCCGCAGTGCCGCCACCGTCGCGATGTGCTGGACGACCGCGAGGCCGGCGGGCTGGGCGCCCTGCCGCTCGTACGCCACCAGGAAGCCCGCCGGGCCGCCGGGCGCCGGCACCGGCAGGACGAAACCGCCGGGGACGGTCGGCGCGGCGTCCACCGAGGCGGGCAGCACCCCCGGAGCGGGCGTCGGCACCCCGGGCAGCAGCGGGCGGCCCTGCGGGGTGCAGAGATACACGTCGTACCCGGACAGGCGTTCGAGGCGGCGCAGGAGGGTCGGGGTGTCGAGGTCCTCGGCGACCATCCAGCGCAGCGAGCCGAAGACCTGCAACTGCGCGCCCAGCCGGTGCCGGGCGTCCTCCTGCACCGCGGCGGCGACCTCCTGGGAGACCGCGATGAACGGAACGGCGAGCGGCACCTCCAGCACCGGGAAGCCCCGCTCCTCGGCCGCCAGGAAGAACGCCTCGTGCAGCACGGGCATGTGCAACTGCGCCGACAGGGCCAGCGCGGAGACGCCGGCGTCGTCCAGCCGCTCCAGATAGCGGCGCTGCCCGGACGCCGTGCGGGGGATCGCGAGCCCCGTGGTCATGAGGATCTCGGCCCCCAGAAGCCATGGGGTCGGATCGTCCAACTCGCTTACGTGCGCCCACGATACGGAGCGGCCGAGGCCGCCGGTGCCCGCCTTCACGGACAGCTGGAGGGCGGGGAAGGAGAGCAGATCCTCGACGGTGAGTTTGTCGGCAGGCACATGAAACAGGCTACCTCTTTGTGACTTGCACAATTGTCGGTGGTCGGCGAGTGACCCACACTGTGGGCCCGTCCCCGGTATGAACAGCAGGTGAGAGCCCCATGGCGACCTCGGTCACCGAAATCGAGACTCATGGTGTCGAGCAGATCCCGGACGAGGACCGCACGGCCCGTCCGCTCGACCTGTTCCGGCTCGCCTTCGGCGGCGCCAACACCTTCGCGACCTGTGTGCTGGGCGCCTTCCCGATCCTGTTCGGCCTCTCCTTCTGGCAGGGGCTCGCGGCGACCGTGCTCGGACTGGTCGCGGGCGCCCTGCTGCTCGCGCCGATGGCGCTCTTCGGCCCTGCCAACGGCACCAGCAACTCCGTCTCCTCCTCCGCCCACCTGGGAGTGCACGGCAGGGTCGTCGGCTCCTTCCTCTCGCTGCTCACCGCGATCGCCTTCTTCTCGATCTCGGTGTGGTCCTCGGGCGACGCCCTCGTCGGCGGCGCGCACCGGCTGGTGGGGCTCCCCGAGTCCACCCTGTCGTACAGCGTGGCGTACGCGATCTTCGCCGCCCTCGTGCTGGTGGTCTGCGTCTACGGCTTCCGCTTCATGCTGCTGGTCAACAAGATCGCCGTGGTGGCGGCATCGGCCCTGTTCGTGCTGGGCGCCTTCGCCTTCGCCGGCGACTTCGACCCCGGCTACGCGGGCAGCTTCGCCTCGAGTGCCGACCCGCTGTTCTGGCCGTCCTTCATCGGCTCCGCGCTGATCGTGCTCTCCAACCCGGTCTCCTTCGGCGCGTTCCTCGGCGACTGGTCCCGCTACATCCCGGCCGCGACGCCCCGCCGCCGGGTGATGGGCGCGGCGTTCCTGGCCCAGGCCGCCACCCTGCTGCCGTTCGTCTTCGGTCTCGCCACCGCGTCGATCATCGCGACCCAGGCCACGAAGTACGTCGACCCGGCCGCGCCCAACTACGTCGGCGGCCTGCTCGCGATCTCCCCCGGCTGGTACTTCCTGCCGCTCTGCCTCATCGCGCTGATCGGCGGCCTGTCCACCGGCACCACCGCCCTGTACGGCACCGGGCTGGACTTCTGCAGCGTCTTCACCCGCTTCAGCCGCGTCCAGGCGACGGTCCTCATCGGCGCCCTGTCCATCGTCTTCATCTTCATCGGCCGCTTCGCGCTGAACCTGACCCAGTCGATCTCCACCTTCGCCACCCTGATCATCACCTGCACGGCGCCGTGGATGGTCGTGATGATCCTCGGCTACGTCACCCGACGGGGCTGGTACGACGCCGAGGCGCTCCAGGTCTTCAACCAGCGCCGCACCGGAGGCCGCTACTGGTTCGCCCACGGCTGGAACTGGCGCGGCCTGGCCACCTGGCTGGTCTCCGCCGTCGTGGCCCTGCTGTTCACCAACCTGCCCGGCCAGTTCGTCGGACCGCTCGGCAACCTGGCCGACGGCATGGACATCTCGCTGCCGGTCGGCCTCGTCCTCGCGGCGGTGCTCTACCTCGTCCTGCTCGCGCTGTTCCCCGAGCCGCGCGGGGTGTACGGACCGGCGGGACCCCGCTTCGTCCGGGCCTCCGAGGCCGAGGTCCTGCCGATCAGCGGCGGCCCGCAGGAGGCCGCCCCCGTGGAGCCGGCCAGGGTCGGCTGACCGTTCGACGACCTCGCGACGACCTGTCCGAGTGGCTGAGACCTCGCGCCGTGCACCACGGGGCGGGCCCGCGCAACCGCGGGCCCGCCCCGTCGGCCTTCCTCGCGGCCTGCTCTCCGCGCGCCCGCTGTTCACGGACGAACGACGGGAATCGAGCCATCGAACCATCAGGATCGAACAGACCTCGACAGGGTCATTGCTCCGATTGTGTTCGAGTCCTAGGGTGTGCCTGGCTCAGAACTCGCCTGCGTCACCTCCGTCATCACTCGTTGTGATCCGTCCCGACAGCAACGCGTCCTCCGTCACGGTGTGCTGAGGGCCGACCCTGACGTGCCTCCGGTCCGTGCTCCTGTCCGTGTATCCGTGCGCGTGCGGCGGTGCGCTGTCGAACCGAGGAAGGCCACGGTCATGCCGCACCCCCACGTGTCTCCCCCCGAGCGGTCCGCCCACCCCGCCGCACGCGCACGGA
>NZ_LIQT01000396.1 GCF_001418415.1 Streptomyces hirsutus
CCCCCGGAGCCACTGCCGGAGCCGTACCCCGCACCGCCGCCACGGCCGCCGACGGGGCTGACACTCGGGGCCGAAGCCGCCGCGCCGCCCCCGGAGGGGTCGATCACGGCCTCGATCTTCCACTGCACGTTGAACTGCTCGGCCAGGGCCTGCCGCAGCACGTCCTCGCTGCCGCTGCTCAGGAAGTTGTCCCGCGCGCCGGAGTTCACGAAGCCGATCTGGAGGGTCGTCCCGTCGAACCCGGTCACCTGGGCGTTCTGGCTGAGCAGGATCCAGGTGAAGCGACGACGGTTCTTGACCACTTCCAGGATGTTCGGCCAGAGCATCCGGGGGTCGAGCCCGCTGCCGCCTCCTCCGGAGGGCGCGGGGGCCGACGGAGGCGCGGACGCGGGTGCGGACGCCGGGGTGGGGGCGCTCGAAGCGGCCGGAGCCTGTCCTCCTCCCGCCACGGCAGTCGTGGGCCAGCCACCGGGCCGCCGCCCGCCCCCGGCGGAGGCGGTGGTGGGCCAGGCACCGGGAGCCGGCGCGCTGGGCGGCGCGGGCTCACTCGGCGCCGCGGCCGGAGCCTGAACCGAAGCCGCCGGAGCCGGTGCAGGAGGTGCAGGAGGTGCAGGCGCAGGTGCAGGCGCAGGTGCCGCAGCCGGAGGTTGCTGAGCCGCAGCGGCCGCCGCCCCCGGCCCCTGCACGGGCTGCTGAGGCTGCTCGGGCGCGCCCTGCCCCCGTACCGCCGCCCGAGCCGCGGCCGGACCGCCCCCAGGGGGAACCGGCGCTCCCCCACCACCGCCGTGCCCCTCGGCACCGGGCACGTACCCCATGGCGGGCATACCGGCCGCGGAACCGCCCGCCGAGAAGTTCACACCGCGCTCGATCCGGTCCAGGCGGGCCATGACCGAGCGCTCGTCGCCGTACGCGGCGGGCAGCAGCACACGCGCGCAGATCAGCTCGAGCTGGAGCCGGGGCGAGGTGGCGCCCCGCATCTCGGTGAGCCCCTCGTTGACGAGGTCGGCGGCACGGCTGAGTTCGGCGGCGCCGAAGACGCCGGCCTGGGCCTGCATCCGCTCGATGACATCGGCGGGAACGTCGATGAGCCCCTTCTCCGCGGCGTCCGGAACCGCGGCGAGGATCACCAGGTCCCGGAGCCGCTCGAGCAGGTCGGTGACGAACCGCCGCGGGTCGTTGCCCCCCTCGATCACGTGGTCGACGACCTCGAAGGCCGCGGCGCCGTCACCCGTGGCGAAGGCCTCGACCACGGAGTCGAGCAGCGAGCCGTCCGTGTATCCGAGCAGGGAGGTGGCCATGGCGTACGTCACACCGTCGGGGCCGGCGCTCGCGAGCAGCTGGTCCATGACGGACATGGAGTCACGCACGGAGCCCGCACCGGCCCGCACGACGAGCGGCAGCACTCCCTCCTCCACGGGACTGTTCTCCCGCCCGCACACCTCGCCGAGGTACTCCCTCAGGACCCCGGGCGGCACCAGCCGGAACGGATAGTGGTGCGTACGCGACCGGATCGTCCCGATGACCTTCTCGGGCTCGGTGGTCGCGAAGATGAACTTCAGGTGCTCCGGGGGCTCCTCGACGACCTTGAGCAGCGCGTTGAAGCCCTGCGGGGAGACCATGTGGGCCTCGTCGATGATGTAGATCTTGTACCGGCTGTGGGCGGGCCCGAAGAATGCCTTCTCGCGCAGGTCACGGGCATCGTCCACACCACCGTGGGAAGCGGCGTCGATCTCGATGACGTCGATCGAACCGGGCCCGTTGCGCGCGAGGTCCTGACAGGACTGGCACTCCCCGCACGGCGTCGGCGTAGGACCCTGCTCGCAGTTCAGGCACCGGGCGAGGATGCGCGCGCTGGTCGTCTTGCCACAGCCTCGCGGACCGCTGAACAGGTACGCGTGATTGACCCGGTTGTTCCGCAGCGCCTGCTGCAACGGGTCGGTGACATGCTCCTGCCCGATGACCTCGGCGAACGACTCCGGGCGATAGCGGCGGTACAGCGCGAGAGACGACACGCCTACGAGGTTATAGGCGCCCACCGACAACCCACCCCGCCCCGCCCTGCGGCGAGGGGGACGGCACACGAAAGCGCCCCCCACGCACCCGCCAGAGCCGACCTACCCTTGCTGCCTTCCGGCCCTGGGGGAGTTCAGTCAGATAGCGCCGCGTGAGGGGCTGCGCACAGGTTACCCCATGTCGCGGGGGCGGAACGAGTTCGCAAGCACTCCTTCCGGTCATGTAATGTTCCTCCCGGAGGATTCGCCTAGTGGCCTAGGGCGCACGCTTGGAAAGCGTGTTGGGGGCAACCCCTCACGAGTTCGAATCTCGTATCCTCCGCCAGTGCCTCACCGGGCACGAAATCGAAGGGTCCCACCGCTTGCGGTGGGACCCTTCGACGTGCGTGGTTGCAGTTCACACCACGCCGGCGCAGCACCTGCGCCATAAGGAACCGCCACCAGCCACACCACGAACCGGCTGCCCCGCCGAGGGCACGCTTCTCCGGTCAGCTGATATCGATCGACTCGTCTCCGGCTGTCGGGCCACCTGAGTACAGTCCTGCACGCGCGCCAAGGGGCACCGCGTGTCCATCGAGAGCGATCAGTACGCACGCATCATGGAGCAGCTCAAGGAGGAGCTGGGGGATCCAGTGACCTGAGTCCGAGATTCGTCGTTGGTTCGGTATGAGTCGTCGTCGCACGACGGCCCAAGCTCCGGCCCAGCGCTCAAGGATCGTGCTGGAGTACGCCGAAGGGCACTCGATCATGGAGGTGTCCCGGCGGCTGAGCATCTCGCCGGGACACGGCCCGCACCTGGCGGCGGCGCTTTGTCGAACGGGGCCTGGACGGCCTGTCCGACGAGCCGCGGCCCGGTGCCCCGCGAAAAATCACCGACGCGGACGTCGAGCGGGTCATCGTCAAGACGCCGGAGGAGAAGCCGAAGAACGCCACCCACTGGTCGACGAGGTCGATGGCGGCGGCCACGGGCATGTCGCAGTCGGCGATCTCGCGGATCTGGCGGGCGTTCGCCCTGGCCCCGCACCGCTCACAGACGTCTCTGCTGTCCACCGACCCGTTGCTCATCGACAAGGTCCGTGACGTCGTCGGCCCCTGCCTCGACCCGCCGGAGAAAGCCCTGGTGCTGTGCATGGACGAGAAGTCCCGGATCCAGGCCCTGGACCGGTCCCAGCCCGTGCTGCCGATGGTGCCCGGGGTGCCCGAACGCCGCAGCCCGACCAACGCTTCACGGCGGCCTACCCGGACAGGGCCGCTCGGGTTCCTGATCGACATCCCCGCCGGTTCCGCACTGCCGGTTACACGGCGACGAGGCGCACCCTGTCGCCGCAGAGCTTCGTCATGTCGTCGTTGTCCGAGGTGAGCATGACGACCGGACGGCGCTGCCGTAGCGCCATCTCAGCCACGGCGGCATCAATGGCGTACTTGTGACCATGCAGCCCCGTGCCGATCAATATGGCTGAGGCGGCCTTGGCCTCCTCGTCGCCGATGGGCACGATTCTCACGCCGGACAGAACCCAGGCGAGCCGCGCCTTGTCGGTCCGGCGATGCGCCGCTTCGATGATGGTGAGTGCGCTGATGACCACCTCCATGCCCCGCTTGCGGGCTTCGGCGATGAGGGCGACGACGGGCTCGTGATCACTGACGAACTTCGCCAGGCCCTCGCAGTCGAGAACGAGGGTGCCTTCGTGACTCAGCTTGCGGCGGGCCACTGCCCCTCCTCGGCGAACACCTCGTCGAAGACCCGGCGTGCCTGCTCCTGCTCGTGCCCGGAGATCGGCCCCTGACGGCGTTCGTAGTCGGCCAGGTACTCATCCAAGATCTGACCGCGCAGCTCGCGCTCCACCGCTTCGGTGATGAACGCGGAGAACTCACGTTTGCCGACCCGTCGGCGGATCGCTTCCGCCGTCCCCTCGGGGAGGGAGAGGCTGACCCTGGTGGCCGGCCCTTCGCCGACGCTGTAAGGAATCTCGCTCATGGGACCTAAATTATCAAACAAGTAGGAATTCGACCTGGGTTCAGTGCACACCGAACGGCGCGAGCCGACCACCCCTCACCTCTTGGTCTCAGTTCTGGTCTCATTCACCCACGTTCAGCTGTGTCCGGACGCCGCTGAACAGTCCGCTCCACGGCTGGTCAGGACGCCAAGGATCAGGAGGACGGTCATGGCGGTGTGGCGAGCGCCACGAAGGCGGCCGTCTCGCACGCCGGCGTCCCGAAGCAGCCGCTTCCCTACACGGAAGTCGGTGTTCGGGCTCAGCGGCCCGCCGGCCGACGGGGCGAACACGCCTCCCTCGCCCTCCCGGTCGGTACCGGCAGCGACCCGCTCCCGCTCTTGTGCTTCCTGGTGCCGGCCAAAGATCTTGATCAGCGGATCGGGCAGGCCGATGACGCGTCGTCCCGCTCGGGACTTGGTGAGTTTTGGGACTCCGCCGACCTCTGCCGTTCAAGGCCCGCAGCGACAGGACCACCGAGTCTCCGTAGGCGTACAGCAGCGCAGTACCGCAACCCCAGTAACCGCCTCTCGCCCAATAGCGTCTTTCCAGAGCCGCGAAGCGACCGGCATGACCGCCGGGGGCCGTTCTCACCGCTCATCGCGCGGAGGCGGCGGGATGTGAACCCGCGGTGACGTCGCCGCCATGACGGTTTTCAAGGTCAATCCAGGTCTTGACTCGCCCCTCGAGACTCCACCGACCCTCACAGCTGGTCGCCCAGCAGGCCTCTCCGCATCAACTCTTCCTCGACGGCCTCTCGCCCGGCCTTCCAGGAACGCCTCCCCTTGTTTGCAGCAGACTGCGCCTCTCCGGTCTGATACCTACGTAATTCGGCACGAAGAGCGTCATCCGGCATCACGCGATACCTGTGCCGCTCGGCGGCATCCTTCTTCCAGCGCGGCACGAGGCCCCCTCCCGAGCAACTTCACCCTTGCTCTGTCGACCGCAGTACAGCAGCGGAGTACAGCAACCCGTCCGGTCGCAGTCAATCGATTACGGCTTCCGGCACCTTGCCGAGTAACCGCGCGGACCTCGGCGCCCGCCCCACCCCACAGTTCGCATCGAGGGGCAGGCTGACATCCACGGCCGACATCAACGACAGCGGACACGAACGGACGCCTCAGGGCTCCTACGGAGCGCTGGTGGCCCCACCGCCTGGGCCACCAGGGACGCAACCATCACGCGATCGAACTCCTGATGCGGTGTTCATCTCGGCGCAACGGTATGGAGCCAACCGGCGAGCGCGGAGAAGTCCGCGTCTACGAGGCCTCTGGCCGGTTCCACGCGATGGAGAAGCGACGGCCCGGGATGTTGGGCAGTGACCCAGAGACAGTCCATGGGGCCGATCTCGTCGTCGACCCAGATGAACGGCCGGCCGTTGGCCCACTCGACAAGGGGGCGGGTCTTCCAGTGCAGGCCGCGCGGGCCTTCCTCGGCGCAGAGGTCCGGCCACTCCACCACGGGCAGCTTCGGCAGTCCGATGCGTGGGGCAACAGCCTCGTTCGCCTCCTCCATCCAGGTCGTGGCCCATACGAGACGACAGCCCAAGGCCATGAGACGCTCCCCGATCCCGGGGTCGAGCCGCTTCAGCAGCGGGTTCCCCTGATCGACAGGCATCGAGGCATCGGCCGTAGCGGCCTGCGGGTGACCGGACGGCGCCCCGAACGGGATGAGCGGGCCGTCGACGTCGAGGAAGAGGAGGGGGCGCTCCGCTGCGCGTGCCACGGCGGCACGATAGCCCGACGCGGCAGGGAAGTGGCACCCTCGGGCCGGGCCGTCTGCGGGCCGTGCCAGGTCGGCCCACGGCGACCGACAGTGACAGTCGATCCTCTGCCGTGCCGGGCGGACCGCGAGGGGGCATCCGCTCGGACTGGTCGTGGAACGAGATCAGGAGATCTCTTCCTCGGACCCACCTGTCACGCTTTCGGCCCTGGCGAACCACTTGGGCGCCAACGACGCCGGCTCCGGTTTCCAGCAGTGGGCCAAGGAACTCCGACTGCCCCCCATGAGCGCGTCGGCAGACGAGAAGTCCGGCTTCCGGGTCAAGCAAGTGAAGCGACTCCACGAACGCCATGGAGC
Source organism: Streptomyces hirsutus (assembly GCF_001418415.1). GTDB lineage: Bacteria > Actinomycetota > Actinomycetes > Streptomycetales > Streptomycetaceae > Streptomyces > Streptomyces hirsutus. The sequence continues at coordinate 6,083 of NZ_LIQT01000396.1, forward strand.
TGGTCCGGCGGTGGCCCGAGGCCGAAGCATCCTGGGCGTCCAACCGCTCAGTACGGTCCTCGGAGTTCATGCGGGCAGGTATATGCCGTCTGCCGCGCGTGCCTCACAAGAACCCAGCGGACCGCAGGACACACTCCGAGATACGCTCGCGGCCTTGATGTGGATCTGTCATCCAAATTAGGGGGACATGTGGGGGTTTCAGTGTTCGGTTTCGTACCGCGCAGAGTGACGAGCGCGGTGTCCTCGGCCGTGCTGCTCACCGGGGGGACGGTTGCCTGCGGAGGGGGCATCGCGAGTGGTTCCGCGCATGATGACCCGCCCAAGGTGACGCCCGCGGTGGCCGTGGCGGAGGCGGCGACGAACTCCGAAGACGTCACGTCGCTCCACTACCGGGTCACCGGGACCGTGCCGGAGAAAGGCCGCCTGGAGGCCGAGGCATCCATGAGCACGGAACCGCTGACCATGAGTATGAAGATGACCGCGGCCGACCAGGGCGAAGACGGCCAACTGGAGATCCGGTTCGTCGACGAGGTGATGTACGTCGGCGGGAGCGCGATCGACTCCGAGGAACTGGACGGCAAGAGCTGGTTCAGCGCCGACCCGGCTGTATGGGGACTCGGCGCGGTGGACAACAGGTCCTACGGCATACTGCCGCGTCAGATCGAAGGTAACCCAGCCGTGCAGTCCACGATCCTGACCGCCTCCAAGGACGTGCGGAGGATCGGGACGGAGACGATCGACGACACCCGGACCACTCACTACAGAGGAACAGTCACCGGTGACGGCATAAGCGCCGCCCGTAACGCTGCCGCGAACAGGGCGGCTCGGGAGCGCCAGATCGACAACCTTGATCAGTTCATGGCGCTGCGCATCGACGGCACACTCACCATGGATCTGTGGATCGGCGACGACAACCACACCAAGCAGTTCCGCATGCGGGGCGACACGTTCGCCGCACAGGACGGCACCGAGGGCAAGCCACTCGAGCCCACCGACGGCGACCCCCTCGACCTGACCATCACCTTCCTCGACGTCAACCAGCCGGTGACCGTCGAGGCACCACCGTCCGAAGACACCGCCGACCTCGCCGCACAGACGGCCGAGGCCCAGGCAGACTGAGCGACACCTGGGAAGACCTGAACGCCCGGCCCGGCGGCACCGTCTCACTTTCCGTCTCGTTCAGCCCCGTTCACGGCTGTTCAGGGGAGACTCAGAGCCGCGCCCACCCCTCCGACCAACCGACCGTGAACGCAGGTGAACGGTCCTGGACAGGCCCCGGCAGGCCACCGGCACAGTGGGAAAGCGCGTTGGGGCACCCCCTCACGAGTTCGCATCTCGTATCCTCCGCCAGTACCTCACCGGGCACGAGTGGTACCGGCGGACGGTGTCACTCGCGAAGCCGTGCTTCTTTCGGCCTCGACTGCGGCGGGGGACTCGCCGTGAGCGGCGCGACCTGGCGCGGGGCGGGCCGGGCCGCTCCTTCGAAGCGGCTCGGGAACGGGTACTTCCGCTCCAGGAAGACACGGATGGCAGCCTGGGCCGCCGGCCTGGCCTCCGGGGCGGTGTCCACGTCGTTGAGGCAGAAGAAGTCGATGTCCTCGCCGGCCGCGAGGCGGGCCAGGCGCCGCCGCATGTCCGGGGTGCCCAGTTGCACATAGCGGAAGCGGTAGTCGGCCGGAACGGCCCGGCCGGTCGCGATCGCCCAGTGGTGGTGGAGCGTGGACGCCGGAGCGACGTCGGAGGTGGAGCGGAAGCGCGAGTAGGAGGTCCGCTCGAGTTCCTCGATGTCGAGGCTCTCCATCTCCCGCATGACCGAGCGCAGTTGGGGATGGGGAGTGTGTAAGGACTTGTGGGTGATGTGTCTGCCGTGGAAGCGGTTGATCACCTCGCGGGCGTTCTTGCCGGCGGAGTTCGGGGCCGGTTCCAGGGGGTGCGGGGAACCGACGCCGAGCTTCAGCGGGGACAGCGGGATCCGGGCGATGCCGTTGCCGTGGAAGAAGTGCTCGGCCCGTACCGGCCGGTTGATGAAGACGTCGTCGTTGAAGTAGAGGTAGTGCTCCGACAGACCCGGTATGTGATGCAGTCGGCTCTCGATCGCGTGCGAGTTGAAGACGGGGAGCGCGTCGGGCGGGAGGATGTCCCGGTGGTCGACCACGGTCAGGCCCTCCGCGTCCGGATCCAGCCAGTGGGGGATCTGGGAGTCGGTCACGAGGTAGACGTGCCGGACGAACCCGGCGTACATCCGCAGCGAGCGCAGTGCGTACCTCAGTTCGTCATGGCTGGTGTAGCGGGAGGCGCCGGTCTCGCGCGGAGCGATGGCGCCGTCGGAGAGCGCCTGGTGGGCGCGGCGCTTCGCGGCCATGGCCGGGTCGTCGCCGTCGACCCAGGTGTACACGGCGTCGACGGGGAAGCAGACCTCGTCGATGCCCGGCTCGGCGAACGGGGCGAACGTCGGCACGCGGCGGCGGTGACCCGCCGCGGTGGCGGGCCGCTGCGCCGTCACCGGAAGCACCTCCGACACGGGGTTGCGGCGCGGGGCGACGAGCGCCGGGCCGAAGACGTCCGGCAAGCTGCTGCCGGGCACGGTGAGCCAGGAGGGGTCCGTGGCCGGAGCCGTGCCGAGGTCCCGGCCGTGGCACCAGAACTCGATGTCGCACCCCGTTTCGAGGCCGGTGAGCACCTGTCCTCCCGGGCCGAGGCGCACCGTGCCGGTGCGGAGCACCGCGGCCCGTCTCAGCGCCCGCGGCAGCTTCCCGTCGGCCCACAGCGCCGCTTTCGTCACGGCGCCGTCCGGTCCGACGGTGCCGACGTACCCGACGGTGCCGGTGAGGCGCTGGGCGGCCTGCGAGAGGAGCATGCCGCGGTACGTCTTCTCGACCCCGACGACCTGCCGCGACGCGCCGGGCCCGTGGTCGGCGGGGACCAGGAAATACGGAATGCCGAGCCCCTCCAGCAGGGCGCACACCCGCTCGAGATCGGCTTCGGCGGCGTCTGCGGCGGTGTAGTCGGCGACCGTACGGCCGTACAGCCGTACGGGTCCGAGGGTGACCCGGCGGAGTCCGGGGACGGTGGCCCGCAGGCGCCGTCGGGCCCGGGCCGCGCACAGCGCCCAGAGCCGGGCCGACAGCCGGAGCCTCAGGCCCACCAGGCAGTCCCGGGCGGCCCGCGTTCCCTCGAACGCTCCAAGACGGTGGCGGATGTCCATGCCCCCGGCCCCGTCAGTTCTGCTTCTCGAAGGGGCTTGCGAAGGGAAAGTAGTGCTCCAGGAACCCACTCATCCGGACGCCGACCTGCTCCCGTTCCTCGGGCCGCACATCGACGTCGTTGAGGCAGAAGAAGTCGAAGCGGCGGTTGCGGCGCAGATCGGCCAGGCGTTGCTCGGCGTCCGGACGGCTGATGTTCACATACCGGTAGTGGTACTTCCCCGGCGTGCCGTGGCCGGTCATGAGCGCGTACTGGTAGAGCAGCGGGGCCGTCACGGCGATGTCCTGCGGCGAGCGGAAGCGGGACGCCGTGGTGCGGCGGATGTCCTCCGGGAAAAGCTCCTCGAGGGCCTGCAGCGTCCTGCGCCGCTGCGGCAGTGGGGTGTGCATGAAGTTGTTCGTCGTCATCCGCCCGAACTTCTCGAACAGCAGCCGGCGGACGTTCTTGCTCGCGGAGTTGGTGGCCGTCTCCTCGGCGTGCGGCTTGCCGACGCCTATCTTGAGCGGGGACACCGGAATCTTCATCAGACCACTGCCGTGGAAGAAGTGCTCCGCGGTCACCCGGCGACCGACGAACACGTCGTCGTTGAAGTACAGGTAGTGCTCCGACAGGCCCGGTATGTGGTGCAGCCGGGTCTCGATCGCGTGTGAGTTGAACACCGGCAGGACGCCCTGCGGGAAGATGTCACGATGGTCGACGACCGTGATCCCCGGGGCCCGGTCGTCGAGCCAGTGCGGCTTCTGGCCGTCGGTCACGAGGTAGACGTGCCGGACGAAGTCGGCGTACATCGCGAGCGAGCGCAGCGAGTACTTCAGCTCGTCGTGGCTGGTGTAGCGGGAGGCGTTGGTCTCCTTGTCCAGGATCTCGGCGATGCCGCGCTCCTGGTACCGGGCCCGCTTGGCCCGCATCTCCGGCTCCTCGCCGTCCACCCAGGTGTAGACGACGTCGACGGGGAAGGTCACGTCGTCCACGGTCGGCAGGGTCAGCGGGACGAAGCTCGGCAGCTCCCGGCCGCCGACCCGCACCGTGGCAGGCTTCTGCTCGGACGCCGGCAGTACGTCCGTGATGCCGTTGTTCCGCGGTGCGACGAGGGACTCGGCGAAGACGTCCTCGGACGCCTGAGGCTGCGCCTTGGCCAGTCGGCGAGGCCCGTCGTCGGTGGCGAGGAGCTGTGCCCCGTCCTCCCAGAACTCGACGTCGCAGGCGAGCTCCGGCCCGGCGAGCAGTTGGCCCGAGGGCCCGAGGTGGTTCTCCCCGATCCGCAGGATGGGGGCCGTGCGTAAAGCGGTCGGCAGTACACCGTCCATGAACAGTGCGGGGTGCTTGAGCCGTGCGCCGGGCAGCGGTCTGCCGATGAACACCGCCTTCCCCGCGTTCCGCGCCTCGAGGGTGGTGAGGAGACGCTCCCGGTCGACGACGTTCACGCCGACCGTGTGGCGCGTACGCGAGGCCGGTACCAGGAAGTAGGGGATGCCTTCCTGCTCCAGCGCTGCGACGACCAGACCGAGGTTGGCGGCGGCCGCCTCGGCGGCGCTGAACCGCGTCACGACCCGCCCGTAGAGCTGCTGGCCGCGCACCGCCACCGGGCGGAGCACCGGGTCCGTGACCGCTGCCCTGCGGCGCCGCCGCATGGTGCGCAGCTGCCACACACTTTCGGCGGCCTTCCGCTCGACTCGCGGTCGCATCCGCCGGGTGAAGGAACGCACGGTCACGTGATGAGCTCCTCTTCATACTCCCTTGAACATCTTTGCGTTAACCAGACAGGCACACGTAACGAAAGGTTGCGGAAGATTTTTCCGGGAGTTCATGAACGAAGGTTCGTACGAGCTCCTCCCCACGCCGCGGTCTCCCTCGACGGGGTCGGCGTCGCGGCCGCTCTCAGCCCCGGGGCGAAGCATCGACGCGCTGTTCGAACAGCACGCCGCCGTCCTCGGCGTACGCCGTGACCGTGACGCCGGTGCCCGCCGCCGAGGCGTCGCCGAAGGCGTAGTACGTCCCCCAGCCCGGGTCGCCCGGCAGGCTCAGCATGCCCGCCTCCGCCTCGGCGCCCCCGTCGATCCGGAGGGTGATGCGCGCCGGCACCGTCTCCGTACGGAAGGCGCCGGTGTACAGCGCGTCGTCCCCCTCGGTGTGCAGCCCGCCGCTGAGGCTGTCGGGCCGGATGCTGTCACCGGCGTATCCCTTGGCCCGTTCGACGGACTCGGCGTAGTTCTCCCAGGCGACGACGTAGTTCTGCCGGCCTTCCGGCAGGAGCCCCATCCTCGCGCCCTGGCCGATCTCCACGGGCTGGTAGGGCCGCACGACGCGCGGCCCGGCGGTCAGGGAGGCGGCGGGCAGGTCGGGCGCCTGCACGGCCGCCGCTTCCCGCGCCCCGCCGCCGGCCGTCTCCCCGGCCGCGGCGGGCGGCTCCCCACCGTTCACGGCGAGGGCCGTACCGCCCCCGCCGGCCAGGGCCAGGGCCGCGATTCCGGCCAGAACGAGCCTCTTCGTTCTCATCCGTTCTCCAGTCATCGGTCGTCGGTCGTCGGTGTGGCTGGTTACACCTCTCAGACGGCGTGAGGGCCCGGCACCTATGTCACCGCGCAGCATGTTTTTCTCCCGCGGCGGGCCGCTGCGCCCACACCTCATCGACCGGCGGGAGCCTCGGCAGTCGCGTGGGCGGGCCGCGGACTGCGGGCGTCGGGGGCGGCCGGTGTCCCGCGCCGCCCGCGGGAACGGCAGCAAAAAGGAAAGGAGAACAACCCGCCGGGGGTGATTATCCTTTTCAAGAAAGGATAAAATAAGAGTAGATTGTGAAATGGAAAATTGTGGAGAGGGGTGCACCACCCCCCCTCTCCGCCGGTTCGGCAGGATTTCCTCCCTCAGGGGTACCGCGATCCTCCCCTCTCAGGGTCCAATGGTGGGACCGAGCCCTCCGCGTCCGCGCCGGTCGGAAGAGGTACGCAATGGATCCGTGGCTGATCTGGTTGATCGTCGCAGCCGTACTGGCCGTGGCGGAGATCTTCACCCTCACCGCCGCGCTCGGGATGCTGAGCGCCGCCGCACTGGTCACGGCGGGGTCTGCCGCGCTCGGGCTTTCGCCGCCCTTCCAGTTCTTGGTGTTCGCCGTCGTCGCCACCGTCACCGTGCTGTTCGTGCGCCCCCTCGCGGTGCGCCACGTGCTCCAGCCCCAGGTGGCGCGCTTCGGTATAGACGCACTGGTCGGGAAGGCCGCCTACGTCGTCTCGGAGGTGTCGGGCCTGGGCGGCAGGGTGCGTATCGACGGTGAGGAGTGGACGGCCCGCTCCTACGACGAGACGCTGGTGATTCCTCCCGGCAAAACCGTCGACGTCATAAAGATCAGCGGCACCACAGCCTTCGTCTACCCCCGGGACTGAAAACATGGAGACCCCTGCGTTTCTCATCGCCGGTCTGCTCGTCGCGCTGTTCGCGCTCTTCACCGTGGTGCGGGCGGTGCGCATCGTTCCCCAGGCGCGCGCTCGTAATGTCGAGCGGCTCGGCCGGTACTATCGCACGCTGAATCCCGGCCTCAACCTCGTCATTCCTTACATCGATCGCGTTCACCCGCTGATCGACCTGCGGGAACAGGTCGTCTCCTTCAAACCGCAGCCGGTCATCACCGAGGACAACCTGGTCGTCGAGATCGACACCGTCCTGTACTTCCAGGTCACCGACGCGCGAGCGGCCTTCTACGAGATCGCGAACTTCCTCCAGGCCGTCGAGCAGCTGACCGTCACCACCCTGCGCAACGTCGTCGGCTCCATGGACCTGGAGAAGACGCTCACCTCGCGCGACACCATCAACAGCCAGCTCCGCGGCGTGCTGGACGAGGCCACCGGCAAGTGGGGGCTGCGAGTCAACCGGGTGGAGATCAAGGCCATCGACCCCCCGCAGACCATCAAGGACGCGATGCAGAAGCAGATGCGCGCCGAGCGGGACAAGCGGGCCGCGATCCTCGGGGCCGAGGGACAGCGCCAGTCCCAGATCCTCACCGCCGAAGGCGACAAACAGGCCGCCGTCCTCCGCGCGGAGGGCAACCGGACCGCCGCGATCCTGCAGGCCGAGGGCCAGTCCCGGGCCATCGACGAGGTCTTCCAGGCCGTGCACCGCAACGACCCCGACCCCAAGCTGCTCGCCTACCAGTACCTCCAGACCCTGCCGCAGCTCGCGCAGGGGTCGGGCAACAACTTCTGGGTGATTCCGAGCGAGATCACCTCAGCGCTCCAGGGCGTCTCCAAGGCCTTCACCGAGCAGCTGCCCCGGTCGCCGGCCACCCGCGAGAAGCCCGTCGACGAAGACATGACCGCCCAGGCCGCCAGCGACACGGCGCAGGCCGAGGAGGCCGCCGCCGAGGCCGTCGCCGACGCCGCCAAGACCGACCGCGCCATCCCGGAGGTCCTCCCGTCCGAGCCGCCCCGCTGACCGACAGCGAGCGACCCGCGTCCTCGCCCCGCCCTCTTCCGCGTCCACGGTTCACGGCGTCGTGCCCGCGGGTCCTCGCCACACCCCTCCGGGCCACGCGGATCGGTGATCGACGGGGCACCACTACGATCGCCGGTCATGGACTGGCTTGAGCGCGCGGCGGAGCTGAGACAGTGGACCAGGAGCGGGACACACGCTCCGCACAAGCCGCTGCTCCTCCTGTACGCCCTCGGCCGGTTCCAGCGGGATGCCGACGGTGAACTGCGCTACAGCGCGGTGGAGGGCGACCTCAAGCGGCTGCTGGACGAGTACGGTCCGCCCCACAGGACCACTCCCGCCTACCCGTTCCACCATCTGGTGAGCGACGGCGTGTGGGAGGTGCGTACCGACCGCGGCCCGGGCAGCCCCGGCAGCGGCGTACGGGAGCTGCGGGCCCTCGGAGCCGCGGGGCGGCTGGCGCCGGAACTGCGCGCGGCACTGCGGCGCGAGCCGTCGCTGCTCGGCCGGATGACACAGCTCCTGCTCGACCTGCACTTCCCGCCCTCGCTCCACGCCGAGCTGTGCGAATCCGTCGGCCTGGAGCCGGAGCCGGCGGAGCCCGGACGGCTCCGGGTCGTCGTGCGGAGGCGGCGGGACCCGGGGATGCGGGAGCGCGTCCTGACGGCCTACGAGTACCGGTGCGCCTTCTGCGGCTACGACGGCAGGATCGGCGCGCTCCCGGTCGGGCTGGAGGCCGCGCACGTGCGCTGGTGGGCGTTCGGCGGCCCCGACGACGTCGACAACGGACTGTGCCTGTGCTCACTGCACCACAAGCTCTTCGACAAGGGCGTCCTCGGCATCGGCGACCATCACCGCATCCTGGTCTCGCAGCGCTTCGTCGGCCACAGCCCCGCCGCCCGCGAACACGTCACCGCACTCGCGGGCCGCCCGCTCATCGGCCCCCAGCCGGGCACCCGCCCCGTCGCGGACGCCCACCGCTCCTGGCACACCGGCCAGGTCTTCCACGGCAGCCCGCGCCCCGCCACGGCCTCCTGATCACCCGCACCCCGGGCGTCGACGACCCGGCGAGGCCGGTTTCGGACACCGGCGCCCCACCCGTGTTATCGTGAAGAGTTGCAGTTTTGGTTACCAGAGGCTTGTGAGTGCTCTTCCGACCTTCCGTCGACGAGCACTCTTTTTCGTTCCTGAGAAGCTTCGCGGCTTTCCGGGAACAACAACCGGGTGGATCATTGTTGCGACCACGGGCCCACAAGGTGTGGGCCCCGGGCACTGCCCAAAAGGAGATACAGCATGGCATCTGGCACCGTGAAGTGGTTCAACTCGGAAAAGGGCTTCGGCTTCATCGAGCAGGACGGCGGCGGCCCCGACGTGTTCGCCCACTACTCGAACATCGCCAGCTCCGGTTTCCGTGAGCTTCAGGAAGGCCAGAAGGTTACCTTCGACGTCACGCAGGGCCAGAAGGGCCCGCAGGCCGAGAACATCGTTCCCGCCTGACGCGTACGCTGACACCGGCGTCGGTATCCGACGCCGACGTGCAGTGCGTGGCCGGGACCCCGCACCCCTGTGGCGCGGGGCCCCGGCCCACTGCGTTCCCCGGCCCGGCAACGAAGCCGACGCCGCACTCGTGCTCGTGGCCCGCCACTCGCGGCCGCTTGCCGCTGTTTCACTGATCCGCTGATCTACTGATCCGCTGATGCAGCGATGCACTGATTCACCGTTTTTCGGCTCATTCTTGCGAATTCTCATTCGGCCAGCACCTCGCCGTTGGGCGGAATTCCTCGATACGTGCCGCATCGAGGAAGGTTCCGCATGAACCGCAATCACACAGCTCGTTCGAACAACAGCACCGGCAGCACCGGCTCGTCCCGCTCCCGTACGGACAAGGCCGCGGGCTCCGCGGGCTCCGCGGGCTCCGGGCGGGGAGGCCGCGTCCGTTCCCAGGGGTCGGCCGGCCGCCAGGGCGGTCCGTCCCGCGGCGCCGCCGCCAAGGGTGGACGCAGCAGCGGCCGCGGAGGCCGTCCCGCCGCGTCCGGCGGGGAGTTCGCGCCGCCGGTCACCCTCACCCCGGCGCTGCCGCCGGTCGAGAAGTTCACCGAACTCGACATGCCCGAGCGGCTGTTGACCGCCCTGACTGCCGAGGGCGTGACCACCCCGTTCCCGATCCAGGCCGCGACGCTGCCGAACTCGCTGGCCGGCCGGGACGTACTGGGCCGCGGGCGCACCGGTTCGGGCAAGACGCTGGCCTTCGGTCTGGCGATGCTGGCGCGTACCGCCGGGCAGCGGGCCGAGCCCCGGCACCCGCTGGCGCTCGTCCTCGTCCCCACCCGGGAACTGGCCCAGCAGGTCACCGACGCTCTCACCCCCTACGCCCAAGCGCTGCGCCTGCGGATCGCCACGGTGGTCGGCGGGGTGTCGATCGGCCGGCAGGTGAGCGCCCTGCGCGGCGGCGCCGAGGTCGTCGTCGCGACGCCCGGCCGGCTCAAGGACCTCATAGACCGTGACGACTGCCGCCTGGACCAGGTCGCCATCACCGTCCTGGACGAGGCCGACCAGATGGCCGACATGGGCTTCATGCCGCAGGTGACCGCCCTGCTCGACCGGGTGCGCCCCGGCGGTCAGCGCATGCTGTTCTCCGCCACGCTGGACCGCAATGTCGACCGTCTGGTGCGCAACTACCTCCACGACCCCGTCGTCCACTCCGTCGACCCGTCCGCGGGCGCGGTCACCACGATGGACCACCACCTGCTGCACGTGGACGACGACGACAAGCACGCCACCACGACGGAGATCGCCGCCCGCGACGGACGCGTGATCATGTTCCTGGACACCAAGCACGCCGCCGACCGGCTGGCCAAGAAGCTCCTGGCCGTCGGCGTGCGGGCCTCGGCCCTGCACGGCGGGAAGTCCCAGTCCCAGCGGACTCGGACCCTGACCCAGTTCAAGGACGGGCACGTCACGGTCCTGGTGGCCACCAACGTCGCGGCCCGTGGCATCCACGTCGACAACCTGGACCTCGTCGTCAACGTCGACCCGCCCAGCGACCACAAGGACTACCTGCACCGCGGCGGCCGCACCGCCCGCGCCGGTGAGTCCGGCACCGTCGTCACGCTGGTCCTGCCGCACCAGCGCCGGGAGATGTCCCGCCTGATGACCGACGCCGGCATCACCCCGCAGACCACCCGGGTACGTCCGGGCGGGGACGAACTGAACCGCATCACCGGAGCCCAGGCGCCGTCGGGCGTGCCCGTCGTCCTCACTCCGCCGCCCGCCCAGAACCAGCCCGCGCGCACGGGTTCCCCGTCCCGGAGCCGGCGCAGCCGCCGTCCCGGGCAGGCCGCCCGCCGCAGCGCGACCGGCAACAAGGGAAAGGGCGGCCGCTGAAGGGCCGTTGAGGGGCAGTTGAACGGTCACTCCGTGGGCGCCGAGGGGCGCCCGTGAGTACCGCGATCATCACGAGGCCGGGGCGCGGACGCGTCCCGGCCTCGCGCGTTCGGAGAAGTCTTCGGTGTCCCTGAGGAACGCCGACGGGCCGCCCTCTCCCCGGCTCCCGGAAGGCGAGGCTGTCGCCCTCCGGTGGTCCGGTGGCCCAGGGTCCGGTGCCCCGGTGCCCCGGTGCCCCGGTGCCCCGACGCGTCGGCGAGCAGGAAGCGGGGGGCGGGTCGCAGGCGGCGGGCGGCACCGGACCGGCCGTCACATTACCGAACCGTAACCTTCCTACTGCTACCACGAGTAACTTACCCACAGGTAAGTTCAATGCGAACCGCTGCCGAGCGGCGTGGGCAAGCCCGTGGGACGCGTGTGCCCCACCTCGCCGCCGGACCGCCCTGCCGTTGTGCCCTGCCGTTGTGCCCTGCCGCTGTGCCGTCCCATCGCCCCGCAGTCCCACCGCCGTGCCGTCGTAGCTCCGAAGCCCCCACTCCCCCAGCTCAGCTCCGTAGCTCCGCCACCGCGCCTCCCCGTCCGGGCCGATCACGGGACGCCCCGGCACGGAGGCCGCTTCCTGACAGCCGCTTCACAGGAGGTTCGCCATGCCCGCACGCCCGCGCCCCAAGCTTCTGGTCGTCGCCGTCACCGCCGCGGCATGCCTCGGCGCCCAAGCCCTCGCGGCCGCCCCCGCCGCGGCGACGGACGAGGTCGTGTCCCGGGGTGTCACGATCCCCGCGTTCTACACCCCGCCCGCGTCCCTGCCCGACGCCAACGGCACCCTCCTCCGCAGCGAGCCCCTCCCGCTGGCCCTGAGCCTGCCCAGCCTCAAGGGCCCGCTGCCGGGAACCGCGACCCGGCTGATGTACAAGTCCACCGACTCGAACGGGAAGCCGGTCGCCGTCACCGGCGCGTACATCGAACCGTCCGCCGCCTGGAAGGGCGGCGGTCCGCGTCCCCTGGTCGCGGTGGCGCCCGGCACCATGGGACAGGGCGACCAGTGCGCCGCGTCCATGGGGCTCGAGCATCCGCTGCGGTTCAACGGCGAGACCGTGTCCGTCGGTTACGAGGACCTGGCGATCTACCGCCTCCTCGCGAAGGGCGTCGCCGTGGTCGTCACCGACTACGCCGGCCTGGGCGCGACCGACCGCCTGCACACCTACGTGAACCGGGTCGACGAGGCCCACGCGGTCCTGGACGCCGTCCGCGCCGCCCGCTCGGTCCGCGGCGCGTCGATCACCACCGCCTCCCCGGTCGGGCTCTACGGGTACAGCCAGGGCGGCGGGGCGACCGCGGCGGCCGCCGAACTCCAGTCCACCTACGCCCCCGACGTCACCCTGTCCGGGACCTACTCCGGCGCGCCGCCCGCCGATCTGACCAAGGTCACCAAGGCCATCGACGGCAGCGAACTGGCGGGCGCGCTGGGCTGGTCGCTGAACGGCTTCCTCCAGTCCGACCCGGAGCTGAAGCCCCTTGCCGAGGCGCATCTGAACGCCGCCGGCAAGGCCGCGCTCACCGATCTCTCGACGATGTGCGTCGGCGACGCCCTCTTCACGTACGGCTTCGCCAAAAGCACCAAGTGGACCACGGACGGAAAGTCCCTCGGTGACATCATCGCCGCCACTCCCGCCCTCCAGGCCTTCCTGGACAAGCAGTTCATCGGCACGATGAAGCCGTCCGGCCCGGTACGGCTGGTCACCGGCGTCAGCGACAACCTCGTGCCGCACGGGCAGTCCCGCCGGCTCGCCGTCGACTGGTGCGCCAAGGGCGCCGACGTCACGTACAAGGCCGTCGTCCTCCCCGACGTCGGCAGCGCGCTGCTCAACCACTTCGCCCCGCTGCTGACCGACCAGGGGGACGCCGTCGACTGGCTGACCGACCGGCTGTCCGGCAAGCGGGCCACCTCCAACTGCTGGAGCATGCCCCTGCAGCCCTGACGGCCGACCCCGGCAGCCGGCCCCGACGTCGCGTGTTCTCCCGGCTCCGGCCCGCCCGACCCACCGGGCGGGCCGGAGCCGGCGCGGGGGCCTGCGGCCGCCACGTCGGAGTGATCCGGACCCGCATCACCCGGCCGGGCCGGGGCTCGGCTACGCTCTTCGACCATGTCACACCCTGACGATCTGCTCGTCGCCGTCGCCGCGATGGTCGAGACGGACCAGGACAGCCAGATGTCACTCACCGTAGTGATCCCCGGCGCCGTCATCACCGGCCGACTGGCCCCCGAAGCCCTGTGGCGGGAGCGCGTGGCGGAGGTGTTGCGCGACTCCGCTCGACTCGGCCACTTCGCCGTCCCCTTCGCGGAGGCCGGCCGGGACGAAGCGCCGTCGCACCCCTCCCACCTGCATTTCCACGTCGCCCGGATCCTCCAGGGGAGCTATGGCATCCCGGACACGGGGGGCATGTACCGGGTGGCGCTCGCCGACGTGAGCGCCTGGACGGTGGGAGACATCGGGTACTCCGACCAGCAGTGAGCGGACCGGCGCCGTCCTGCCCACGGCGCCCGCGGTGCTTACGGTCCCCTACGGTGTGAGGCCGATCGACGCGCAGGCCGGCCGGTACTCCGCCGTGCAGATGTCCTCCACGTCGTAGACGCCGTCCCGGACCACCGTGTCCTCGATGTTGTCCTGCGTCAGGGCGACCACCGGCACCAGCATCGACGGGATGTTCTTCTGCGTCGGGCTGTCGACCCGTTCACCGGTCAGCGAGTCGAACTGGATGTCGCGCCCCTGGACCAGGGCCACCGCCATCTCGGCGGCACCGCCGGCCTCCAGCAGGAACGACTTGTACACCGTCATGTGCTGCGTGCCCGCGACGATCCGCTGCACGGCCTCCAGATCGGCGTCCTGCCCGGTCACCGGCGGGATGTCGGAGACGCCCGCCTCCTCCATCGCCTCGATGACGGCTCCGGCCATGCCGTCGTTCGCCGCGTAGACGGCGGCGACGTCCTCGGCGCCGACGGCCTTGAGCGCCTTCTTCATGTTCGCCTTGGCGACGGCGGGCAGCCACTTCTCGGTGTCGTACGACTCGGCTATGTCCACATTGCCGTTCAACTCGATCATCGCGCCGTCCTTGAACAGCGCGGTGTTCGGGTCGGCGGGCTCACCGTTCATCATGACGACCTTGCGGTTCTCCGCCTCGCTGCCGAGCGCGTCGACGATCGCACGGCCCTGTACCTCGCCGACGAGTTCGTTGTCGTGCGACACGTACGCGTCGATCGGGCCCTCGGCCAGCCGGTCGTACGCGATGACGGGGATGTCCGCCTTCCTGGCCTTCTCCACGTCCGGTGCGACGGCCTTGGCGTCCACCGCGGCCACGATGATCACGTCGACCTCGTCGGCGACCATGCGGCCGAGCTGCTCGCTCTGCTTGGCCGTGCTGCCCTCGGCGTTGGCGTAGACGACCTTGCCCTCCTCGCCGGTGAGGACACCGACCCGTTCCTCGACGAGAGGACGGTCGAACTCCTCGAAGCGCGCCGTGTCCCTGTCGGGGAGAAGGAGGCCCACGGTGATGTCGTTGCGCCGGCCCGGCGACACGGAGCCGTCGTCCTCGCCGAGGGCGTCGACCGCACCGCACGCGGAGAGCGAGAGCACCGCCAGGGCCGAGAGGGCGGCGAGCGGAGCAGTGGTGCCCCGACGCCCCCGGATCGTGCGGGGTGCGGGGGTGGTGCGAGTGGTGCAGGGGTTCACATCAGGTGCCTTCCAAGCGAGAGTGCAGCGTGGCGACCAGGTGGTGGGCAAGCCAACGCCGCACGGCCCGGCAACGTCAAACCGCACCCTTCACGGGAACAGCCCTGCCATTTCCGCGACGTGAGCGACTCCCGCCGATTCCGATTTCCGGTCGTGACGGCCCAAATCGACTCCGCACGCGGCCCTCAACTTCCTTTTTCCCAAGGGATTTTGATTGAAGGACATTCTTTCCGGGCCGTATTGCGCACCGATTGACGCACATGCTCACGGCATTCACGCGAAGCGGGCAGAGAATGTGCGCAGGAGTGACACACGGGCTGCACACAGCGGCTCGCGGGTGTCGTTAGCGTTGCTGTCCTGATCCACCCGCTCCCTCGTGCACGACGCGAACGGGCCGTCCCCGGCCCGGCGGGTGCCTGCCAACCCGGGAAGACAGCGGATGGACTACTGCTCCACGTGTCGTCGGCATCTGAACGGCGCCCTCGTGTGCCCTGGATGCGGCGCCTACGCCCCCGACATCACGCCGAGCGTCATCGGCGGTCACACCGTCCCGGGCACGGCGACCTCACCCGCACCCGCGGCAGGTCTCGGCACCGCGGCCGGTCCAGGGATCGGTGCAGGAGCCGGTCCAGGGATCGGTGCAGGAGCCGGTACGGGGCCGCCGGTTCCTGCCGTGGAAGTCCCGGATCCGGTGCCCGCGTCCGCGTCCGCGCCCACGGGGCGGGCGGCGCGGCGGCGGCAGTTGGCCCGCTGGAGGAAGACCCAGCGCCGCGCCCTGGTCGCCACGGCGGTGGCCTTCGTCGGCGGTGGACTCACCCTCGTCTCGATGGACCGGGATTCCGGCGACCGTGCCCGGGCCGCCACGGCACCCGAGGTGTCCGGCATGGGCGGCGCGGACGGGCCCGCGGACCAGTACGGCGGTCCGGCGCCGTCCGTGAGCCCGCCCGGCACGCAGCGCTCCCAGGAGCGGCCCTCGCAGCCGGCCCCGGGCGACGGCGCACACCGGCAGCCGACCGGCACCGCGTCGGCGCCCGCCACCGCGTCGAGCACCCGGCCGGACGGCGCCACGACGGCCACGTCCCCGTCACGGACCACACCCTCGTCCGACGGCTCGGGCACACGGACGGGCTCGGACTCCAACGGCTCCGGTTCCGTTTCCGGTTCTGCTTCCGGCTCCGGCTCCGGTACGGCGACCCGCCCCACGACCCCGCCCGAGGACTCCTCGGGCAACGGGGGTGACAGCGGCAACGGCGGAGGCGGCGGCCCGAACGGCCGGAGTGGATCGCAACCCGGCACCTCGGTCCCCTCGACACCCGCGCCCGAGTCACCGGGCTCGTCCGGCTCCGGCTCCGGTTCTGATTCCGGTTCCGGTTCCGGTTCCGAGCTCTGTCTCCTGGTGATCTGTCTCGGCTGACGGGGGCCGGCCCCGGTGTCCCCGCAGGTCCTCCCGCAGGTCCTGTTCCGGGGCCGTCCGTCAGTGACCGCCGACGAGTTCCCCGCTGAGCTTGTCGTGGAGGCGGGCACTGGGCTCGTTCAGGCCCGTGATCTCGACGGTCTTCCCGCGCTGCGCGTACCGCGTCTCGACGGCGTCGAGGGCGGCGACGGAGGAGGCGTCCCAGACGTGGGCGGACGACAGGTCGATGACGACGTGGTCGGGGTCGCCCGAGTAGTCGAAGCGGCCGACGATGTCGTTGGACGAGGCGAAGAACAGCTCGCCGGTGACCCGGTAGACGACGGACGTGCCGTCGGGGTCGGCGACCGCGGTGACCTCGGCGAGGTGGGCGACCCGCCGGGCGAAGATCACCATGGCGGTGACCGTGCCGACGACGACGCCGACGGCGAGGTTGTGCGTGATGAGCACGAACACGACGGTGATCACCATGACGCCGATCTCCCCGGCCGGCATCCGCCTGAGGGTCTTCGGTGCGATGGAGTGCCAGTCGAAGGTGGCGACCGACACCATGATCATGACGGCGACGAGCGCGGCCATGGGAATGTCGGAGACGACCGGACCGAAGACGATGCACAGCACCATCAGGAACGCGCCCGCGAGGAAGGTGGACAGGCGGGTCCGGGCGCCGGAGACCTTCACGTTGATCATCGTCTGGCCGATCACGGCGCAGCCGCCCATCCCGCCGAAGAACCCGGTGACGATGTTGGCGACGCCCTGGCCGATCGACTCCCGGGTCTTGGAGGAGTGCGTGTCGGTGATGTCGTCGACCAGCTTGGCCGTCATCAGCGACTCCATCAGGCCGACCAGCGCCATGGCGAGGGCGTAGGGGGCGACGGTGGTGAGGGTGTCCATCGTGAACGGCACGTCGGGCAGGCCGGGCACCGGCAGGGACGAGGGCAGCTCCCCCCTGTCCCCGACGGTGGGTACGGCGATCCCGGCGGCGACCGTGATCACGGTGAGGATCACGATGGAGACCAGGGGCGCGGGGATCACGGTGGTGACCTTCGGGAAGAACACCATCAGGGCCAGCCCGGCGACGATCATCGGATAGACCGGCCAGGGCACGTCCCGCATCTCGGGGACCTGGGCCATGAAGACCAGCAGGGCCAGCGAGTTGACGAAGCCGACCATCACCGAGCGCGGGACGAACCGCATCAGCTTCGCCACGCCCAGCGCGCCGAGGACGATCTGGAAGACACCGGCGAGGAGCACCGCGGCAACGAGGTACCCGAACCCGTGCTCACGGTTGAGCGGCGCGATGACGAGCGCCACGGCGCCGGTCGCCGCGGAGATCATCGCCCGGCGTCCGCCGACGAACGCGATGGTGACGGCCATGGTGAAGGACGCGAACAGACCGACGGCCGGGTCGACACCGGCGATGATCGAGAAGGAGATCGCCTCCGGGATCAGCGCGAGCGCGACGACGAGGCCGCCGAGGATCTCGGTCCGCCAGACCTTCGGATCGTTCAGCCAGTCGGGGCGCGCGGCGCGCAGCCGAGCGGCGGGGGACAGTGCGGGAGAGGACAAGGGGGCATTACCTGTCGTGCTCGGGCGCTCCGGCCCGGCGGCGACGACGGCGCGGGGGCAGGGCGGGACGGGGCGGTTTCGTGCGGAGGCCGAGGTGGGCCGGGAGAAGGGCCGGGCGGCGACTCTACCCTAACGTTAGAGTAGGGATCGGGTGCGTCCGACCGGTCACACCTCCGGGCTGACCAGCAGAGCGGTACATGGACGAGAAGGGCCGGATCAGGCACGTGGACGGCAAGCACATGCAGATCGGTGAGGTCGC
>NZ_LIQT01000397.1 GCF_001418415.1 Streptomyces hirsutus
GGACGACGATCACCATCCACCGCGGCTGAGCCGGGGACGCCCCGTCCGGAGACACGCCCAGGGCTCGGGGTCCAGGCTTCAGGGTTCAGGGTTCAGGGTTCAGGGTTCAGGGTTCAGGGTTCAGGGTTCAGGGTTCAGGAGGGCAGCACCCAGCGGTGCGGCCCTCCTGGGTCGTCCAGCCACGCCCAGCACCGGTCCTCGCCGACCGTGAGGCCGTAGCGATCGCGCTGCGGCCGTCCCTCCCGCCGCCACACCTCGTACGCCTCCCCGGCCCCGATACTGCCCGCGGTCAGCGCCCGCAGGAACCGGAACAGGTCGCTGTCCCTGGCCCGGCGCGGCACGTCGGCCAGGCCGGTCTCGTCGGCCGGCACCGCCCGCGACCGGTTCGCGCCGCGCAGGGGTACGAAGTAGGCGGGCGTGTGCAGGAACCGCCCCTCGGCGTGTCCCGGACCGTGCACGGTGAGGACGATCAGGCCGGTGGCGAACGGGGCGAGGATGCGGGCGCCGGGCCGGCACTGGGCGAGCCAGGCCCCGGGCACGGACGGCAGGGTGCAGGTCACGATGATCCGGTCGTAGGGGGCGCGTGCGGGCACCCCGCGCGCGCCGTCGCCGGTGACGACCACCGGGTGGTATCCGGCGGCGTCCAGGTGCCGGCGGGCCGACTCGGTGATCTCCGGTTCGAGGTCGACGGTGGTGACCAGGTCGTCGTCACCGAGCCGGTGGGCGAGCAGGGCGGCGTTGTAGCCGCTGCCGGTGCCGATCTCCAGGACCCGGTCGCCGTCGTGGACACCCAGTGCGACGAGCATCCCCGCCATGAGGGACGGCTGGCTGCTGGAGGAGAGCAGTTCGCCGTCGCGCATCCGGAGGGCCAGCGGAATGTCCTCGTACGCACCGCGCACCCAGGCCTCGCCCGCCCGGGGGTCGGGGCCCTCACCCCACCGCCGCTCGTAGCCGCCGACGGCGCCCACATAGTAGTACGGCACGAACAGATGGCGCGGCACGGCCTCGAAGGCCTCCCGCCACACGGGGTCGGCGTCGAACGTCCCGCGCGCGGCGATCTCGCGCACCAGCGCCGCCCGCGCCGAGCCGGCGAGGTCGTCCAGGTCCCGCTGAGCAGCATGCCCGCCCATGCCTCCACAGTACGAGCACCGACACGGGGACGAGACCCTGAGCCGGGACGGGGTCCCGGTCCTCCCGGGGCCGGTCCTCCCGGGACCGGGACCAAAGGGCAGAACGGCGGGACCTAGGTCTTGAGGCCTATGCCGCGCTGTCTGAGACCATGTACGGGTGACAGAGATTCGGCGCGGCACGCTTCAGGAGCAGACGTTCTACGAGCAGGTCGGCGGGGAGGAGACCTTCCGCCGGCTCGTCCACCGTTTCTACGAGGGCGTGGCCGGGGACCCGCTGCTGCGTCCCATGTACCCGGAGGAGGACCTCGGCCCGGCCGAGGAGCGGTTCACGCTGTTCCTGATCCAGTACTGGGGCGGCCCGACCACGTACAGCCAGAACCGGGGCCATCCGCGGCTGCGGATGCGGCACGTGCCGTTCAAGGTCGACCGGGCCGCGCACGACGCCTGGCTGGGACACATGCGCGTCGCCCTCGACGAACTCGGCCTGTCCGAGGAGCACGAGCAGACGCTGTGGAAGTACCTCACGTACGCGGCTGCCTCGATGATCAACTCTCCGGACTGAGACACCCTCCGGACCGGAGCGCCCCGGGGTTCAGCGCACGCTGAGCCCCAGCGCCCCGGCCGCTCCCGCCCGCCGCAGGGCGATCGACCCGTACGGCGTCCGCAGCCGGAGCCACGGGCCCGAGGCCAGCAGCACCGGTTCTCCGGACTCGCCGTCCGCACCGGCGGACGTGGCCGCCGTCCGCAGGAACCCCAGCGACTGGGCCGCGTGCACGGCCCGCACCGGAAGGTCGGTCGGGGCGACCGTGCGGGACCAGATCTCCCGCCCGATCCGGTCGAGTTCGGCCCGGGTACGCGACTCGGGCGCCAACTCGCCCGTACGCGTCTTGAATTCGGCGACCGCGGCGGCGACGAGCGCCCGCAGGGAATCCGATGCGGGCAGCCCGGGTTCGGCGTGCCAGCCCTTTCGCGGAGGCAGCATCCCGGCCCACGGCGGCCCGGTCACCGCGCCCGGCACGGCTGCGGTGGAAGCGGTCTCGTCCACCGCCTCCAGCAGCTCACCGGCGGACACGGTCACGTCCAGGGTGACGTCGATACCGTCCTCGTACGGCTTGGCCAGCCGCACGGCGCGGACGGCCAGCACCTCGAAGGAGGGCGGCCGGCCGAACACGGCCAGTGCGGTGCCCGACGCCTGGAGGCGCACCGCGGCCCCACGGTCGTAGTGGAGCAGCCGGGAGAGGAAGGCCGCGAGGTCCGCGGCCTCCCTCTCGTCGGCGAGGTGGAGCACCGTCATGCCGCGACGGCCTCGTCCTCATCGGCGTCGGCGGCGGCTTCACTCCTGCTCTCGCCGTCGTCCGTGTACTCCTGCAGGAACTCCCGCTCCTCCTGGGTGATCCGGCGCGGACGCTGCGCCTCGAAGTCGAACGGCACGATCACCGTGGAGGCCCGGACATAGACCTGGTCGCCGTCCTTCACCTCGTAGGTGAGGGTGAAGGACGCGGCCCGGATCTGTGTGACCCACAGCTCGATGTCCACGGGCGCGTGCCGGTGGACGAGCTGCCGCTTGTAGTCGATCTCATGGCGGGCCACCACGGACCCCTGCTGGAAGTCCTTGTCCGGGCGGAACAGGAAGTCGATACGGGCCTCCTCCAGATACCGGAGGAAGACCACATTGTTGACGTGGCCGTACGCGTCCATGTCCGCCCAGCGCAGCGGGCAGCGGTAGATGTGCCGCAAGAGATCAGCCCCGGGTCAGCTTCTTGTAGGTGGCGCGGTGCGGCCGCGTGGCGTCCGCACCGAGCCGCTCGATCTTGTTCTTCTCGTACGAATCGAAGTTGCCCTCGAACCAGAACCACTTGGACTCGCCCTCGTAGGCGAGGATGTGCGTGGCGACGCGGTCCAGGAACCACCGGTCGTGGGAGATGACCACGGCGCACCCGGGGAACTCCAGCAGCGCGTTCTCCAGGCTGCTGAGGGTCTCGACGTCGAGGTCGTTGGTCGGTTCGTCGAGGAGCAGCAGGTTGCCGCCCTGCTTGAGGGTGAGCGCGAGGTTCAGCCGGTTGCGCTCACCGCCGGAGAGGACACCGGCGGGCTTCTGCTGGTCCGGGCCCTTGAACCCGAAGGCGGAGACGTACGCCCGCGAGGGCATCTCGACCTGGCCCACGTTGATGTAGTCGAGCTCGTCCGACACGACCGCCCACAGCGTCTTCTTGGGGTCGATGTTGGCGCGGTTCTGGTCCACGTAGGAGATCTTGACGGTGTCGCCGACCTTGATCGACCCGGAGTCGGGCTCCTCGAGGCCCTGGATCATCTTGAACAGCGTGGTCTTGCCCGCGCCGTTCGGACCGATGATCCCGACGATGCCGTTGCGCGGCAGCGTGAAGCTGAGGTCGTCGATCAGCAGCTTCTCGTCGAAGCCCTTGCTGAGGTTGTTCACCTCGACGACGATGCTGCCCAGCCGCGGACCCGGCGGGATCTGGATCTCCTCGAAGTCCAGCTTCCGCATCTTGTCGGCCTCGGCGGCCATCTCCTCGTACCGGGCGAGACGGGCCTTGGACTTGGCCTGGCGTCCCTTGGCGTTGGAGCGGACCCACTCGAGCTCGTCCCTGAGGCGCTTCTGCCGCTTGACGTCCTTGGCGCCCTCGACCTTGAGGCGGGTGGCCTTGGTCTCGAGGTACTTGGAGTAGTTGCCCTCGTAGCCGTGCAGCCGGCCGCGGTCGACCTCGCAGATCCACCCGGCGACGTTGTCCAGGAAGTACCGGTCGTGGGTGACGGCGACGACGGTGCCCTCGTACTTGGCGAGGTGCTGCTCGAGCCAGTTCACCGACTCGGCGTCGAGGTGGTTGGTGGGCTCGTCGAGGAGCAGCAGGTCGGGCGCCTCGAGCAGCAGCTTGCAGAGCGCGACGCGGCGCTTCTCACCACCGGAGAGGTTGGCGACGGGCCAGTCGCCGGGCGGGCAGCCCAGGGCGTCCATGGCCTGCTCGAGCTGGGCGTCGAGGTCCCAGGCGTTGGAGTGGTCGAGCTGCTCCTGCAGCTTGCCCATCTCGTCCATGAGCTCGTCGGTGTACTCGGTCGCCATTTGCTCGGCGATCTCGTTGAACCGGTCGAGCTTGCCCTTGATCTCGGCGACACCCTCCTGGACGTTCTCCAGGACGGTTTTTTCCTCGTTCAGCGGGGGCTCCTGGAGCAGGATGCCCACCGTGTAACCGGGGGTGAGGAAGGCGTCGCCGTTGGACGGCTGTTCCAGCCCCGCCATGATCTTCAGAACGGTCGATTTACCGGCACCGTTCGGGCCGACGACACCGATCTTCGCCCCCGGGTAGAAGCTCAGGGTGACGTCGTCGAGGATCACCTTGTCGCCGTGCGCTTTGCGCGCCTTGCGCATGGTGTAAATGAACTCAGCCAAGAGAAACCGTCCGGCAGCTTGAAACTGGCAGTGGGCAGATACACCCCATCTTGCCGCACCGCCACCCCTTGGAGGAAACGCGTTCCGTCCGGGGCCTCTGAACTGGGGGCTTCGTCGGTCGTGACCGGGGCTTCGCCTGTCGTTGTCGTGGCTGGCCCGTCACTGTCGGTCGCCACCGGTCGGCGTCGGGGGGCCTCGGTCGGCCCGGAGGCGGCCCGGCCGGGCCGGCGGACAGGCCGAGCGGCCTTCCTCGTCGGTGCGTGCGGCCGGGGTGCGCCCACCACGAGGGCGACGCTCCGGGGAGGGGCTTGGAGAGCCAGGACGGGACTGCTGGTGTACGCCGACGGCGACGTGCCGGGGTTGCTGCGCCGAGTGGGGGCGGCGGACCTCGACCGGACGGCCGTCATGATGCGGTGGGGCTCCACCCGGGCCGGGAGATCGGGCAGTGCGAGGGCTCGAGCCTCCGGGACGGCGTGCACCCCTCCGAAGGGGACGGCGTACGCGGCCGGCCGGCCGGGCGTGGAGGTCATCGGCGATCAGGAAGTGATGATCGACGCCCCCTCCGAGCTTCCGGAACACTGGGTGGCCGCGAGCGCCGGCCGCCGGCTCGCCCTGCACGCCATGCACAGCGCCGTCGACCGCGGCGAGCCAGTGATAGGCCTTACCGGCGTCGATCCCGACCCAGAGGTGGGTCAGTTGCTCGGCCATGTGCGTCTCCTCGATTCAGGCAGCATGCCGTTCGGCCCGAGGAACACCCGCCGTCAGCTCCGTAAACAGCGATCAATTGTGCAGATCTCAATCAGCGGCCAGGCGTCCCGAAGAGCGGGGCGGCCACTCCACCGGAGCCACTTGGGCAAGCGACTTTAGAGCCACACCCCACTCTTCCGGACCGCCAACCAACTTACGGAGCGGCTTTGGGCCGGAGCTGCTTCGGGGCGAGCCTCCAAGATCATGGCCCATTACGCCGACCTGCGGATCGGGCAGGTATGTGAGCCTGCCCGTCAGTGCCCGGTTTCGGGCCATGATCTTGGAGGCTCGCCCCGAATCGGTTGCCCGAAGCCGTGAAGCCCGACCGCCCCAGCCGCAGACATTCGGCCTTGTACCTGTCAGGCGAGGCTTTCCAGGCCGAGCTTGGCCAGTCGCGACCGGACAGCGCTGGGCTTCCGGCCGAACTGCTTCCCGAGGGTGTCGAAGTCACGCTCTCCTTGCTGATAAAGCGCAAGGAGACGAGCGTCGTCCTCCGGTGACCAGGAATGGCCCATCTGCGGATAGCGCGCACGCAACTCTTCCGGCGACTCCCGCCTCCTGCCGGGCTCGCCCTGAGGACAGACGGACTCGGAGACGACTGTCGACTCGTTCTC
The DNA here is from genome assembly GCF_001418415.1 of Streptomyces hirsutus. GTDB lineage: Bacteria > Actinomycetota > Actinomycetes > Streptomycetales > Streptomycetaceae > Streptomyces > Streptomyces hirsutus. Next base: position 5,898 of record NZ_LIQT01000397.1, read on the forward strand.
TGTGTGTTCGGTGCCGCTGGAGGGCTTGCAGCGGAAGACCAGGGCCACGATGCCTCGGGTCGTGCTCTTGTGGACGCCCGTGACGGGGCCGTCGCCGTCGGCGTTGCCGTCGGAGACACGAAACGCCCTGGAGGGGAGGACCCCTCTGGGGCGTTCTGGCTGATGGCGCCCCCGGCAGGACTCGAACCTGCGGCCAAGCGCTTAGAAGGCGCCTGCTCTATCCACTGAGCTACGGGGGCCGGGTGTGGTGGCCTCTGTCGTGGTGCCCGGGTGGCCCCGGTCCCTGACGTTGCCGGGGACAAGGATAGGGCTCCCGCGTCCTTGCCCTGGTCGCCTCGCCTCCGTGGCTCGATGTGGAGGTTCGGTGAAGCGGTCCCGATAATCGCAGGCGGGTACGAATCGTGCACCGATTTTGACCCCTCGCGCATCGGGTGTTGTGCACTCGTTATGCCTGGGCTGTGCACGCGCCCCAGTCGTCCCTTCCATCCGCTTGTGTTCGATCGGCGCGCAGACATGGTCATATGCTTCAGAATTCCCATGAAATTGGGCATTCTTCACATGTGGTGACCTTGGACGTACGGCCTCAGCTGCTCGACGCACTCTCCGCCCTGCGGGACCGTGTCGCCGCCGCACGCTTCCCGCTGCCTGTGGCGGGGGCTTCACGCGCGCGTGCCAACCGCGACGAACTGCTCGCACAGCTCGACGACTACCTGGTGCCCCGACTGAGAGAGCCCCAGGCGCCGCTGCTCGCCGTCGTAGGGGGGTCCACCGGGGCCGGCAAGTCCACCCTGGTGAACTCACTCGTGGGGCGGCGCGTCAGCGAGGCGGGCGTGCTGCGGCCGACGACCCGGACCCCGGTGCTCGTCTGCCACCCCGAGGACCACCACTGGTTCAGCGGGATGCGCGTGCTGCCCGACCTCACGCGCGTGTGGGGCCCTCGGCGGGAACTCGACGACCTGCTGCTCCCGGGAGAGAACCCGGCGCGCGTCCTGCGCATCGAGACCGCCGACAGCGTCCCGCCCGGCCTCGCCCTGCTCGACGCCCCCGACATCGACTCCCTCGTCGCCGACAACCGCGTCCTCGCCGCCGAACTCATCTGCGCCGCGGACATCTGGATCATGGTCACCACCGCCGCCCGCTACGCCGACGCCGTGCCCTGGCACATGCTGCGCGCCGCCAAGGAGTACGACGTCAGCCTGGTGACCGTTCTGGACCGGGTGCCCCACCAGGTCGTGTCCGAGGTGTCCCGGCAGTACGGCGCCCTCCTCACCAAGGCCGGACTCGGTCACGTACCGCGCTTCACCGTGCCCGAGTTGCCCGAGTCGGCCTGGGGCGGCGGACTCCTGCCGGCCTCCGCCGTGGCGTCGCTGCGGACCTGGCTCGTCCACCAGACGCAGGACCCCGCCGCCCGCGCGCACGTCATGGCACGCACCGCCCACGGCATCCTCGACTCCCTCAACTCCCGCATGCCGGAACTCGCCGGCGCCGCCGCCGCGCAGCACGCCGCCGCGCTGCGGCTCACCTCCGCCGTCGAGGGGGCGTACGACAAGGAGCACGCGCGCCTGCGCGGCCGGCTACAGGCCGGAACCGTACTCGCCGGCGACGCGCTCAAGCGGTGGCGCGCCTTCCCGCTCGACTGCACGCCCAGTGAGCTCCTCGACACTCTGGTGGAGAGCCTGGGCGCCCTGCTGCTGTGCGCCGTCACCGCCGCCGACGAGCGGGTCGACACCGCCTGGCGGCGCGAACCGGCCTCGAAGTCAGCGGAGTTCGCCGACCGTGACGGGGCGACGGAGAGCATCGAGCACCGGATCGGGCTGGCCGTACGGCGGTGGCGGCGCGAGCTGGAGGAGTACGCCGAGGAAGAGGTCCGCGAGCTCGACCGCGGTTCCGCCCCCGATCCCGAGACGGTCGCCGCCCTGGTCGCCACCGCGCTCGTCGGCACCAGCAAGATCGTCGACACCGACGGGCTGATGCTGCGCGCGGTGGAACGGCGGCCCCCGCGCCCCGGCGAGGTCGCCGATCCCGGACTGTGCACGCTGGCGCTGCTGTCCGCGACGAGCAACGACCCGGCCGGATCGGAGGGTTCGGAGGACAGCGGCGACCAGGGGCCGCAGATGCTGCCCGACGCGGCGGCCGTCGCGGCGGCGACCGGGCGCGGCACGATGGTGCTGGAGCAGGTGTCGTACTCCGGACCGCCGTTGCCCGCCGTCAGGGCCCAGGTTCCGCCGTTCGCCTCGCTGTTCTCGCAGCGACTGCGGTGGTCACTGGCAGGTCTCGCGGCGGCGGTGGTGGCACTGGCGGTCACACTGACCCTGGCCACGGACGACCACCCGCTGCACGCCACCTACGTCACCCTGCTCGACCTCTTCGCGATCAACGAGCCCGCGCACAACGACTCCATGGGCCGGCAGATCCTGCAACTGCTCTCCGGGCTGGTCGGGTTGCTGCTGCTGCCGGTGCTGCTGGCGGCGGTCCTCGAGGCGCTGGGCACCTTCCGCACCGTGTCGTCGCTGCGGAAGCCGCCGCGCGGGCTGAGCCGGCACGTGGTGCTGCTCGGGCTCGGCAAGATCGGTACGCGGGTGCTGACCCGGCTGCGCGAACTGCACATCCCCGTGGTGTGCGTCGAGGCCGACCCGGAGGCGCGGGGCATGGCCACGGCACGGCGGCTGGGCGTACCGGTGGTGCTCGGGGACGTCACGCAGGAGGGCGTCCTGGAGGCCGCGAAGATCCACCGGGCCGACGCGCTCCTCGCGCTCACCAGCGTCGACACCACCAACCTGGAGGCCGTGCTGTACGGGCGTGCCCTGCGCGCCGACCTGCGGGTCGTCCTGCGGCTGTACGACGACGAGTTCGCGACGGCCGTGTACCGCACCCTGCGGGCCGCGCACCCCGACGCGGTGACCCGGAGCCGCAGCGTCTCCCACCTGGCCGCGCCCGCCTTCGCCGGGGCGATGATGGGCCGGCAGATCCTGGGAGCCATCCCGGTCGAGCGTCGGGTGCTGCTGTTCGCGGCGCTGACCGTGGGCGGGCATCCGCAGCTGGAGGGGAAGACGGTCGGCGAGGCGTTCCGGGCCGGGGCGTGGCGGGTGCTGGCCCTGGACACGGCGGCGACCCGGGCGGCGGCTCCGGTCGCGCACGGGAGCGGCATCCGGAACGGCTCCGGAAACGCCGCCGGTCCCGGTGCCGGCACGGGAACCGGTCCCGGGACCGGCGGCGCCACGGCGGCCGGGGAGCCGTCGGGGCCGTCGGGGCTGGTCTGGGACCTGCCCGATACCTACGTCCTGCGGAACGAGGACCGGGTGGTGCTGGGCGCCACCCGGCGAGGGCTGGCGGAACTGCTCGGGCGCAGGGGAAGGGACCGGCCGGGGAGGTGACCGGCCGAGGAGGTGACCGGCCGGGGGCGACGGCCGGTGGCATGACCCGGACGGCCGGAGACGTGACCGGCCGGTGCTCCCCGGGCCGGAGCCCGGGAAGCCCCGCGTCGCGCTCCCTCAGCCCTGCTCCCGGCCTCAGTCCTGCTTCCCGGCCTCCGCCCCCGTCTTCGGCTCCGTCTCCGTCTTCATCCCCAAGTGCCGTTCCGCGAAGTCCAGTTCCAGACGGACCTGCTTGATCCGCTCGTCGACCACCAGGGAGCCGTGCCCCGCGTCGTAGCGGTAGACCTCGTGGGGGGCCTCGCGGGACTGGAGGCGGTGGACGTAGTTCTCGATCTGCCGGATCGGGCAGCGGGGGTCGTTCACTCCGGCCGAGATGTAGACCGGTGCCTTCACCTGGTCGACGTAGGTGATCGGGGAGGACGCCTCGAACCGCTCGGGCACCTCCTCGGGCGTGCCGCCGAGCAGCGTGCGGTCCATCGCCTTCAGCGCTTCCATCTCGTCGTGGTACGCCGTGACGTAGTCGGCGACCGGGACGACCGCGATGCCCAGTGTCCACGCGTCGGGCTGGACGCCCAGGCCGAGCAGGGTGAGGTAGCCGCCCCAGGAGCCGCCGGTGAGGATCAGGCGGTCGGGGTCCGCGAGGCCCGAGTCGATCGCCCACGCGCGGACCGCGGCGATGTCCTCCAGCTCGATCAGTCCGACCCGGTGCTTCAGGGCGTCGGTCCAGGCGCGGCCGTAGCCCGTGGAACCCCGGTAGTTGACGCGGACCACCGCGTACCCGTGATCGACCCAGGCGGCCGGGCCGGCGGCGAAGGAGTCGCTGTCGTGCCAGGTGGGACCGCCGTGGATGTCGAAGACGGTGGGCAGCGGGCCGGTCGCGCCCTCGGGCTTCTGGACCAGGGCGTGGATGCGGCCCCCGGGGCCCTCCACCCAGACGTCCTCCACCGGCACCGAACCGGGCGAGCGCATCCCCGGCGGGTCCAGGACGACCTCGCCGGTCGTGGAGCGGACCGCCGACGGCTGGGCCGACGACGACCACAGGTACTCCACGCTGCCGTCGGGCCGGGCGGTCGCGCCCGAGACGGTGCCGGGCGGGGTGTCGATCTCCACCAGCTCCGGGCCCGCCAGGTCGTAGCGGAACAGTTCGCTGCGGGCCTCGAAGCCGTGCGCGATGAGCAGGCCCGTGCCGTCCGGGAACCACTCGGCGCTCACGTCGCCCGGCAGCTCCAGGGAGAGGTCCGTCTCCTCGCCCGTCGCCACGTCCCACACCATGGGCTCCCAGCGGCCGCGCCGCTGATGACCGATGAGCAGACGCGTGTCACCGTCCACGGGGGCGAAGCCCAGCACCTCCAGGCCCAGCTCCTCGGTGCCGCCCTTGGTGTCGTCCAACTCGGCGACGGTGGTGCCGTCGGGGCGCAGCACGCGCAGCGCCGAGTGCATCGCGTCGCCGTGCTCGGTGTGTTCGACGGCGATCAGCGAACCGTCGTGCGAGAGGTCCCCGACGCCCGCCGACTCACGGTGCCGGTAGATCTCCACCGGCGCCACCGGTTTCGCGGGCGCCTCGGCCCCTTCGGCTCGTGGGACGGTCCGCACCAGGTGGATCGTCGTACCGTCCTCGTCCGTGGAGCGGCCCACGACGGCCGTCCTCCCGTCCCGGCCGAGGGCGAGACCGGCCGGGTACGAGGCGTCCAGCCCCGGAGCGGCGAGCTCGTCGGGACCGCCCGCGAACGGCTGGCGGCGCCAGACGCCGAACTCGTCGCCGTCCTTGTCGTCGAACCACCAGATCCACTCGCCGTCGGGTGAGAGCACGCCGTCCGTGGTGCCGTTGGGCCGGGCCGTCACCTGGCGCTGCTCACCGGTCGACCGGTCCCAGGCATACAGCTCGTACGTCCCCGTCGCGTTCGACACGAACAGGGAACGGTCGGGGGCGTCCTCCGCCCAGTCGGGCAGGGACACCCGGGGTGCCCGGAAGCGCTTCTCCCAGTCGGGCATCTGTTCGCCCTGATGTACTCGCTCGGTCCGGTCGGTCCGCCCCGCCGGTGCGCCGGACCCGTTGCTCTCAGTCATGGCCCCATAGTGCCCGTCCCGGCGGGTGTCGTGCCGCCGAGACCCCCAGCCTGTGGACAACCGAGCTCCCCGGCCTGTGGACAGCCGCCGGGATCACCCGGGATCACCGGTGGACCACCGGTGGGATCACGGGTCTCCAGGGCGGCCCCGCGGGCCGGTTTCCGGGGGCGGCACCGTACGGTGGGGGGGTGTACCGGTTTCTGCTGACGCCCCGATGGTGGGGGATCAATGTCTTCGTGCTGCTCGCCATCCCCTTCTGCATCTTCATGGGTTCATGGCAGCTGGGCCGGTTCGAGGACCGCGTCGAGAACCACCGCAGTGCCGAGGAGAACGTCGCCTCCGGCCGGCAGGAGGAAGCCCGGCCGCTGGACACGCTGCTGCCGGTGACCAAGGAGACCTCCGGCCGGCAGGCCACCGCGAGCGGCCGCTACGAGGAGCAGTTCCTCGTGCCCCACCGCGACCTCGACGGCGAACCCGGCCACTACGTCCTGACGCTGCTGCACACCGACACCGGCAAGGTGCTGCCCGTCGTACGGGGCTGGCTGCCCGGCGACCCGAAGCCGGCCGGCACGCCCGCGCCGCCGGACGGCGAGGTCACCGTCACCGGGGCGCTCCAGGCGTCCGAGACGCCCGGCAGCAACGGCGTCACCGCGCTCAGCGGCCTGCCCGAGGGACAGACCGGCGCGATCAGCTCGGCCTCCCTGGTGAACCTGGTGCCCCACGACGTGTACGACGCGTGGATCACCCTCACCCAGGGCGACTCGGGGATGCGGGCGGTGCCCGCGGTCGCGCCCGGCGGTACCGGGCTGGACCTCAAGGCCTTCCAGAACCTCGGCTACACCGCCGAGTGGTTCGCCTTCGTGGGCTTCGTGATCTTCATGTGGTTCCGGCTGGTGCGCCGCGAGGCGGAACTCGTCCGGGACACGGAACTGGGCCTGGTCCCGGACGAGGAAGCGAAGCCCGAGCCGGGCCGGCAGCAGGACCAGCAGGACCAGCCGAGCCCGTCAGGGGTCTGACGGGCGGTCCCGGTCAGCTCACCGTGGTCGGCAGCAGTCCCGTCCAGTAGACGGTCCCCGCGCAGGCGTTGGACACCGTGACGGTCGCCGTGCCCGCTCCCGACGCCGGGGTGTACGTCAGCGTCACACTGCCGTCGGCGGTGCCGTCCGTCCTGAGGAGCTGGGTCAGGGCACCCGTGTCGCCGCCCGTGGACGTGCCGTCGTCGACCGTCGGTTCCTCGGAAGGGCTGGGATCGGGCGAGGGTTCGCCGGTACCGCCGTTGTCGCTGCCCCCGCCGTTGTTGATGGGGCAGGGCTCGGAGGGCACCCAGGCGAACTTCACGTCGTACGACTCACCCGGCTTGAGCACCAGCTGCCCGGCCTCCAGGGACGGGTCCGGCAGACCCGCCGCCGCGTCCCCGGCCATGTGCCGGGCCAAGCCCACCCTGGTGGCGTCGGCCGCGCCCAGCGGCGTCACGCCCAGGCTTCCCGGGCCGCCGACCGTACAGCCGGTGGTGGACACGTTGGCGACCCGGAAGGAGCCGTAGACCGCGCCGGTGGAGTCGGGGGCGCCGCTGCTCGCGACGGCCTGCCCGAGCTGTGCGGCCGTGCAGACGGGTGACCCCGAGGCGGCGCTCGCCGAGGGGCCCGCCCCCTCCGTCACGCCGGTGCTCGTCCCGGTCTTGGCGCCCTTCTCCTTCTCCTCGCCCTTCCCGCCGTCCTTCCGGCCCTTCTCGACCTGGTCCGAGGCGCCGCCCGACGTGCTCTCGCCACCGCCGGGGCCCTTGCCCTCGCCGGTGCCGCCCTGCGCCTGCGAGGCGTGGCCCACGGTGGACGGGCGGGCGTCGGGGCCGGTGGACCGGGAGACGTGGACGAGCGCCGGTACGGCCGTGCCGACGAAGAGGACGGTGGCCGCCGCGCCGACGAGGATCTGCCGCTTGCGTGCCCGGCGGGCCGGCACGGCGCGTCGCAGGTACTCCAGCGAGCCCTCGCTCGGCTCCACCACGCGCACCGAGCTGTGCAGCAGGCTGCGCAGCTCCAGCTCGTCCAGGCCGGCTTCCTGCCCGTCTTCCTGCCCGTCTTCCTGTTCGGGCTCTTGGGTGTCCTGGCCGGCGTTGCGGTCGCTGCCGTCGTTCACAGTTCCGTTCCCAGCGTGCGATTGCTTCGTCTGCTGTCCGCGCGGTGACGCCGTCCCCCGCTGCACGGGCGGCCCGTCCCCGCCGGGGGAAGCCGGGCCCTCGGCCTCGGTCACGCCCTCGGCTTCGGACGTGCCATCGGACTCGGACGTGTCCTCGGACGCATGCGCCTCAGCCGTCCGCTCCTCGGCCGTCCGCTTCTCGGCCGTCCGCTCCTCGGGCGCGTCCTCTTCGAGTTCGCGCTCCCCGGCCGCACGCACTTCGGGCTCCTGTTCCTCGGGTTCGCTTTCCTCTGGTTCCCGCTCGTCGTCCTCGGGCTCGCGCTGTTCGCTCCCGGGGGGGCGCACGGGCGTGCTTTCCTCCGCCCCGCGCCCCTCCTGCTCGCGCTCCTCGCCGCGCACGTCCTCGCCGCGGGCGTCCTTCCCGGCGCTCATACCGTCGCCTCCATGGCCACCCGCAGCGCCGCTATCCCGCGCGAGCCGTACGCCTTCACCGAGCCCAGCGAAACGCCGAGCGTCGACGCCACCTGTGCCTCGGTCATGTCGGCGAAGTAGCGCAGCACCAGCACCTCGCGCTGACGTCGCTGGAGCCCCTTCATCGCCTTGATGAGGGAGTCGCGTTCCAGCAGGTCGTACGCGCCTTCCTCCGCGCTCGCCATGTCGGGCATGGGCTTGGAGAGCAGCTTGAGGCCGATGATGCGGCGGCGCAGCGTGGAACGGGAGAGGTTGACGACCGTCTGACGCAGATACGCCAGGGTCTTCTCCGGGTCCCGGACGCGTTTGCGGGCGGAATGGACACGGATGAACGCCTCCTGGACGACGTCCTCGCAGGAGGCGGTGTCGTCGAGGAGGAGCGCGGCGAGGCCCAGCAGCGAGCGGTAGTGCGCGCGGTAGGTCTCGGTGAGGTGGTCGACGGTCGTGCCGGCCGCCACTACGTCGTCGGCACCGCCGTCACGCTGACTGGGTATGCGGGCAGGCCGCGCTGCGGGCATCGGCGCGATCACCGGCATGCCACCGGACGCACCGGCCTTGCGGGGTCGGAGAGCCTGGCGGGGCGGGCGTAGAGCCGGGCCGCGCGGCGTTGCGAAGTCGAGTACCTCAGCCACGCCAGTTGGACACGCTTCCCCCCATGAGGGTTGTACGCGTCGGGCGTCGTGTTTACGGCGCCCGGGACAGACCGGTCGGCATCGTCCGGGCCCCGCCGATCACCGCCCCGCGCCGGCCGTACGCCGTCCCGCGACGACTGCGCCCCGTTCCCGCCAAGCAGCACCAACGACAGCACACCGAATGCCCTCATGCGTCCCGCTCTTCCCCTATGCCTCATATGAACGGACGTCCCCACGTCCGACTCCGGACGTCCCCACGTCCGGAAAAGACCGCCTCGTCCCCGAGCGCGCCCCGAAGGGGATGCCCGCAGAGACGCTCTCCGCCCCGCGCACGGTTGCGTGGGGCGAAAGATAAATCCTCGACCGCGGGCCGGTCAGGATCAAGAGATCCGAGACACATGACCCGTTCACATCACTTGAACGGATCCTACAAAGCAAATGCAGTGACCACGGATTATTTACGATCCGGAAGGTCGGGGCCGGTCCGGCACCGCCAACAGCTCGGCGATCTGCGCGGTGTTGAGGGCGGCGCCCTTGCGGAGGTTGTCGCCGCAGACGAAGAGCTCGAGCGCCGTCGGGTCGTCCAGTGCACGGCGTACCCGCCCCACCCAGGTCGGGTCGGTGCCGACGACGTCGGCGGGCGTGGGGAACTCACCCGCGGCGGGATTGTCGTACAGCACGACACCGGGCGCGGTGGCGAGGATCTCGCGGGCCCCGTCGACGGTGACCTCGTGCTCGAAGCGGGCGTGCACGGTGAGCGAGTGCACGGTGATCACCGGCACCCGTACGCAGGTCACGGCGACCGGGAGGCGGGGCAGGCCGAGGATCTTGCGGGACTCGTCGCGGACCTTCATCTCCTCCGAGGACCAGCCGTCCTCGCGCAGCGACCCGGCCCACGGCACGACGTTCAGCGCGACCGGCTCCGCGAACGGCCCGGTGTTGTCCCCCACGGCCCGGCGTACGTCACCGGGTCCGGTCCCCAACTCCGTGCCCGCGACCAGGGAGAGCTGCTCCCGCAGGGTCCGCACGCCCGCGTGCCCGGCCCCGCTGACCGCCTGGTACGAGGAGACGACCAGCTCGCGCAGCCCGAACTCGGCGTGCAGCGCACCCACGGCGACGATCATCGACAGGGTGGTGCAGTTCGGGTTGGCGAGGATCCCGCGCGGGCGGATCCGCGCGGTGTGCGGGTTGACCTCGGGGACGACGAGGGGCACCTCCGGGTCCATGCGGAAGGCACCGGAGTTGTCGACCACCACCGCGCCCCGCGCGACGGCGACGGGCGCCCACCGCGCGGCGACCTCGTCGGGGACGTCGAACAGCGCGACGTCGATCCCGTCGAAGGCCTCCTCGGTGAGCGCCACGACCTCGGTCTCCTCGCCGCGCACGGTCAGCTTGCGGCCGGCCGAGCGCGGGGAGGCGATCAGTCGGATCTCGCCCCAGATGTCCGCCCGCTGGGACAGGATCTGGAGCAGGACCGTGCCGACGGCTCCGGTCGCTCCCACGACCGCGAGCGCCGGTCGCCCGGACCGCGTCATCAGCGGCCGGTACCCCCGTAGACGACGGCCTCGTCGCTGTCGGAGTCCAGCCCGAAGGCGGTGTGCACGGCGCGGACGGCACCGTCCACGTCGTCCTTGCGGGTGACGACCGAGATGCGGATCTCGGAGGTCGAGATCAGCTCGATGTTCACGCCCGCGTCGGACAGCGCGGTGAAGAAGTCGGCCGTGACCCCGGGGTTGGTCTTCATACCGGCGCCGACCAGGGAGATCTTGCCGATCTGGTCGTCGTAGCGCAGGGATTCGAAGCCGATGGCGCCCTTGTTCTTCTCCAGGGCGTCGATGGCCTTGCGGCCCTCGGTCTCCGGCAGCGTGAACGTGATGTCCGTCAGGCCCGTGGAGGCCGCAGACACGTTCTGCACGACCATGTCGATGTTGATCTCGGCGTCGGCGATCGTGCGGAAGATCGAGGCCGCCTCGCCCGGCTTGTCCGGCACACCGACGACCGTGACCTTGGCCTCGGAGGTGTCGTGCGCGACACCGGAGATGAGCGCCTGCTCCACCTTCTTGTCCCCTCGCTGAATCGGCTCACTGCTGACCCACGTACCCGGCAGTCCACTGAAGGACGAGCGGACGTGGATCGGGATGTTGTACCGGCGGGCGTACTCCACACAGCGGTGGAGCAGCACCTTCGACCCGGAGGCCGCCAGTTCGAGCATGTCGCCGGTCGAGATCCAGTCGATCTTCCGGGCCTTCGGCACCACCCGCGGGTCGGCGGTGAACACGCCGTCGACGTCGGTGTAGATCTCGCACACCTCGGCGTCGAGGGCGGCCGCCAGGGCCACCGCGGTGGTGTCGGAGCCGCCCCGGCCGAGCGTGGTGATGTTCTTGCCCTGCTGGCTGACGCCCTGGAAACCGGCGACGATGGCGATGTTGCCGTCGTCCACCGAGGCCTGGATCCGGCCGGGCGTGACGTCGATGATGCGGGCTTTGTTGTGGACCGAGTCGGTGATGACACCCGCCTGGCTGCCGGTGAAGCTCTGGGCGTTGTGGCCCAGGTTTTTGATCGCCATGGCCAGCAGGGCCATGGAGATCCGCTCTCCCGCGGTCAGCAGCATGTCGAGCTCGCGCCCGGCAGGCATCGGGGATACCTGCTCGGCGAGATCGATCAGCTCGTCCGTCGTGTCGCCCATCGCGGAAACCACGACGACCACCTGGTGGCCGTTCTGCTTGGCTTCCACGACCCTCTTGGCGACGCGCTTGATGCCTTCGGCATCGGCTACGGAGGAGCCTCCGTACTTCTGCACGACAAGGCCCACGTGCGCTCCTCGCTCATTCCGTCGTTGTCCCACGCTGTGCGCACAGGTGTGCCCAGCCCGGTCGGCTCATTCTATCGAGCACCCGGAAAACGCCTTCTCGATATCGCATCGTGAGACTTCCGGGCACCCGCGCAGGGGGCTCATGCCCAGCCCGGGACCGACCACTCGGAAAAGCGACCTGCGTCACACCCTCAGGGACGCTCGACGACAATGCCCTCCCGGCCCGCGCAGGCGGCCAATGCCCTGATGTCGCCCAGGTCATCGGTGAGAATCGGCGCCTCGTCGTAGGCGATGGAGGCGAGGACGACGCCGGCGTCGATGACGTCGGAGGTCTTGTTCCTCTGGCAGAGCACGGCCGCCGCCTTGGCGCCGGACTCCGTCAACGGCATCACTCGGCAGCCGCTCAGCGTCCAGTGCAGCATCGACGCAGAGGCGCGCTCGTCCCAGCACTGCGCCAGCACACCGGCCGGAACGAGCGGGATGTCCCCGCGCAACAGCAGCGCCTTGTGGCGCCCGAGGAATCGCCGATCGTTCTTCGCGGCCGCGATGAGCGCGCCACTGTCGTAGACCACGTGACTCATGCGCTGCGCCGCTCCTCACCGGGTCGCTGCTCACCGGCGCGCTCGAAAAGGCCTGCCGCCCAGTCGTCCGCCTCGGCCCTCTCCGACTCGGCGAACGGCCCGTGCGCCGCCTCGTAGTCCGCCATCGCCCGCAGGCCGGCGCGGATCAGACGACGGTCGTCCAGGTACTGCTCCAGTGCCCGGCTGATCACCGCCGAGATCTGCTCGTCCTCGGCGGCGGCGTACTGCCGCAGCGCCGTTCCGAGCTCGGCATCGATACTCACGCTGAACTTCGCCTTCTCTGCCATATTACGAACGTAATCCACTGTCCTCGTCGGCGCCACGGGCGCGCGGAGGGGCACGGGCGAGCGCGCGAGGTGTCGTGGTCACGGGTTCCAGCGCCTGGACGGGAGGCCGTTCGCGATGCGGTCGCGGTTGTCCCGGTAGTGATAGAAGACGCGGTCCTCGATGGGCACCGGGCGGAAGGTGTCGGGCACGGGCCCGCCCGTGCGCCGCTCCAGCTTCTTCCTGAGGAAGAACGCGGACGTGGTGCCCAGGTGGGCGATCTCCTCGATCTCCTTGACCATGTCCTCGTCGGTCACCGGTTCGTCCGGGAGCTCCTGACGGCAGTTCTCGCAGACGCCCCGGTCGATCTTCACCGTGCGTTCGTCCTGGTCACAGGTGGCGCAGGCCATGATCACGCGGGTCACGCGGGCGCGCGGTTCGCTCTGCTGCGGAGGCATCTTCGACTCCAGTCGTCGGCGGGCGAATCCGCCCGGGTTGCTGACAGTGGGCGGGAGCCCGTCGGTGAGGGCTCGGGTGATGTCGTGCGACGTCGCGCCGCGGGCCAGCCACTCCTCGGCGAGAGGTTCGAGGGAGCGGCAGTCGCCTTCGGTGAGCCGCAGACGGGCGTCGGCGGCACGCAGTCCGGCGAGGACGCGGTACGCGGCGCTGTCCGGCTGGGCCTCCGGCTCGACCTCGGGCTCAATGCCGATCTCGGGTTCGGGCTCGATGTCGGACGCGCAGGCAGCCGGTACGTCGATGGTCACCCCGTCCTCGACACGAGCCAGGCCGGGCTGGTGGTCCCGGGTCACGTCCTTGCCGTGGCGCTCTCGCGCGAACTGCGCCCACCACTCCGGTGACCTGCGGGTACGCGACCAGTAGGTACGCGTGACCCACCGCATGGTGTGGTCGTCGAGGGTGATGTGTTCCTTGATCCAGCGCAGGTGGCCGGCCTCGGTGATGCGGGTCAGTGAGGTGAGCATCGCCTGCTGGCCGTAGCGCGGGTGCTCCGCCGCGAGGACCTTGTGGGCCATCGAGTGGCCGGTGTCGAGGTGGTCGATGAAGACGGCGACCTCGGCCTCGCGCGGGAGCAGATGTGCGAAGTCGGCGTCCGCGTGCGGGTCTTCGTCACCTGCAAGACGTTTCCCGTACCCCGTTTTGGCCATGGGGTGGGACGGGGACGGCAGGGCGGCACTAGGGTGGGCGTAAGCCACGGTCGAAGTCTCGATTCGTTCCGTAGGTCAGGCCCCGGAGCCGGTGTTGGCGCACCGACCGGGGCCGATCTGTTTGCTCGTTCGCCGCGAACCTAGAGCCGCTTCACGCTCCGACGCAAGCCGATCACGAAACGTCACCCATTCGAGGTGCGCCGCCTCAATTCACCTTCAGACTTGGTTGGTTGGGTATTTCAACCAAACCAGAAAACCCAGAAAACCCATGGGAAGAGCTCGAATCCCGGGGCTCAAGCTCCGGGCTGAACTGCGGCGATGAACGCCGACCAGGCGGGGGCGGAGACGCGGAGCTCGGGACCCGTCGGGGTCGCCTTGGAGTCGCGGATGTGGATGGTGGGGGCGAGGGCGACTTCTACGCAGTTGCCGCCCTCGTTGTCGCTATAGCTGGACTTGAACCACTTCAACTGGTCAGTCACGGCGATCCATCATCCCCTCGATGAGGCGGGCCGACTCAGCGGAGCTGAGTGCCTGTGTGCGGATCAGGCTAAGCCTCTCCGACACACGGCTGACAACCCCCGGATCGGCCGACAACTCACTGGCGAACGGGCCCTCCGTGAAGGCGTACCGCTCGTGGTCGCGCGTTTCCAGCAGCACCATCGGCCCCATGATCGCGTCACTGATGACCCGGTCGAACGGCAATACCTGCAACACGACGTTCCTGAGGTGGGACACCTCCCACAGCCGAGCCAGTTGCTCAGCATCGATTACGGGATTTCGCAGTGCGGCCTCGTACAGGACGAAACTCAAGGACACCGGCGGCTTCCGTTCCGTGAGGATTGTCTGCCGCTCCATGCGTGCGGCGACCCTCTCCTCCACCGTTCCTTGCTCCAACGGCGGGTGGCGGTTCTCGATCAGCCATCGGGCATACGACTCGGTCTGCAACAACCCCGGGACAAGGGACGCTTCGTACGACCAGAAACTGATCGCCTCCCTCTCCCGCTCCATGAAGTCCTGCGCCCGCGCCGGGAACCTCTCGCGCTGCAAGTAGTCCTTCGCCGCGCTCAACATCCCCTCCGCGCGGAACAGTTCGTCGGCGACGTCGAGCACGCGCGGGGTCGGCATCCGGACCCCCTGCTCCATGGACTTGATGGTGTCCGGCGAGTAGTTGGCGGCCTCGGCGAGCTGCTCCCGGCTGATGTTCGCCTTGGTCCGCCAGCGCTTCAGCTGATTGCCGCTGTACCGCCAGGCAACAGGCGGCTGGGAGTTGCACTGGCCCGGCACGGCACCCACCTCCGATCGATACACCCCGGTGGGTAACCCCACGGTCACTACCGAGCGTAGAGATGACTGCACCACCGTGTGACCATGATGAATGCGATTCACCGCCCCGAATGGGTCCCCCTCCTCGGCCACCGGCTCCACGTCACCGGCGTCCACTTCGACGCCGTACGCATCGAGGGCCTGCACGGGGAACTGGTCGCTGACCACCTGATCGAGGCGACCGACGAGGACGCGGGGCCCATCGTGTGCGAGGCGGCACGGGGACGGTGGGTGTACTTCCTGCTTCCGCCGGGAGCCGCGCATCTGTACGACTGGCCGCTCGGGGTGCAGCGGCTCGGCGGCCGGGGCGACCGCACGGTCACCTACATCGGCATCCCCGCGCTGGACGGCAACACCTGGCCGCTCCGCTGGTACAGCGCGCCGACGCCGGCCGCCCCGTACGTGTGCGCGGCAAAACTGAGCGCGGTACTGGGCTCCGGCATCGCATGATCACTGCATGAGAAGACCCCGGAAGAGGCCGCCCGCACCGCGTTCGAACGAACTGCCGCGGGCGGCGAAGGACGGTGACGTGGAGTGGGTGACCCGACTGCTGGACGCGGGCGTCCCGGTGAACGCGCTCGACGACGACGCGCGGACCGCACTGGATCTGGCGATCGAGGCGGGCCACGTCGGCATGGTCCGGCTGCTCCTGGCGGCGGGCGCCGACACGGCGGGGCACGCCGGGCACTACCACGACCTGACCCCGCTGACCCACGCCGCGAGGCTCGGGCACACGGCCATCGTCGAGGTGCTGCTCGACGCCGGAGTTTCCATCGGGCCGCAGGCCGGGATCCCGTACACACCCCTACTGGTGGCGGCGAGCGACGGTCGCGCGGAGACCGTCGCCCTGCTCCTCGACCGCGGGGCGGAGATCGACGACAGGTCGATGAAGGGCAAGTCGGCGCTGGAGTGGTCGGCCTCCTTCGGTCAGGCGGAGGCGGTGCTCCAGTTGCTCGGCCGTGGTGCCGAGCCGACGGCAAGGGCGCTGGGCAGCGCACGCGCGGGCGCGGAGAGGCACCCGGAGCGGGCCGGGGACTACGCGCGGATCGTCGACGCCCTGCGTGCCGCCGGAGCCCCCGACACCGGAGAGCAGTGAACCACCGGCCCCGCCGTTCGGTCGCGGTATTCGATCGTCACCGTGATCCTGGCCCGGGGGCCCTGGTCTGGGGGCCCTGACCTGGGAAATTCCCGCGTCGGCCCTCGTTCCTCGCGGATCTCACGCGAAGGGGAGGTCCGGCCACGTAGGCCCCGGTCGCCGCGCGTGCGGCGTGCTTGCGGGATTCCCACTCGGCGTCGGACACCTCGGGCCGGCTCTCCCGGAGCCTGCGTTTGACCTCTGCCCAGGTGCTGTATCGGCTCATCATGCCTCCCCGTCCTCTGTCACTGCGTAGCCGGGCACGGAGGGCCGGCGGACGGTCAGCACCACCGACTCCTCCTCCGCGGACCATGAGTGGCCGACTCCCGGCCCCCACATGACGTAATCGCCCTGCTCTTCCAGAAGAACACTACGGCCGGGAAGTTCGACGCGGAAACGGCCGCTGATGAGGACCAGGAGAGCTGTGCGTTCCTCGGCCTTCACCCACTGCAGTCGCTCGTCGCCATGGGGGTGGACACCCCATGTGATCTCCACTGCCTCGCTGTGGCGCGGGTCGCCGGCGTCCTTGAAGTGCCCGAGGATCCAGTCCCGGTCCAGCACCGCGTCCTTGCCCGCGTTGCCGACGTACACGCTGTCGTCCATGCGGCACACCCACCCCAACGTGAACACTTCGGCCGCCACTGTCCACATAGCGCTCTTTTGAGCGCTTAAATGACACTTGCCTGCTGAGTGTTCACGCTTTTCAGCACGGCACACGCTCTCGGCGCGCACGTCCGGCAATACCAGGAGCCACGCGTTTATGTGACCGAGCGCATGCCCAGCGGGGTGCCGATCTCCTCCGCCATCACTCTGCCCGCCTCGATCTCCAGGGTGTCGTCGCCCATGCCCTGATCGGTGTCGAGGCCGTCCAGGGCGGCGAGGGGCTGGTTCAGGCGGACGTGGGCCACTACCGACTGGAGCGCTCGCAGGGCCGCGGAGGCGGTGGAGCCCCAGTTGGAGAAGTAGGAGAACTGCCACCACCACAGGGCTTCCGTGGTGCGGCCGGCGCGGTAGTGGACCATGCCGTGGCGGAGGTCGCTGATGACGTCGGTGAGGTCGTCGGAGATCCGGGCCGGGACCGGCGCCGTACGGGGCTCGTACGGGTCGAAGACCTCGGAGTAGACGTCGACCGGCTCCAGGAGGCGGGCGAGGTTCTCGCGGAGTTCGTCCACGTCGGCCTCGGGGCCCGGATCGGGCTCGTAGCGCTCGTCGGGGACGATGTCCTCGTGCGCGCCCAGCCGGCCGCCGGCCAGCAGGAGCTGGGAGACCTCGAGCAGGAGGAAGGGGACCGCCGAGTCCGGCTCGTCACCCTTGGCGACCTCCGTGACGGCGACCAGGAAGCTCTCGACCTGATCCGCGATCTGGACCGAGAAGTCGTCCGGATCCCGGTCGGTCATGTGCAGCGTGGCATCAGACATCTAGGAGTCGTCTCCCCTCGAAGGCGCGGCCGAGGGTGACCTCGTCCGCGTATTCCAGGTCTCCGCCCACCGGAAGGCCACTGGCCAGGCGGGTGACCTTCAGGCCCATGGGCTTGATCATGCGGGCGAGATACGTGGCCGTGGCCTCGCCCTCCAGATTCGGGTCCGTGGCCAGGATCAGCTCGGTGACCGTGCCGTCCGCCAGCCGGGCCAGCAGTTCCCGGATGCGCAGGTCGTCCGGGCCCACCCCGTCGATCGGGCTGATCGCGCCGCCCAGGACGTGGTAGCGGCCCCGGAACTCGCGCGTGCGCTCGATGGCCACGACGTCCTTGGGCTCCTCCACGACACAGATGACGGCGTTGTCGCGGCGGGTGTCACGGCAGATGTTGCACAGTTCCTCCTGCGCGATATTGCCGCAGGTGGCGCAGAAGCGGACCTTCGCCTTCACTTCCATGAGGGCGTGGGCGAGACGCCGTACGTCCGTCGGCTCCGCCTGGAGGATGTGGAAGGCGATCCGCTGGGCGCTCTTGGGACCGACGCCGGGCAGCCGCCCGAGTTCGTCGATGAGGTCCTGTACCACGCCTTCGTACAACGGACTGCCGTCCTTCCTGGGTTCTTTCAGTACGTACCGTAGAGGCCCGCGGCCCGTCTTAGAAGGGCAGACCGGGGATGCCGCCGCCGCCCAGGCCCTGGGCCAGCGGGCCGAGCTTCTGCTGCTGGAGGTTGTGCGCGTTCTCGTTGGCCGCCTGGACGGCCGCGACGACGAGGTCCGCGAGGGTCTCGGTGTCCTCCGGGTCCACCGCCTTCGGGTCGATCTTCAGGGCGCGGAGCTCACCGGCGCCGGTGACGGTGGCCTTCACCAGACCGCCGCCCGCCTGGCCGTCGACCTCCACGTGCGCGAGTTCCTCCTGCGCCCGGGCCAGGTCCTGCTGCATCTTCTGGGCCTGCTGGAGCAGCTGCTGCATATTGGGCTGGCCACCACCGGGGATCACGATTCAGCTCCTTGGTCGGTCCGCTCTTACGCGACTTTTCCGTTCGGCACGAGCCTACGTGGTCCGGGCGGCCGTCGCCCCAGCACTCTTTCGAGTGAGTCACCCTCGCGTCCTCTACCTGATCACAGCCTCCTTCCGGGTGGAAGTGGCGCTCGAACCCCCGACCCGGCCACCCGTTGAGCGGTAGGAAGGGGTCCGGCACGTCCGCGTCCGGCGCCCGAGCGGGAGCCGCACAGGCGCCGAGCAGGGACTCACAGGAGTCCAGTAGGGGTCAGGCCAGGGTCGGGTCCGGGTTCGGATTCGAGTGGGGCCGGGTTCCGGGGTCAGTAGGGAGTAGCGGGTGGTTCAGCCGGAGATGCAGCCCGAGGGCCGTCCGCAGGACGGGGTCGGCGAGGGGGCGGCCGGGCTGCGGCCGGGCGATCTGACCGGGCGGGTGTTCCCGCTCGGGGACTGGGGCGAACCCGCACCCCGGCTGGACGAGCTGTACCGGTGGGTGGAGCGCGGGGCGCTGGACACCGCCGCCTGGTATCTCGCGGACCGGGCCTGGAAACGGCGGTGCGCGTGGGTCCTGCGTACGGGGGCCGCGGCGGGGGCGGCCTCCGGGGCTGCGCTGCCGCTGCTGGATCTGACCGGAGCGACCGACGGCGTCGCCCCGTGGGGGTACATGGCGCTGCTGTTCGCGGTCGTCTGTGTGGCCGCGGACCGGTTCTTCGGGGTGACGTCCGGCTGGATGCGGGACGTGGCGACCGCTCAGGCCGTGCAGCGGCGGCTCCAGGCGTTCCAGTTCGACTGGGCGTCGGAGTGCGTCCGCGAGGTGCTGGGACCGACCGAGGGCACCGCGAGCGAGGCGACCGAGCGGTGCCTGTCGGTGCTGCGGCGGTTCTCGGAGGACGTGAGCGAGCTGGTGCGGGTCGAGACGACGGACTGGATGATGGAATTCCGTACGGCCACGAGCGTGCCGCCGGGCATCCAGGGGGCGCCGGCGGGCACGGGCCGCCCCGAGTCGGCCGGACAGCCCCACGGCCGCTTCCCGTCCGCGCCCGGGGCCACCCGCCCGAACATGCCCCGGCAGCGGCCGCCGGAGCCGAGGTGAGTGCTCCCCGGCGCGCCGGGGCTCAGAGTCCGGGGTCGGCGCAGAGGCGCTCGACTCCTGGACTGTGACACGGGAGGTGGCCATGGGTGCGGATCACGCCCTGGCCGACGGTGCGCGTCAGGTACATCAGGAAGCTCGACGCCAGTGAGTTCGTCGGCGGCTGTCCGTAGGTGTAGGCGTACTCGATCTCACGGAACGAGTAGGTGTGGTCACCGTGTTGCAGGTCGTCGACGGACGGAACGCGTCCGTCCAGGCTCAGCCTGGTCACGTCCTGGCCGGCGGCCCGGTTGAACTCGCTGTACCCGAGCGAACCGGGAAGTTCGGCGACGGTCCGCAACACCAGGTCCGTCGAGTCGAGTTCGCAGCGCAGGACCGGTGCCGTGGAGTCGTCCTTGGTCCGGCAGTCGACCGATGAGTTGGCGGTCTCCCCCCGCCCCAGCACCTGACGCTGCAGTACCTGCCGCGTACCGGAGTTGGCGTCCCGGCTGACCAGGCGTACCGGCACGTCGCTCCCGCCGAGCTCGCTCCAGTTCGTGATCTCGCCCCGGTACAACCGCCGTACGTCCGCCGTGGACAGGTTCTTCACCCCGACGCCCTTGTTCACGACCAGGGTGAAAAGTGACACCGCGACCGGGTTCTCTCGCAGTTCGGGCAGCCCGTCGGGCTTGGGGCCGTCCGACAGTGCCACCATCGGCGGTGAGCCCTCCTTCGCTTCCCGGCCGGCCGCCACCAGTTCGCGTATGCCCGCGGTCGAGCCGTGCGGGTCCACATCGATCTCCGGACCGGCTTCCGCACAGTCCCGCTGGTACTCCTCGGCCACTTCCTTCAGCACCGGTTCGA